>CANJHD010000007.1 GCA_947474065.1 Planctomycetaceae bacterium
CGTCAAGCTCTGGAAACGCCCGGTAGATAGGTGACGCAATGAAGCGCATGGTTTGCAACGGCGAATGAAGCGCTCCGGGCGGGACTCGAACCCTCAACCTGCCGCTTAGAAGGCGGCTGCTCTATCCAGTTGAGCTACCGGAGCATGACGCCCGTCATGGTACGGCGCAAATTTCTTCCGGGATACAAGAAATAAGGCGGTGTGTCGTCGGCGAAACCGCCACGGGCGTTACTGTCACCGCGCCTTCAAGGCACATGGCCGCTAACGCAAGGGACGGCCGGAAAGGACGGGAGAGATGAGAACGGGAATGAATATGCGTACAGGAGTTGGAGCTACGGCGATCATCGGAACTTTCGCGATGTACTCACATGGCTGGTGCGCCATGCAGGCAATAACGGGGGCGCCGAGCGATGCTCATAATGGGGCGGTCGAGTCTGTCGCGCTGCACGCGGTGGCAAATCCGCCATGCGAGACATCGGCCTCTGATCCATGCCCGATGATGTTTGAGCGGCTCTGCAATCCGGATCCTGAAGGCACCGGCGGAATGGGCGGCATCGTGCAGATGTGCGATTGTGCTTGCGGCGATGGCTGGTGGTCACGCGTACCTGAAACCGTCTCGCTCTCACCAGGCAAGCCACTGACAACACCCGTCATGACCGAGTCAGCCAATTCGACTGCATGGATTTGGCAGACCTCAGCCATCGCACAACCAGGCCATGTTGAGGCGGAAGCATCAATTTCCGGCTTCAGCACCTTCTGGCATGCCGGCTCGCGAACTAAGCGGGCGACAGCGCGCCAATCTGCGGTAGAGCGCGAAGAATGGATTGGAACAGGAACCCCATGCCCACGACTCGTCACCATCGCGGCGATGGGTGGTGCCATGCTTGAACTGTCGCTCACCTGCTCGCCGAGCGTCGGTTGCGCGGCAAGCGGATCATCGACCATTGCTGCGTCGTGCAGCTCAGTGGGTCGCGCGAGTGCAGACATCGTTGACAAGACCGTGCACGGAACGGTTGGCTACAGCAGTTACGAGCACTCGGTGGTTGTTGATGGACACTTTGGACTCGCTGTCAGCGATAACAACATTGGTATTGATGGCAAGATCTCCGAGAAAGTGAATTGGAAACTCGAGGGCGCGGGAAGTGTTTCTGGAACTGCTGCGTACGTCGTGACTCCGGATCGCTCGTACTGCGCGTTCACAAATCGCCCGATCGTGTTTCGATCAAACGGCATAGCGATAGTGAGTGGCGGTGTTTCTGTTGATGCAAATGGCGCAGCCAGCATGTCTGGTCTCGCGCTTGTTGCTCTCTCTGTGCACTGAATTGCTAGCAAGAACATGCGCAACGAAGTGCGCAATCAAGGAAAGTAAAGAAGGAACTACATCATGGATCAGAAGATGAAGCGGCGCATACGCGCGCTGGCTTGGGCGTTGGCATGCACTGTCGGCGGATTGACGATTGCAGGTCGCGCATTCGGCCAGGACGATGCCGTTGAACGCCTGCGCGCGGCAGTGCAGCTTGACGCACTGCAATTGCGGATGCAGTTAGACCAGGAAGAATCGGGGCGCGACTGGAATGCGTTACTCGCGCACAAAGTCACGGTCGATTCCGCACTCGCGCCGCTTCATCTCATTCGTGATGCCATGGAATCGCTCGCGAACGGGTCGCCCGGCGTTGATTTACTGCGATCGTTTCGCACGGAGTGGCGGGACGATGCCGTGATAGCGAATTGGTCGCATCCCGACGGCGCGGAACGGGCGCGGCGATCACTTGCGGCATGGGCGCCAATGTCGCCGCGCCGTGGATTACCTGCAGAAATTGGCACTGCCGCTGACGAGGAGCGATCAGTCCTACGCATTGAAGTTCAGACTGGATCAGAATCGTGGGTGAATTGTGACGCACCGCCAATGATTGGATGGACCATTGATGCGGCATGGGAGGCGACTGGCGCTGCACTTCACGCGCGTAGTTGGTGGCGGATACCAATCGCGGAGCCGATGCGTATCGACTTCCCGCTTGCTCCCGACGGACTCGATATCTGGCTGAACTCCACCGGCGCGCGGTTGCGAGATGATCGTGGAAACACTCACGCGGAAACTTGGGAGCCCGTCCCGATCTTCAACAATCCTCCAGATATATACGCCGTATTTGATGCACTGCGACTCGTTGGAGCGAAGGATTACCTGCTTGTTAACAGGCAAGAATCGTCCCCTTCGAACAACACAATGACCGCCGTTGTCGCGGCGCCTTCCAATGCCGCGACCCAAATCGACGACTTCACTGCGCCAATAGCAACACTGCGCATCCGCACTATCACGCGCACCGATGGGACACTCCTGCGCACGGAACGGTGGAGCTGGATCGGCAATGAACTGCGATCAGTAGTGATCGACCAAAGTCCGGTCCGACTTATGCACCACTCAGAGCAAGGTGTAGAGATCGTTACCGAATTGGAAGGTGTCGAAGCAAGCCGCACGCCACACCGTGCACGCTCAGAGATTGTGCAATTCCCGCTCGGCGCGCGCATTGCGATTGCATTTCGATCTGCAGATCCGGAGCGCGACCGCGTTGCCAAAGATGAGATGAATGCCACCGTACCGGACCGCATGGCGCTCATTGTGGATGGGCGCTGTCGCGCGTGGGCGACATTTACATCAGTGCGGCTCATGGCAGCGGTGAATTCAGACCCGTGGTGTATCGATCGTGATAGTCGATTGCTAGCAACTGAAAGCACTCACAGCGCGCTTGCGGCGCAGTTCGCCGCGGCAATTTCTGCGCAATCCATTGATGAAGTCCAGCGTGCCTTGGCGGCAATTAATGCGCAACATGAAGCGTGCGAAGCAACCACCACCGAGCGCGCCGCCGAATGGGAATTGGCGGCCATGCACATACTTGACGGGGGCATGGATGCCGCGTGCGATGCAACTCTCATTGCGCGTTGGATTCCAATCACTAGCCGTGATGATGCGCTATTGGCAATTCGCCGCTGGAAATCGGCGGGCTATGGTCGATTCGCAACGCGGCTGGCGCTCATTGCTGACATATCCGACGATGAAGTTGCACACACTGGCACGAGTCACGCAGGCGATCAACCAGGCTGGGATGCTACTGATGGAATCAATGCTGACGATTCACTTGATCCATTAAAACGCGTGTCCACTGAGTGCGATGCTTCGTTGCTACATGATGGCGCGCTCGTACTTCATGATGCGGTGCAAGCGGAAATTATTTCACATGTCCGCGACAAATTCGTTTCATCCGCAATGATCGCTGAACTCTGCCTGGTGTGTTCGCAACACAGCGCCGATCTCTATGAGATAAACCAATCGCGAGCCGACGCCATCGCGAGCGACGCGCGTGCGGTTCTTTCAGTTGCAATACAAGATGGCTCCGCTGTGAGCGATCCGATGGAATATTCGGTGCGATTTGCAACTGACACGGTGTCCGCTGCGTTACGAGACCCGCTTGATGAAGACGCCATTTCCGCCACGCGAGCGGGCTGGGATATCTGTGCTCATGCAACAATTGCGGCGCTACAGAAAGCCTGTCGCGACGGCGCGACGGCACAACAATCAGCGAGTATTCGCAGCGGGGCGATGACCGATACTGACGCGACTCAGCCAACACCGGGGCTGGCATTCGTCGCTGCGCTGCAGCGTGAATTGCACATACAGCGCGCCATGGTTGGAAATTCCTATTGCCCTGCACTCATCGCGCCAGCCGGAATCTTGCTCCCTGATGCTTCATCAGTCAGCCGCAACATCGATCGAATGATTCGTTCGACGATGGACAGCGAAAGACGGCGAGTTGATATTACGGGCGCACTGCTCGGCGAACACCTTGGAGCAGCGCGCGGAGCGACGTCACAGCGCAGAATGGTCTCGGCCACCGTAAAGCTCACCATTGGTGTGTTCATGCAGTGGTGTGCGTCAGGGGCGCGACCAGACGAGTGAACACACTGAAAACGGCAACGACCGGACGGCGCGCATGCGCAGCCGTCCGGCTTTGTTGCCTACCCGCCGCCATTTACCGTCAGCGGGTCCAAAGCGATCTCCGCAAAGCACGGAGCCCTCCGAGTCCCGACCCGAAGGCCGCCAGACTCACGAGGACAATCGAATGCGCTAACCCACGCTGCAAATGAAATCACCGAAATGAATGCGTTCATAAGACCGATAATGATGCGCCCACAGGCGCGCGAGACCGACTGTGCGATCTCGGTGACCTGTTCTAGCGCTTCATTGCGACCAATGACTTAGGACACGGAACGCAGCAGCGTCACTCGGCCAATTGGCACCCATTCAGCGACCAAGATGTCGCCATTGGCAAGCCAAATCGCGTCATGCGGATGGACGAACTTGCCTGGGATGAACTGGTCACGCGAAGCACCGCGGAGGGCGCTCGGGTTGCCATCGCAGAGCTGGACAATCGGGGCATTCTTGGCGTCAAGAATCGTGACAACGCTGTCAAGGTCAGGAACCAGCATGCGGTCGCCGCGAACCTTCATGTCGCAGGGCTGACGCATGCTGTTAGTCACAAATCCAAGATGCGCGCCGTCGAGGGACATGTACTGAATGCGTCGATTACCGCGGTCAGCCACCACGAGCGCCGGTTCGCGCGTGAAATTCGTGCCACGCGAGTCAACATAAATGCCGTGCGGGCACGCCACTTGACCTGGATCCTTACCAGGACGAGCAATGATCTTCTTCCACTTGCCGTCAGCCGAGAATGCGTGGATGAAACTGGAGCCGTAGCCATCACCGATGAACACCGTTCCATCGGGACCAAACGCCGAATTGGTTGGGCACCACTTGTCGGCGGACTCATACACGCCACTCTCCATTGGGCAGCCCGCTTCCCACAGAACCGTGCCATCAAGCGTGGTCTTGACGACCATGCGCCGACCAGTATCGCAGTGGTACAGGAACTCGGTTCCATTCTCGGTATGCAAGTCCATGCCGTGCGCGCCGCCGGCAAATTCCTTGCCGAAGCTGCGTAGGAACTTGCCATCTGAGGAATACACATAGACCGCGTCCTTCAGGGTGCTCGACGGGTGCACGGTGTGTGCTAAGTAGATGTTTCCCTTGGCATCCTGCGCAACGCCGTGGGTGTCACCGAATGCTGCACCACCGGGCGGTGGCACAAGCCAATCGTGATGAACTTCATAGCGCGTGGATCCACTGCCGACAATCATTGCCGCAGGCGCTGCGGGAGGAACGGTTGGTGGCGTGGCTGAACCCGCGCCAACAGGAGTGCTACCGCCCACCTGCGAGTTGCCGAATGAACGAGAGGCGATCGATGCAGCGAAACCCGCAGCGCCGAGAGCAGCAGCGGTCGTCAAGAACGATCGTCGTGTGTTATCCATAGGTTTCTAAATTACCTGTGAGCGCACCCTGGGTTGCCATGAAACCGCCCTGTTTAGTGGTCGCAAGCCCGAGAACTGCACATTAAGGGCCAACCGGTGGCCCTGCGGTCCCGGAGGTGCCCGGCACGGCGGCTCCGACCACAATTTCCACACCAGGGTGGGCAGCCCGAAAGCGATCAATTCCCTGCGCCGTGATCTGGGTGTTGAACACATATACGCGCTGCAAACGCGGCAATTTGGCGAGCACCGTGAAGACACCGTCGGTGGCACTGGTGCTCACCAAGTTCACCGTCTCTGCTTCAAGTGTCCGAGACAAGAGCACAGTGATGCCGACATCGGTCAATGCCGTGTTGTCTACGCGCACCGAGCGAACCAATGGCATTGCTGGCATTTGCATCATGCCAGCATCGGAAACTGATGCACGCGCAAACGACAGTTCCTCAATCTGCGGCGCAATCGGAATGAGTGCAGCAAGGGCGACATCGCCCACACCCTTTCCGCCCGGAATACTCACCGCAAATGTCGACGCCCCGACAGAGAGCGGAACAGCATTGATCCCCTTTCCGCGCAGAGCGGCCGCCTCAGCCACCTGCGAATCAGACAACGCCGGCAAACCAGCAGTTCGGCCTTTGCCGACCTTCACTGGACCGCGACTCTCGGCGGTGGATGCGGGCACTGGCGCGCCACGGACTCCGCCTGCCTCACTCGCTTCGCCTGCTGCACTCCCCGCCGGCATCACCGCACCAGCAGCAATCCATGTTCGAAGTACCTCGAGTTGCGACGCCTTCAATCGATCGCCCTTGGGGGGCATGGCGTCATCATCTTCCGCAGGGAGCATGCAACGCTCAATCATCAGGCTGTGTGCAGGATCACCGGCCTGGACAATCCAAGACCCGCGGGAATCGCGAGAAACTAGCGAGGATCTCACATCCATCGAGAGACTGCCCTTGTGCTTTCCATTGCCATGGCACTCATAGCAGCGATCCTGAAGAATGGGCAACACATTCGATGTGTAGTACGCCAGTTTGTCTAGTTCTGTGTCACTTCCTGGAGTCGTGCCTGCGGAAGCTGTGCCACTCCCCGCCCCTTGCTTCGCTCCTGTGTCGTCCTTCGCTGGCGCGCCACCCAATGCCTTGAGGATCGGCTGCAACACGTAATTTTCGCCCCACACCATGTCACCGCCAAGATGTCCAACCCATCCCACCAACAATACTGATGCAAGGAGCACACTCCGCACGATTGGGGTGATTTGTGCGCCTTCACCGGAACTACGCGTTGCGCGCGCTGCTAACCAAGCAAGAGCGATCAGGACGATGGACGCCGCGATCCCCAACCATCGATGCCAGAAGAGTAGATCCGAGCTGGCCTCACTCTCGGCAAAGAACCACCCTGTACCACTCGCTGCTACGGCACCAAGCGCTGCAAGACCCAACGCAATCGGTGTGAAGGCGGAAACCGTCGGTCGCCTCTGAATGAGGCGCGTCACTTCGACGGCAAAGGCTGCAAACACGAGCCCAAGCGGCAGATGAACCATCAATGGGTGCAGCCGACCAAAGGACTCTAGGACTGGCGAAATGGCGTCAGCAATGACAATCGCGGAATGCATGTTCCAAGCGTACCCCGATGGAAGTACGGTGTTGCAAGATGACCGCGCCGCGCACGATTCTCCATGCCGATCTTGACGCTTTTTTTGCGTCGGTAGAGCAACTGGACCACCCAGAAATGCGCGGTCAGCCGGTGCTTGTTGGCGGACGCTCGGGACGAAGCGTGGTCGCTACGGCTAGCTACGAGGCACGTCGATTTGGATGCCGAAGCGCTATGCCTATGACACGCGCCCTGGCACTCTGTCCGCACGCCGTGGTGGCGACGCCCCGCTTTGAGCGTTACTCGGAACTGAGTGATCAGTTCATGGAGATCCTTGGGCGCTACTCCCCACTCGTCGAAGCGCTCAGTGTGGACGAGGCATTCATTGATGTCACGGGTAGCCGACTGCTGCATGGTGATGGACTGAGCATTGCCCGCGCTATCCGCGCAGCAACGCAAACAGAACTCGGCCTAACAGTCAGCGTTGGGATTGGTGCCAACAAGTTTGTTGCCAAACTCGCAAGCGACATGAACAAGCCGGACGGAATCACCGAATCGCCACTCGATGACTCTTCACTCCTTGCAAACTGGCTCGCGCCGATCGGTATCGAGCGCATGTGGGGCATCGGACCAAAGTCACTTCCACGATTCCACGCGGCAAAGGTGAATACGTTTGGCGACCTGCAGCTCATGGCTGAACATGATGTGCTTGCACAGCTTGGACACCACGCAATTGACATGCGATCGCGGGCGCTCGGTATTGACAGCCGCGCCGTAGAAACCGTCCGTGATCGCAAAGGTGTTGGTCACGAGACCACCTTTGCAGACGACGTCAGCGATCAGGAATCCATCCTAGAAACGCTGCTATTTCTGGTGGAAAGCGCAGCACGGCGGTTGCGAAGCAACGGGAGCACCACGCGGCGCATCACCATCAAGATCCGCTTCGGCGACTTTGAGACCATCACGCGCAGCACCACTCTTGATGCGGACACTGATCGGACGCTCGTGATTCTTGCCGCCGCCAAGGATCTCTTCAAGCGCTGGGCCGCACGAGAGTTCGTAGCAGTTCGATTGATTGGCGTGCGGCTTGAGTGCACGGCGCCCGGCGACGAAACCCAAGCATCACTGTTCGCCGATCCACAAGCCGAGCGTGATCGCACCGTTGACCGCGTCGCCGATGCCATTGAACGCAAGTTTGGCAAGGGCATGATTGGGCGCGGGCGACCCGAGCCGTAGCGACACGTCACTCACCGGCACTAGCGCGCATGTTGTTGTACGCATTGAGAGCAGCCACTCGGTAGCACTCCGCGTAAGTCGGATAGTTGAAGACGTTGGACAGGAAGAAGTCCAAGCCGCCACTCAGGCGAATGACCGCCTGCCCAATGTGCACCAACTCAGTTGCATTTGCGCCAAGAATGTGCACGCCAAGCAGCACGCGCGTTTCGCGATGGAAGATCAGTTTCAGGAATCCGTCAGCGGTTTGGTCTATTTTCCCGCGCGCGATTTCACTGTATCTGGCAACGCCGATTTCATACGGAACTTTATCTGCACTCAACTTCTGCTCTGTGGCACCAGCGCTACTCAGTTCGGGAATTGCGTAGATGCCGACGGGATAACTATCGCCCATCGGACTGACTGGCGCACCGAACATTGCAAGTGCAGCGATCCGACCCTGCGCTGCACTGGTGGCTGAAAGTGACGGAAAGCCAATCAGGTCGCCAGCGGCAAAGATCGAAGGCGTAGTAGTTCGGTAATAATCATCAACCTTGATCCGCCCGCGCTCGTCAGCGACAAGCCCCGCGCACTCAAGGTGCATCCCTTCCACGCATCCCTGCCGCCCACCTGAAATGACTGCGGCATCGGCAGTGACGCGCTTGCCGCTTTCTAGTTCTACTTGGACGCGACGCGTTGGCTCTTCAAGAACCGCGATCGAGGTGACGTTTTCGTTGCACCGGAAGATCATGTCATGCGTGCGCATCTCATGCATGAGTTCATCCACGGCTTCGTGATCCATGAATGAAATCGGCCGCGCGGCGCGCTCTACCAGCGTGACCTTCGTCCCGAGCGATGCAAAGAATGAAGCATATTCAATACCAATGACTCCGCCACCAACAACAACCAAAGTGCGGGGGATCTCGCGAAGCTTTCCGACTGTGTCACTGGTCAGCACAATCGGCGACTCTTCGCTTGATTGATCAGGGCACCCCGCCGGGATCACAGGTCGCGTGCCAGAGGCGACCAGTGTGAAAGCTGTGGTAACAGTCCGATCGCCATCCGCGCTGTCGATCATGATTGTGTTTGCATCAACAAAGGATGCAAACCCCCAGAAAATTTTCACTCCGTTGCGAACCAACATCGAGCGGATGAGCTGTTGCTCTTCCTGAATCACTGAGGAAACACGCTCGAGTAATTGCGGCATCGTCATCTGAACATGATCAACACCGATTGCCTCGAGAGACCTTTGGACAGTACCCCGCTTCAGGCTAATGACAGCTTCACGAAAGGTCTTGGAAGGAAGCGTTCCGAGGTGCACCGACACCCCGCCAACGCCGCGCTTGCGTTCGACCATTGCCACGCGCTTTCCAAGTTTGGCTGCCTGAATTGCCGCACTCTGTCCAGCGGGACCACTGCCAATCACCACAAGGTCATATTCGTAGATGGCTTCCATGAGCGGTGCAGCGTAGCGGCTCAGCGCTTACTTCTTAGCGGGCGGCCAGCACAGAACCCCCCAATCATCGGAATACCCGTGATTGATGACCACTTGGATCGCAGCAAGCGCAACCGCGTCCAAAATCATTGACGTGCGCTTCAGAACAGTACGGTTCTCCCGGCTGCCATAAGTAGAACCACCCTGCGCCAACTGCGCATGAACTAAAGCGCATCGTTCCAGAAGGTGAGCTAACACTCGATCCCATCGGCGGCGAGCGAGCAGGTCCTTGAGATCAACAGCGTCAAAGTGCCGGGCGAGGTAACGATCAACAAACATGCTCGCCACCAGCGTGCGATCGCGGTTAAGCGTGGCGGCAATTATTCCGTCCTGATCCGTGGCTGCCAGTTGCTTCACAAACGCCGCAAGAGCTGCGCGTTCCGTCATTGGCTGATTGCGCGCAACATCCCAACGCGCGCACAGCGCTGATAGCCCCGCCCACTGCGCGAGCATCCGATCGTCGAGTTCAGACTCACGACAAGACTCTGCATGCTCAAGCCACGTAAAGGCGCGATGAATGCGAATCCGATTGTCTTCATAAAGCCGCGCATTGGCGTACGAATCACGGCGCGGCTTCCACAATTTGCGAAGCGTAGAAAGGTCGAGTGGTGCCGAGAGAATGCTGGTGCGCATAGGTCTGAAGCGTAGCGTTGAACCGCAACACAGACGACCCGCAGTCAACCCGTCGCAGCGGCAGGCTCGTCCCACGGCTCGATGTGCGCGGTGGCATTGCCGCCGTCCGTGCATCCAAGTGCAACCTCTATCTCATACTCAATGGACGATGCCAACTCATGCGCAGTCCGTACATCAAGCGAATCATCCACTTGGACGTGGAAATCCACCCAATGATGCCTGCCGATGTGCCGCGTGCGAAGCTTGTGCCAACCACGAATCAACGGCTCGCGGGCCCCCGCCGTACCACTGATGTGAGCGTCCAGAATCTTGCGAACCGTCTCGTAATCGCCCGCGTCTTGCTCATCAACCAATTCTCCAAGCGAGCGGCGCACCATGCGAACTCCCAGACCAACCAAGATGCATGCCATCAGGATTGCAACCAGAGGATCGATCCAAGCCAGTCCGGACATTCGCACTGCCACGAGTGCAGCGATCGCGCCGACACTGGTAATCGCGTCTGAAATCAAATGACGACCGTCGCCCACAAGCGCAGCCGAACCGCTTCGGCGCCCAAGCTTCATCAACCATGCGCCAAGCGCTCCGTTTCCGATGGCGGTAGCACCAATGAGAAGCAAACCCCATTCGATGCGCTGAACACTGACATCACCAGCGAGCAGGCGATGCACCGCTTCCCAAACGATGCTCGCTCCGGCGGCGCCAATGAGTGCACCTTCGACTGACATGCTGACAAATTCGAAGCGCCCATGCCCATAGGGGTGCGTGCGATCCGCGGGTCGATGCGCCTGTGAAATTGCCCAGAGCGCGAATCCACTTGCAACAACGTTGATGATGGACTCGAGCGCATCGCTATAGACCGCTGAAGAACCCGTCACTCGCCAAGCGATGAACTTGACCGCCATCAGCACAACGCCCGCAGCCACAGCTATCGCCGCAGCGCGCCGCTCAATAGCGTGCATGGCTGCAGCGGCTTCAGTTGCCATTGGCAGGTGACGTTGATTGAGCAGCGGTCGGAGCAGCGCCGGGTGCAGCCACCGGATCCGGAGCCCCCGCATCGCCGGCACTTTCAATAAAGACATCAAGGAGCTGCCCAGGGGCCACCGGAACCTTGGGGTCCACAAACTCATAGATCACTTGCAAGACGCGCGTATCAATGCGCTCGGCGTTCTCTCCAGAGAGCGTCTTCTTGGGCATGACTAACGGCACGCGGCGCACGAAGGTCACTGGGAAACTCGCCTGCCGGCCGCCGCGCAACGAAGCGATTGCCTTGCCTTTATCACTAAATCGCCACGCATCAAGCTCATCAATATCCACGCGGATGTAGAGAGGATCAAGATCCCCAAGCGTCATTTGCGTCTTGGCACCCGGCCCCGCCGCGGCATACTGGCCAGGTCGCGCGTCAATGCGAAGAATTTCCGCATCAATCGGAGCGCGCGCGATGCAGCGGTCGAGCTCCGTGCGAATCATTCCCACTTCTGCCTTCGCTGTGGCGACATCCGCCTCAATGACACGCAGATCCTCTGGGTATGTCCCCTTGCGAACGAACTCAAGATTCGCGTCTGCTTCGGCGGACTTCGATTGTGCATTAGCAAGGTCGAACTCGCGCGTTGGGAGTTCATTGTGGCTCATGGCACCAGCTTCGCCGATAGCGCGCAGTCGATCAAGTCGCCCCTGCGCGTCACGCACCGCCGCTCGCATCTGATCTGCTCGAGCCTGCGCTTGCTTGAGTGTCTCTGCCTTCGGCAAACTGCGCGACTGTTCCAAACGCGCCTCGGCGGCAAGCATGCGCGCTTCGGCACCCAATGCCTGCGCAGTGAGCGCACGACGATCGATGATGAAGAGCGGGTCACCCTTAACGACTCGCTGACCTTCCTTCACCATGACTTCTTCAATGAGTCCACTCACAGGCGCGCCAAGTTCAATGAGCTCCGATGATGGCTCAACAATTCCCGAGCCACTGACGCGGTCGCCGTAGGGCGAAGTCACCGGAGGCACCATCGGCGGGGGCGACGGCAGAGCTGCGTTCTGCTTGGCGACGGTGTACGCCGAAGCAACGATGCCAACGACTGCGAGTATCGGGAGTGCGATGAACTTCCAATTCATGATCTATGCCTAGGTGAGGGGTCTGCGAAGTGCAGGAAAGCGTAGTTCAATGGCGCTGAGCGGCGTCGCTCATCCGGGCGGCCGATTCGGCAAGTGCCTCGGCAGGGGTACTGACGTGGGTAACACGGCCATCGTCAAGGTGGGCGATTCGATCCGCGAAGTGATAAATACGCTCGTCGTGAGTCACGACAATCACTACTCGCTCGGCAGCGGCGGTGAGTTCGCGGATCAGAGCCATGACTTTCTGACCAGTGGCGCCATCGAGCGCACTCGTCGGCTCGTCGCATACCAAGAGGCGCGGACCAGTGACGAGCGCGCGAGCAATCGCTACTCGCTGCTGCTGACCACCAGAAAGTTTGGTCGGTCGCGTGGATTCGCGGCCCTTCAGACCGACTTCTTCTAGAAGTTTTGCGGCGCGATCTAACGCGTCTCGCTTGGGGTGACGTCGAAGCAGGAGTGGCACGGCAACATTCTCAAGAATAGAGACCTGAGGAATGAGGTTGAACTGTTGGAAGATGAACCCAACATTCTCCCCGCGCCAAATCGTGCGTTCGTGATTGCTCAGGGCGGATGGATCGGTGCCCAGCACAGATAGTGCTCCTTCATCGCGCTGCAACAAACCAGCAAGAATTGAAATGAGCGTGGTCTTGCCGCATCCTGATGGGCCAACCAAGGCCATCATTTCTCCAAATCGCACTTCAAGATTCACGCCCCGCAAAGCGCGCACCATGGAATCGCCCACACCAAAGGTCTTGAACACTTCGCTGCAAACGATGCTGTTTGTGGGCTCGCTCATCCTTGGAACACCTCGGACGGATCGAGCTTCACTACGCGGCGCATGCTGAGGAGACTAGAAGCAACCACAATGAAGATCACCGCTGCAGCGGCGATCACCGGAATGTGCCACGTCATCTTGAAGGCTAATTTGTCACCCGGAATTGCCAGACCAACAATCGAGGTCACACCCAAGCCGATACCAAGCCCCAAGACGCCTGCCACTGCACCTTGCAACGCAACAAGTTCGAGAAGCCGAGGCGTGGTGGCCCCCATCGCTTTCATAGCTCCGAAATACTTCAAATTGTCAAGAGTGAAGTTGTAAAACATCTGCCCGGCAATTGCCACGCCCACTAAGAAACCGAGCACAATTGCAATTCCGAAGTTGATTGGAATTCCCGTCTGCGTCATCCAATAAGTAATTGTGGTCCATGCGAAATCATGCGGGGTATAAACAGCGAGGCCGGTCTCCCGGGCAATACGGTCGCGCAGTTCAGTAATCGAAGCCCCATCCACTGCCTTCACCAGAATCATGCTGAGCGTGCGGCGATTGGCTGGCGCAAATCCAATAGCGCGCGAATAGGTGGTGTAGATCGTTGGGACATTTTGAAATGTCGGCTTGGTTTCAGCAATGCCGCCAATCACCGCACGACGTTCGTTGAGTTCAAGTTCTTCGCCGATTTCAATCGGGCGCTTTGGACCGCTCGGATCCGCTGGATTGATGGGCTGAGCAAGGCGCGAGCGCGCGCCGCGCGTCTCAATGATGATGGTGTCCGGCTTGCGCAGAACACTGACATCGCCTTTCACCATGCGCGCTGGAACGCCAATCAGGCTTGCATCATCGACGCCGACCACATCACAAATTTGCCGGGTACCACTCGGAAGTTTGGCAACTAGCAGGCCCTTAAACAGCGGAACGGCCCAACCAACGCCGTCCACACTTCGCACCCGTTGCAAGGCTGTCACCTGCATCGGCTTGGTGTCATCCACAAATTGCATGGTGGGATCGGTAACCCACAGATCAGCTTGCGGCGTTTCCTCAATGAGCGCGTAGGTGCGGCTCATCAGGCCGACAAAGATGCTGGCCTGCTGTGCGATCAAGAGCGTGGCAAAGGAAAGCCCCAACAAAATTCCGTAGAACTTTGCGGTGTCACCAAAGAGCATCTTGATCGCAATTGTTCGCATGAAAAGATCTGCTTAGAGCTTCAGCTGGAAGCCAAATTCAACAGTGCGATCGGAAGGAAGATTGAACGCACTGGTCACATCAGCGGCATTGGAATGCAGGAAGATAAAGACGCCCTTGCGCCAACTGGCCATACGCGCCGGACCGCCAGGAACCAATTGCATCTTGCGCGCAAAGTACGTGGTTTCTTCCGTGTCGAAGGGCAAACCGCGCTCGCGCGCAAGGCGCAGAATCGCCGGAGCATCCGGCTGTTCCATGAATCCAACCTGCGCGGAGACACTCCAAAATCCGTCTGGCATCCAACGAACTACCACGCGCTCACGATCGGCTACATACGGTTGTTCACTCGGGGCGATGGAGAGAAGGATCACTTGCTCGTGCAGAACATGCGCGTGCTTGACGAAATTCACAAGTGCAAACGGCGCCTGCGTAGATGGCGTCATGAATACTGCAGTGCCCGGCACGCGTGGCACCACATCCGACCAAAGCCGCGCCAGGAATTCGTGAATTGTCTCGCCTTGTGCTGCAATCTGCCGCCCGATCGCCAATGTCCCTTGATTCCAAGTGACCATCACAATCGAACCCGCGGCAGCGATGGCCAGCGCATACCAACCGCCGTGGAACACTTTGAGCAGGTTGGAGGAGAGGAATGCCATATCGATCGCGAGGAAGGAACCGACCACGAGCCATACCACTGGCGGTTTCCACTTCCATGTCTTGATTGCCACTTCGGCAAACAGAAGCGATGTGATTCCCATGACTGCTGTTACCGCAATGCCGTACGCATCGGCGAGCGCAGTGGAGGATCGGAACAAGAAGACCGTGGTCAGGCAGCCGATCATCATGGTCCAATTGAGGAACGGAATGTAGATCTGACCTTCAGTGAAACTGGACGTATGGACCACCGCAAGGCGTGGCAAGTAGTTCAGTCGAATCGCTTGGCGTGCCATTGAGAAGACGCCGGAGATCATGGCTTGGCTAGCAACAATGGTTGCGAATGTGGCGAGAACAACCATCGGAATAACCCAGCCCGCTGGGACGAGTCCGTAGAAAGGCTTGTAGGAGCTCAGTGCTGAAGGATCGGGCGGATTCGCAATCGCCCATGCGCCTTGCCCGAAGTAATTCAGAATCAAGCACGGCCACACAATCGAGAACCAACCGATTCGAATTGGACCGATTCCGAAGTGTCCAATGTCGGCATACAAAGCCTCCGCGCCCGTGACGACAAGGACGATTGAGCCAAGCAGGAGGAATGTTCCAGAAGGATTCGCTGCGATTAACTGAATTGCGTAGTGCGGGCTCACTGCCGCAAGCACGCTTGGGTCAGAGATGATCGCGCGTAGTCCAAGAATTCCCAACACACTAAACCACAGAAGCATGACTGGACCGAAGATCCGACCGATATGACCAGTTCCAAAGCGTTGCACCGCGAAGAACAACACAAGTACCACTGTGGTTAATGGCGCCACCCATCCTTGCAAGCTTTCATCAAAGATGGAGAGACCTTCCATCGCAGAAAGCACTGATATGGATGGCGTGATGACTCCATCGCCAAACAGCAATGCGCTGCCCATAATGGCCATCGCACCGAAGAAAGCAAGGCGGTAATCCGCGCGACGCTGAAGTCCGCGCGGCAGGAGCGAGAGCAACGCAAACAATCCACCCTCGCCGCGATTGGTTGCGCGCATGATCAGCAACTGATACTTGGCAACGACCACAAGGAAGAGCGCCCAGAAAATCAAACTCAGAACGCCCATGACAAACGCGCGGTCAGCACTCCCGTGGTGGGCGATGGTTTCCTGAAATGCATACAAAGGGCTAGTGCCAATGTCTCCGAACACCACTCCAACCGCACCAATCGCCAACGCAATGGCGCCGCCATGGCTCTTGCTTGGGCGACCGCTGGACAAGTGTGAATCAGGCGCAAGGGACTGCGTCGACGCATCGGCTTGGGTGCCATTCACCACCGTCGGCACGATGGGTGCTGTCGGGGCGTCAAGTCCTGGGCGTGCGTTGGATGCGTCGTCTGGCACTGGCGGTGCCTCCGGGAGGGAGGCGGGGCGACATTGTACTTCGGCTGTCGCTGCCGAAATTCAAGGCATTAGTGCGTATTTGCTGATTTCACAGTGAATGGTGTCTTTACCTTGGCGGTGACGCCCGTTGCGACATCGGTTGCTTCGATTGCTAAGCGATACTGGCCTGCAAGCATCGGCGTTGGCAGGCGAACCATGCGCGTAATAAAGAGTTCGTCAGTCGGCACTGCTGCGGAATGAGTTGCATCGAGTGGACCTTCGCTCCATATGGAAGACCCCGCGAGGTTCTCAATGCGAAGCGAATACTGAGCATGTGCAGCAACGCGCCCGCCGATACCGGGAACGAACGGCCAATTGACCAACTCAACATAGACGAGGAACCGATCGCCGGCATGCAATGCGCCGGCATCAAGAGGTTCGATATCGCCAAAGGCGCGAACCTTCGAAGCAATGACTGGATTCGCAAGCTTGAGAAGCGCTGGGGCCGGAATAGGTGTTGGCGCGGGAGTTGGAACTGGCTCTGCAACTGGCGCCGTTGTTGGCTCTGGTGCGGGCGCTGGCGCAGGTTCTGCAACTGGCGCCGGCGTTGGCTCTGGTGCGGGCACAGGCGCAGGTTCTGCAACTGGCGCCGGTGTTGGCTCTGGTGCGGGCACAGGCGCAGGTTCTGTAACTGGCGCCGGTGCTGGCTCTGGTGCGGGCGCAGGCGCAGGTTCTGCAACTGGCGCCGGCGTTGGCTCTGGTGCGGGCACAGGCGCAGGTTCTGCAACTGGCGCCGGTGTTGGCTCTGGTGCGGGCGCAGGCGCAGGCTCTGCAACTGGCGCCGGCGTTGGCTCTGGTGCGGGCGCAGGTTCTGTAACTGGCGCCGGTGCTGGCTCTGGTGCGGGCGCAGGCATTGGCTCGGCTGCTGGCACAAGCGCCGGTTCTGGCTCCGGCCCGCGCGCGGGTGTCGGAGCGGGTCGCTCGCGAACTCCGGCTCGATCGGTGACGGGAATGATCACCGTTCCAGTGAGCATTGCCGGCGCTACCGGGGCGGGTCCCTTCGAAGTCACCCGCTTTGGCATCGTTGGTTCTGGCGGAAGTTCGACCGGTGCCGCTGGCATCGCTTCTGTAATCCGCGACTCAGCAACCTCTGGCTCCGTCGTCACCGCTGTCGCTGCAACCGTCGCAACTGGCTCCGTTGTCGCAACTGCCGCTGCCGGCTCCGGCAACAGCGGGGGCGGAGCAGTGTCGATAGCACGCATCGTGTCCGTCGGCATCGCCTCTGCCGAATTCGCTTCCGGCACTGCGGCAACCTGCGCCGGACTCGCTGTTGGCAATGTCATCTCAAACATCGGCATCGCGGACGGACGAACGCTCGAACTCGTCGTATGAACCGCAACGTGTGAATCAATTTGCCGCCGCACATCTGCCTGCGGCAATGGGTCGACGGTGTCACGAATCACCACAGAGGACGCGCGTACTGGAGTGATCGGCGGGGGCGTACTGCGCTGCCCCGACGAACACGCCGTCACTGCGGCAAGAACCGGAAGCGTGGCGCAATGGAACAGCGTGCTTGTGTATTTCATCGAATGCGTTCTCCGATGGTAACCAATAGAGCCTCATAGGTTCGGGTGCTATCCGAACTGAGCCCCGACTTCGTCCGCATATCGGTGCGCACGCACTCAGACAGCAGCGCGGCAGCGGCGTCAGTGCCAAGCGCTCGCGCGGCGCGACACACCAACGCCTGCGCATCTCCCCAAAGTTTCAGCTGTTTAGCAACTGCAAATTCGTTCTGCCCCTCGTCCAGAAGCCGCGCCGCATCGTGCGCCTTACGAAGGAGATCGATGATGGTCCAGCCAATCATCACATCTGGAACGCCAGAAATACGCACTAGTTCGTTCAGCTTCACAAGCGCGGCGCGCGGCCCTTCCCGAATCAGGACCGATTGCAACCCAAATGATTGCTCCTCCCGCGAGAGACCAACAAATTCGGCAACCAGCGCACGTGAGATTGGTTTGCCCTCACCAGCCGCGGCCGCCAATTTGGCGAGTTCCGTATCGATACGCGCGAGGTCCGGCCCAATCTTTTCAACCAGTAATTCCGCAGAGCCAGCCGCCAACTGTGCGCCGTGAGGCTTCTCCGCTCGCGCACCGCACCAGCGGATTGCTTCTTGATCGGTCGGAGGTTCGCACTTGATCACCGCACCTCCTCCCGCCTCAACAAGCTTGTCGAATTTCCCGGGATTCCACCGCGCACCCGCACGCATAAGGAGCGTGCTCTCTTGCTGCGGATTCTCCGCGTAGCGCTCCATGGCACGGCGGCGATCTTCGGCACCGATGAATGACTCAGCATTGTCAATCACAATAAGCTTGTGCTGCGAGAGCAATCCATAGGAGCGCAGTTCGTCCATCACCTGCGCTAAGGTTGCTGATGCGCCATCAAACTCAAATCGATCGACGGACCCGAATTTCTCTGTCAGCGCTGCATGGAGTTGCCGCGAGCGCTCGACACGGGTGAAGGAATCCTTACCCGTAAGCACCACGATCCGCATCGACGCGTCGGGGGACATGCGGGTTGCCTTCGATCCAGAAGCTGCTGAAGCACGTGCCATCGGGACGCGGATTGTAAGACGCCCGCGGGGTACGCTCCGACCGTGCCGGAAACGAACTTTGACGGAATCGTCGGCCCCACCCACAACTATGCCGGGCTATCACCCGGAAATGTGGCAAGCACCTCGAATCAAGGTGCCATTGCCCGACCACGCGACGCGGCGCTGCAAGGCCTTGCCAAAGCCGCCGCACTCGCGCGCCTCGGGCTTGTGCAAGGATGGATCCCACCACAAGAGCGACCGCACATTCCAACGTTGAACGCTCTCGGGTTCACTGGTTCGGAAGAAGTCGTCATCGCATCAGCCGCACGCGAAGCGCCGCATCTCTTGGCACGCGCATCAAGTGCCAGTGCAATGTGGACCGCCAACGCTGCCACAGTGACGCCTTCGAAAGATTCTGGTGATGGTCGTGTCCACATGACTGTCGCCAATTTGCGAACTATGCCGCATCGCTCCATCGAAGCGCCGCAGACTGCTCGCACGCTGCGTGCAATCTTCCATAGTGAGAGGCACTTTGCAATTCATGATGCGCTTGCGAACCTCAACGCGTCTGGAGCACCATCACCGTGGGGCGATGAAGGCGCAGCCAATCACACGCGATTCACGGCGAGTAGCAACAACGGTGGCGAAGTTTCCGGCGTTCATCTCTTTGTGTTCGGCGCGCAAGCAAGCGGTGCCGGTCGGCGTCCTTCGCGCTATCCCGCGCGACAGACGCTTGAAGCTGGTCAGGCAATCGCGGCGCTGCACGGAATTCCCAACGAGCGATGTATCCACGCCCAACAACATCCGGCGGCTATTGACCACGGCGTATTCCATAACGATGTGATCTCTGTTGGAAATGGGTCTTTCTATCTCGTACATGAACTTGCACTACTTGATCAAGACCGAGTCCTTGATGATCTTGCCGCAATGGTTGGCCCAAATTTCCAAGCGCTCGTTGTGCCGGAATCTGAAGTGAGTGTTGCGGATGCGGTGCGCACTTATCTATTCAACTCGCAATTGATCACTTTGCCCGATGGCGTGATGGCACTCATCCTTCCTGTGGAGAGTGAGGGTCATCCGGGCATTGCGCGGCTTGTGCAGCAAATGGTCAGTAGCGACGCATGCCCAGTGAAGTCTGTGATTTATCTGAATGTCCGTGAAAGCATGCGCAACGGCGGTGGGCCAGCGTGCTTGCGGCTACGGGTTCCACTGACGCCGGAAGAGGTATCAGCGGTCGCTCCAGGATGCCTGTGGACGCCAGCAGGTCACGTAGCCCTTGAGTCATGGGTGCGGCGCCATTATCGCGAGGAACTGTCCCCAAAGGACCTTGCCGACCCGCAACTCCTCCGTGAGTCCCGTTCTGCGCTCGACGAGTTGACTGACCTACTTGGCGTTGGCTCAATCTACGACTTCCAACACGCGTAAGAGACGCCCGGCGCGCGCGTACCGTTGCGAAGTACGATCAACGGCGTGGATCGAACAAAGCGCATCGTCCTCATCTTGGCCGCCGTGATTGCTGTGGGCATTGCGGTCAGCGTGATCATCCGGCAGCGCACCCCGGCAGCGCCAGTTCCTGTTGCGCCCACGCCTGCGCCTGTGCCTCCACCCGCGCCCGCGCCTCCACCGAAACTTGTTGAAGCGGGCTCGGAAGATGTACATGGTCCGCCCACTGCGCTTCGCGACTGGATTGCGCCAGAAGAAATCGCCGCAAAGGAAGCAGCTCGCCTCGCGGAAGAATTGCGAACGAAATCGCGCGACGCATTTGCGCGCGGCATTGCGGCGCAGAAATCTGGCGATCAAGTAGCAGCCATTGCCGCATACCGCGAGGCACTCACCATTGATGCTGGAATGGCCGGCGCATGGACCAACCTTGCACTGGCACTTGATGCCACTGGGAACACCAAAGACGCACTCGAGGCCGCGCGCAAGGCGGTTGCGCTACCTGCCATGAAGGACGCCAAGCGCCGCGCCCACGCAATGCACACTGTTGGCCACCTTGCACTCAAGACTGGCGCGCGCGACGAAGCGGTTGCAGCGTTTGAAGAAGCACTGCACGCGGATGCACGGCAAGCTGCGGCGGCGCTCGCCCTTGCCAACATTTGGAACAACGAAGGAAAGCCTGAAAGGGCGCTCGCAGCACTCATGGTTGCCAAAGAAGCAGGCGCAGAAAGCGCTGCGATCTACACCGCGCTCGCCATTCACTGGTGGAATGCTGGTGACATTGGAAAGGCCACAAGCAGCTCAGAAGATGCGATCCGCATCGATGCCAATGAAGTTGAGGCGAAAGCAGTTCTTGGCTGGTGCTGCCTAGCACAGAAACATTGGGGGGATGCCGCGCAACGACTGGACGAAGTTGCTCGCGCGCGACCGGACGACCCTGACGTACATGCCGCACTCGGATACGCCTACGACAAACTCGGACGGCACCAAGACGCTGTTACCGCCTTTGATCGCGCCATTGCCATTGCGCCGGCGCATCCATCCGCGCATGCGCAACGCGGCGCGGCACTCGAAGCAACTGGCGATGTTGAACGCGCGCGCCTTGCCTACGAAATTGCTGCAAAGAGCGGCTCACCAGAAAGTGTGGCTGCGTCGCAGATGAAACTTGCGGTAGTGGCATACAAAGACAAGCGTTGGGCTGACGCACGAACACTGGCCGAGGCGGCCATCGCTGCTGACCCCAAGTCTGTTCAAGCGCGCTACGTACTTGGTTTAGCGTGCTTCGCGCTTGGCGACCGCAAGTGCACGGGCGAGCAGGAATATCAACTGACCCTGCTCGATGCGGAACGCGCGGCAGATCTACGCAAGCTCATATCCGAGGAATGACTCGATGATTGTGCTGCATGTGATCGCCGGACCAGACATCGGTAAGCAACATGTGCTTCCGGATACCGAGCCACAACTCATTGGACGCAGCACCGAGGCGCTGGGATCGATTGATCCAACCGTCAGCAGGCGCCATGCGGAACTGACGCCGTCTGCTGGTCATTGGCACATACGGGACTTGCGGAGTACGCAGGGAACCTGGGTGAATGGTCAGCGCATTGAAGCCCGCGTGCAATTGCGAGCAGGAGATGTCATTCGCTGTGGTGACACGCAGATGCGTGTTCAAACAATGGAACCCGGCGCAGTAACGCCACTGGTAGCCGAAACAGATCCTGCTCGATTGCAGGCGATTGGCGAAACTGTTGCCACCATCAGCCACAGCGTGAAGAACATCCTGCAAGGTCTCCGCGGTGGTGCAGATGCGGTAGAGCTTGCGCTACGCCGTGGCGATGTAGAGATGGCGCGCGAAGGTTGGCCGATCGTTGCTCGAAATCTTGATCGCATTTCTTGGCTCGTCATGAACATGCTTGCTTACGCGAAGGATCGCCCGCTGGAGATTGAAGAGACCGACATCGGAGCGGTAGTCCTTGAAGCGTGCGAGCTGATGAAATCAACTGCTGAGCGCCGCGGTGTTCTATTGACAACACAGATCGATGAGTCAATGCCGCCCGCGCCCATCGATGCGAATGCTGTCCATCAGGTACTTCTCAACTTGCTTGCAAACGCAGTAGAAGCTGCGCCAGATCGGAGCGGTCGCGTGACTGTGCGATGCTCACTTGATGGCGCGCGTGGTGTGTTCCGTATTGATGTCAATGACAATGGCGCAGGAGTGCCGACCGAACATCAGCCCCGCTTGTTTGAGGCATTTGCAAGCACAAAGGGCCAGCGCGGCACAGGGCTCGGACTTGCGGTGGCGCGCGCACTTGTTGAGCGGCACGACGGAACGCTGACCTACTCACCGATTGCGCCGCATGGAACACAGATGCGCGCAGAATTCCCAGCGGACCGCGGTGATCCAGACTCCGACCGCACCCGCGGACCAGTGCCCGGGAGCCCATCAGACACCGCATGGGACGCAGCAATCGAGTGAGCTGCCCGTTGGCTCATGGTGATTGAGTGACTCCTCGACTCTGACAATTACTGAACTCAGCCCGACAAGGGCGGCGCAAAGTCCTCGCTCTTAGCGCGACGAGCGAAATGATCCGCGCGCTCCAATGCACACGCGAGTGCCAATTCCACATCACCAACCACACTGCCAAGGGGCATCACCTCAATAAGTCCCGTGCTGCGCAGTGATTCAAATCGACGCGCGTCCACGCCGGCAATTACCAGCGCACGGCGAGAATGATGCAGGCGCTCGGCAACCGCGCGCAATTCAACGGCGCCATCAAAGTCCACATCATCAGCGTCACTCAAGTCCAAGATCGCGACATCGATTTCTGGATCCAGCGAGTCCACCCACAGTTGCATGTTGGGCAACCGATGCAATCCGCCTCTGTGTGAACCGCTGCATCGAAGCCTGAAATAGGCCACATTTCTCGGCAACTCCACTGCAGCACCCTCGGCAACCAGCGTCTCTGGCTCGAGGTCCGCAATCGGTCTCGAAAGGTCTTGATAAATAACCCACAGCAAGAAGCTGACTGGCGGAATCATCGCCCAACCATGAAGGCGAGGGACGATCATGGCTGCCAGCCCCGCGCCGAATGCAAAGCTACCGACAATGCTCACTAGTAACACAATCCGATGTCTGTGCGACATTCCGGCTGGAGTCTCGGTGCTTCGCTTGCGGTGCGGCTCGTGTCGCGAAAGTATGTGCGCAAGTTCCAGACCAAGGTCAGTGATGACGCCCGTGACGTGGGTCGTGCGCACTACGCCGCCAGAGATGCGAGTGATTGTGGCATTCTGAAGACCCATAGCAAAGCAGGCGACCGCGGTCGACGCGAACATCGGCGAAGCGACCATCACGATTCCATCTCCATCATGGAAGCGGGCATGGCGCGCAACAAGGAGACCGAATCCGATCAGCGCGATAGTCTCGATTGCCATTGGGAACACATAGATTGATTTCCAACCGCGCACGCGCGCCGCGTCCGTTGAAATGCCAGATACCAGCGCACCAGCGAGGAACCAGGTTAGCAACCAGCCAGCAAGGGCCAAGAGCGACAAACGACCATCGCCAACATCGCGCCCAAATCCAGCGGCAATCCCACTGACGTGTGAAACAGCCGTCCCGCAAGTAATCAGTCCAACGATATTTGTGTATCCCGATACCCACGCCAACGTGATCGCGAGGCGTGTTTGCTGGCGGAAAGAATGGGCTTGAGCGACGAGCACGGTCGGCGGTTACCTCACCGGGATGCGAAGTCAGCAGCAGCAGTCGGCACTGTTTCCACGATGTTTGTGACAATCTCGTCGGCGCCGCGCCCTTCGGCCTCCGCCTCGAAATTGAGCAACACGCGGTGGCGCAGAGCGGGAAGCGCTACTGCCTTGATGTCCTCTGCCGCAACCGTGGCGCGACCGGCCAACAACGCCTTCACCTTGGCACCGAGCACCATCGTCTGTGCGGCGCGCGGACTTGCCCCGAAACGCAAGAACTGATTCACAAGCGGCGTTGCGAACTGACCCCGCGGATGCGTAGCCAACACCACCCGTACCGCGTAATCCTGCACGGCGTCGGAAATCCGCACGGCGCGCACTAGTTTTTGGTGGCGAATGATGGTTTCCGCGTCAATGACTTTCTGCGGTTCATCAATAGTTCCTGCAGTAGTACGCGCCAGAATTTCTCGCAAATCAGCGCGTGTTGAGTAGCCAACCTCAAGCTTAAAGAAGAATCGGTCGAGCTGCGCTTCGGGCAGTGGGTAGGTGCCCTCTTGCTCGATTGGATTCTGCGTTGCCATCACAAAGAACGGCTTGTCGAGTTGATGGGTAGTGCCACCAACAGTCACACTGCGTTCCTGCATTGCTTCAAGCATCGCGCTCTGCGTCTTCGGTGTAGCGCGATTGATTTCATCTGCAAGCACAATTTGCGCGAACAGTGGACCCTTACGAAACTGGAAATCACGACCGGACGGTGTTTCCACCACGATGGTCGTACCAGTGACATCGGCCGGCATGAGATCGGGCGTGAACTGGATGCGGCCAAACTTTAATTGCAGCGCCTGCGCGAGGCTACGAATTAACAGCGTCTTGCCGAGTCCGGGTACGCCCTCAAGCAGCGCATGCCCGCCGGCAAAGAGGCACACCAGAATGCCGTCGATGATTTCTTCGTGACCGACGATGGCCTTTTGCACCTCTTTCTTTACGCGATCATGGTCGGCGCGGAAAGTAGCGATGAGAGCTTCGGTTTGTTGTGGGTCGGCCATGGGATTCTCTGTAGACCTACACATCGTAAGCCCGGGGGGCGATCAACGATGTTCCTTTGGAATATGCGGACGAAAGTGCCGCTGGCGGGGTGGCGCGCAACTACGCTCCCCGCTGGCCGCTCAGTGCGCGGCTCTTTGGACTTTGGAGGAATGCGGTCAAATTCCGCAGCGAATGCGTCACCGTAGGCCGTACCCGCGTGGGTTCGAGCGAGCCGGGTCGACCGAAGTCCGAATGAAACGTCGATTTCCTGCGCACATCAGGAATGAAGGATCGCGAATGCTTTCGAAGCACCGGACATTGTCCATCGCTGCGTCACTCGCAGCAGTCGTTCTTACTCAGTCAAACGCCGTTGCGGGGCTCGTCGCCAACTATCAGGTCGGCACGGGAGCGAACGCGTCTGCCATACAAGTGGATTTCAGCAACGGCAACGCCTATGAGATCACCATCCACTGGGACACACCGCTCAACGGGTTCGATGGTCTGCTGACGGCAACGCAGTCCATAAGCGGCGCATCGATTGTGTACGACGTCTACTCATTCGGTAACTTTGTGACAGGCATCAACCTTGGCGCCGACTACGAATACGGCAACGGCGATCTCTGGCCCGTCGAGAACTACTGGCACTACTGGACACAGGTCAACGGCGCATGGGAGATGGCCATGTTCGGTGCAACTGATCGAATGCTCAGTAACGGTAGCGCGGACGCTTGGGTGTTCGGTTCGAGCGACGCACCGCAGACCGTGCCAGGGCCGGGCTTGGCAGTCTTTGCGCTCTTGATGTTGCGCCGCCGCGACCGCCACTGAGAGGCGCGGCTACTACGCGTTCACGCGTTACTACGAAAGAAACTGCCCGCGCCGTCAGGACGGCGCGGGCAGTAATTCGTGACACCTTATCCAGGAACGGATTTACTTCCCGGGCAACCGATCGAGGACCTTGTCGATCAGCCCATAAGCGAGCATTTCCGGGGCATTCAGCCACTTATCGCGGTCACAGTCATTGTGAATAGTCTCGCGAGTCTGCCCAGTGTTGTCGCTGTAAAGCGAGTACAGCTTGTCACGCAGGCGCAAGATGTGTTTCGCATGGATCTCAAGATCCGTTGCCTGCCCCTCGATGACTCCGCCAATCAATGGCTGGTGCATCAGATTCTCAGCATGCGGCAGCGCGAAGCGACGACCCTTGGTGCCGCTGCAAGCGATCACACTGCCCATACTGGCAGCCTGCCCAATGATGTATGTCGCCACTGGGCATGGCACAAATCGCATGGTGTCAACAATTCCAAGACCAGCGCTAACGCTGCCACCTGGACTATTGACATACATGCTGACCTCCGCCTTCGGATCCTCATTAGCAAGGAACAGAAGCTGCGCCACCACCAAATTCGCCATCGTGTCCGAGACGCCGCCGCCTAGGAAGATGATGCGATCATTCAGGAGGCGACTATAGATGTCGTAGGCGCGCTCGCCGCGACCGGTTTTTTCAATGACGATGGGGATCAATGTCATGGTGTTCGTATTCCTATCTCACTGCGCCGGATGCGGCGCCACAGGCATGCGTTCGATGATTCGGTCAATGAGTCCGTACTCAAGCATTTCTTGGGAATTGAGCCACATATCGCGCTCGCAATCGGCGGCGATCTTCTCCATGGAGTGGCCAGTTGCCTCGGCATAGAGATTGTTGCAAACATCTTCAATGCGCTGCATCTGCCGTGCGAAGATCTCGAGGTCAGTTGCCTGACCCTCAAATCCGCCAATGCGACCTTGATGGACCAAGTTCTCCGCGTTGCGCAATGCAAAGCGACGACCCTTTGCCCCACAACAGGCGATCACACTGGCCATACTCGCGGCTTGGCCGACGATAAACGTCGATACCGGGCAGGTCACCGAACGCATCGTGTCAATGATTGCCAGCCCGTCGGAGATTGATCCACCGGGGCTGTTGATGTACATGCTGATCTCAGCAGTGGGATCTTCGTTCCAAAGGAACAACAGTTGTGCCGTGACCACCTGCGCGAGCGGGCGAGAAATTGGCGCACCCACAAAGATGACGCGATCACGCAGAAGCCGACTGTAGAGGTCTACTAATTCCTCGCTCTTGCCACGCTTGTCGACCACGAGCGGCACCGAAATCCAGCGCGGCTCATCGTCATCATCTTCGTCGCGGCGAGGATCAGCGCCTGGATCAGCATGATTCGAGGTAATCGACCACACATCCGAGAGCCACTCCGCACTCGAAGAGATCGGGCTAGCCAACATCGGCGTGGCGGACATTAAGTTGAGCAACTCCGCTCGCGTCAACGCTTGCCCTTCTCTGGGAAGGTCGCCACTTCGTCAACCAAACCGTAGGCCTTGGCCTCTTCTGCATTGAAATACTTATCGCGCTCAGCATCCTTGGTCACCGTCTCAACAGGCTGACCAGTGTGCTTGGCAAGAATCTCATTCAGCTGACGCTTCATCTTGAGAATCATTTCGGCCTGGATCTGAATGTCCGAGGTCTGGCCGTACACGCCGCCGTGTGGCTGGTGAATCATCACCTTGGCATGCGGCAGAATGATGCGCTTGCCCTTCTGACCAACGGCCAAGAGCACTGCTCCGCCGGAATACGCGCGACCGATGCAATAGGTGCCCACCTCGCTGGAGATGAACTGCATGGTGTCGTAAATGGCGAGCGTGTCATCAACAGCTCCGCCGGGACTATTGATATAGAAGTTGATGTCTTGGCCACGCTTCTGGCTTTCCAAGTACAGCATCTGCATCATCACCCGCGCCGCGGAGGCGTGATTGATTTCGCCGATAAGGAAGACCACCCGATTCTCCAAGAGGAGTTCATCGATGGTCATCTCGCGGGTGCGCTGGTAGGAAGTGCTAGCGAGGGTCTCCGGGCGAATCATGTCTCGACCGATACCAGCTGCTGCCAGCGTGTTCGGTGAAGCCATCATTCCGCCATGGATGCCGTTTGGGTAGTGGCCGGTCGGGAGGTTCAGTTGCATGCGATCCTCAATATGGAACCCGAGGGAATCCGCGGGGGACGGGAATCATAGTCCGCGTCCGGGGGCTACATCGGCGATTCGGGGGCGCAACATGCATCTCTCCGGGCAGATCTGGGCACCAATTGAATGACCCCGGCCCGCATGCACCGATCCGGGGGGAACTTACGATGCGAGGATGCACAGCGAAGCCACCACCGGCGGAATATTTACCGCAACCATCGCCGCGATCACGCTGGCGATCGGTCTGTCAGCGACAAACCCCGCGTGGTGCCAAGATCCATCGTTGACCCCACCCAACTCGGCTGAACCGCGGCCGGTGAAACCTGCTGCCGCGCCGGTCGCTCAGAAGTCCGCATCACCATCGACGATTCCTGCAAATCCAACGCCCGCGACAAAGGCAACTCCTGCGGTACCTCCGGCGCCTGCAGCGGCCACTGTCGCAACACCCAATCCAACGCCTTCTGCAGCGGCAGTGACTCCGACCGCCGCGGGACCAGCCCCAACGTCTGCACCGACCGCACCCGTACCTCCACCCGCTTCCGAAGCCGCCGCCTCGCCGCCTGTGGTGATTGAGCGCGGCGATGATCACCCTGCCCGCTCCGCTGGCATTGGCTACATCCACCAATTCAGTGCTGATGTCGGGGACAACGCCAGTATGGGAGCTGATCGTTTCTATGGAAGCTTTTCATCGCGCGTCTACAGTTCCGACGATCTCAATGTCACCGTTGCTATGGGTTATGAATACGACTGGTATCACTGGAGCGGCGTCTCCGAACTCGGCGTTTCGGATCCATTCGGCAGCGTGAACCTCTTCGGTCTACAGGCGCGCGGCAGCTTTAAAGTGGCAGACGAATGGACGGCATCGCTCGGTGGCATCTTCGCTATCGCCGGCGAATCCGATGCCGACGCCGGAGACAGTTTGTATGGCGGGGGGATCGCCAGCATTGCTTGGACTCCAACAGCAAACATGATGCTCGGTATCGGCGTCCTCGGCGTGACACAGATCGAGAATGACCCGATCATCATCCCGATCCCCGTGCTGCACTGGCACTTTGCCGATGATTGGCTGCTTTCCACCATTCGTCGCCCACCAGCGAGCCCGTTCGTTGGCGTCGATGTTGCCTGGGAACCCGAAGGCTCCAAGATGGATGTTGCCTTCGGAATTGGCTGGCAATTGCGCCGATTCCGCCTCGGAACAAATAGCGATCCCACTATTAATAATGGCGTCGGCGAGGACCAAAGTTGGGCCGCATTCGTCACCGTTGGCTACGACTTCACGCCCACCTGTCGCGTCGACATGCTTGTTGGAACAACGTTCTACGAGCAGTTGCAAGTCGAAACGTCCAACGGCTCAAATGCCCGCAGCACCACCGTTGATCCCAACGCACTGCTCGGCGCATTTCTCACTGTGACTTTCTGATTCGCGCCCATTCACGCCTCGCATATCTCTCCGCGATCAACAAACGCGAGGACTGCGCTGACCGCGTCAGGAGCGAGGTCAAACATGGCCGCAAGCGCGCGGCGGTACCCCTCCATCTGCAATCGATAGGGCGCGATCCGTTCTTGGAATTCCGCCCCGCGTAAATCACGCGCGCCGGTCTTCCAATCGACCACCTCAGCACGCACCACGCGTCCACCCTGCATGCCGAGCACAACGCGATCCATACGCCCGCGCTGAATACGACCATCAATCTGCACTACAAACGGCATCTCGCTCCGTACCGCAAGTGCATCGCAACGCCACGACGCGTACCGCGCCGGTCGCAAGCATTCACCAAGCGGACCCTGCGCAGCGGACATCACCAAGGCGCGCACCGATGCGCCCAAGACCGCATCAACTGGTCGTCCAATCTCTACTGCTACCGCACGCAAGACCTGCAGCTCCGATCTTGGGTCGATACCGTCAGCACCCAGCCATTCCACATGCTCAAACCATGCGTGAGCGAGCGAGCCCCGCGCGCCGTCATCGGCACCGGTGAACTCCGCCTCAAAGAGCGGAACGCCACCTGCACCAAGGCGCTCATGCGAACTCGGCGCGGGACCACCGCGTGCACCCGGGCGCGCAATGCGCTCCACCGCGGGCACGGGCGACACTGCAAGAACTTCCGCCCGCGCGGGTGGTGAAGTGCCTTGGTCGTGCACCGCAACTTCACCGCGTACTGCATCTGCACCGCGCTCCCAGAATCGTTCATTGACTATCTTCGTTGCTCGCAGCGCTGCTTCAAATTCCGGGAACGCCAATCGCATGATCCGCGTTCCACTCAGACGCATGGTGTCTGAAACTGTCGGCGGCGCGCACACCAAGTGCAGCGCCTCACGAGCGCGGGTGACACCCACATAGAAGGACGACACATCGTCAAAGATACGCCCCACTTCCGCCTCGCGACGGAATGCCTCGAGGATCGGGGAGTACTCCATGATTGGACCTGCCAGCACTGGAGCAATGGCGATCGGTGCCTGCGTTGGATCAGGCGCAAGTACAGACCACTTACCAGCGCCGCCATCAACAGTACCCATCGCGCGGTCCATGCTGCCAAGGACTACCTCGTCAAACTCAAGACCTTTGCTTGCGTGGATCGTCATAACGCGAACACGCTCGCTGGCCGCAGCGCGCACCCCGCGCGATTCAACACTCCGTACAAAGTGCCCGGGCCGAGCAACATCCGCCGCGTCGGCGTCATGAGCCATCGCCGAAAGTTGGCTCAGACGCTGCAAATCACGCGCTGAACACACTGACCGAAGTCGTTCAATCGTCCGATCAATCCAGTCAGGCAATCCATCCGCGTGCAAAGCGCGACGCACATGCGCCGAGATACGGTCCGCCTCACTGCGTTGCGCAGCGCCCCGCCAAATGTTTCCATCGCCGCAAAGCCCAAGATGGAAGCCACCGGCTCGCGACTGACTATCCAATGCGAAGCGCGGTCATCCGGCTGGTCCGCAAGCCGAAGCAGCGCCATGATTGCCGTGACTGCCGGTGAATCAAGTAACTGCGACCGTCCCTCGTCGCTCGCCGCCACGCCGGCGCGTCGAAGTTCGGCAACGCACGCGGTAATTTCGGTATTCGATCGAACCAGAACGGCAATCGTTGCATCGGGGCGCCGCGCATGTCGGTCTGCAACGATCGCCGCAACCGTCGCCGCAACTGCATCAGCTCCCGATCCGGACGCGCGGAATGCGCGCACGAACCCCGGCAAGTCCTGCACGCGAGGCGCCGCGATATGTTCGACGAACGTCCAACCATCAAGCGCACGTAATAACGGGCTATGGTCGACACCAACTGGCTCAGCCAGCCCAGCATCCGTAAAGATGCGCCCCGTTCCCTTCGTGCCGGCGTCGAGCCCCGTGCCGCTCACTAAGCCAGAAATATCACTGAACACATCGTTGACGAAATCAAGAATCACCGGGCTTGATCGAAAGCTAGTGTTGAGCGGCGCGTCTGCCTCAAGACCCTGGCGTGACCCAACCTGCGCCAACAATGCTGGCGTCCCACCACGCCAAGCGTAAATCGACTGCTTTGGGTCACCAACCACCAAGAATCGACGGCCACCGGTGGCCATGATTTCATCGATAAGCGGAACAAGCGCCGTCCACTGCGCGGGCGAAGTGTCCTGGAATTCATCGAGAGCAAGGTCGTGGATCGCACGATCAAGACGCTCGCGCATTGCTTCCGTTCCTTCGCCACCGAGACAATGAGCACGAGCAACCAGCGTGGTGATGTCCTGAAATCCGTAAGCACCTTCCGAGCGGCGCATACGAACCAGCACCTTATCCACACTGCCCACCAGTTCTTCTGTTGCCCGCAGACGTGCACGAATCAAATCTTGCACTTCCGCACAAGCGTGACACACCAGCGCATCAAGGCCGCGCGCAAATGCTGGCGCCGCCGGCGCACCGTTGAACACCCCTTTATCGCGCAAGCCACTCACAACCGAATCCTTGAGCAAATCAAACCAGTGACCGTCCTCAGCCAACCGAATGACACGAGGAATCGCTTTCACCCAATTCTTCACTGGAGTGCCCGACTTCGTCTCTGGAACCGGCGCATTGCGCATTGCGTCTATCGCTTCAGCGCGAGCCGTCGCACTCGAGCGCCGCGCCTTTGGGAACAACTTCAAACTGTCGTCGGCTAGCACCAACCACGGCTTGCGAGGGTCAGGCCCCAGTGTGCATCGGTCCCAAATGGCAAACGCACCACCAAGTGCGTCATCAATTCCAGCCTGAATTTCTACTTTCGGTTGTCCGTCGGCCATTTGCCGAGCAAGATCAACCGCTCGAACCGGATCGGATGCAATGACTTCACCAATCGCATCCATGCGCATGGCTTGCTGTTCATCGTCTTCGGCAATTCGCCACCCTTCCGGCAGACCAAGTTCTGGAGCAAACGCGCCAGCCATTTGCATGAAAAAACCGTCGATCGTCGAGATCGACATCCTGTGCAGAGCATCGACCACTTCGCGAAGCACAGCCGCGTATTCCTCATGCGTCGCAGGGCCAACCTGCGACTCGTCAGAAAAATTCGCCAGTTCATCAGCATCAAAGCTTCCCAATGCCAGATGCCGAAGCACGCGTTCCAGAATTTCGCCAGCCGCCTTCCGCGTGAATGTCACCGCCAAAATTCGATCAGGCGAGGCGCTCTTTGTTGCGCGTCGTTCCTCAATCATCCATCGAATGAGACGATTGGCAAGCAAGTACGTCTTGCCGCTACCAGCGTTTGCAATGACAACGGAGCGAGTAATCATGACATCACCTCCCCGCGCAATCCACGCATACCAACTCCGTACACGGGTGCTAGTGGATCATCCGCACCAGGTTCATAGTCTGGATCACGGATGAATTGGCCCGCTGCAACTTCCGCCGCGATGCGTTCCGCCTCCGCCTCTGCTTCGCCAAGGAATGCGTCATTCCAATCAGACGCCAGCAACACCGCGGTATCCGCCGGATTGGATGGCAACGCAAAGTATCCAAGATTCGTAGCAGGAACGGTGATTCCCACGGAACGAAGCAAGACGGCGTACAGCGGCAACTGCAAATCCACCCAGCGCCCCTGCGGCTTGCGATGTTCCGTTTCCGGGTCATTCGGCTTCAACGAAGTCTTGTAGTCGAGCGCGGCATATCCACGCTCTGGGTGCACATCAACGCGATCAATCCGACCTTGTAAATACAGCCCCGATTTGCCAATGACCGGCGCCGCTCGACCATGTTCGTCGCGTGGTCGCATCGCAAATGAAAGTTCAGAATGGACAACCTGCCACCCATCGGCGGCCCAAGCTGCCTGCACCCGCGCAAACGCCGACAACCGCTCCCGCGCGAGAGCAAACTGCACCACATACGCCCCGCGAATTGACTCTGGATAATCGCGATTTCGAATTCCATCAAGCGCCGCATGAACGCGCTGCTCAATTGCAGTGACGTCAAGCGTCGCTGGCTCGCCGGCGATCGTGCGCTGCTCCTCATCACGACCCCACGCCTGCAGTGCGGCATGCACGAGATTCCCAAATCCGAGCGCATCAAGTTCCACCGTGCCCTCGTCCGCCCCATCCAGAAGCAACCGCGGATCGCGTTTCAGGCGGAACAGCGCCGGACATTTCAGATAGTCGCGAAACGCCGTGACACTGATCGACTTTATTTCACTCGCCCCAGCGGGAACTAAATTCACTGAAAATTGCCCATCGGTTGCAGCAACTGTGGCCCAGCGCGCCGCCGATGAACGCGGCGACTTCGGATCACCAATCCATGCCATACGACGAGCAAGCGCCTCACCATGAAGGCCAAGCAGCAACCGCGATGGCTGCAGCGGATCGCCGGCCATCTGTGTCCGTCCAGTCACGAGCCGGATAAACCGCTTACGCGAAAGGAGCGCGTGCAATATCCACGCGTCGCGCGCCTGCCGCCTCATGGCGCAGGGCATTCCAAGGCGCGATCGCACGGAATCCGGGAGCCACGGATCAATCTCCATACCTCCTGGAACAATTCCATCATTCATCCCGGTCAACACCATGTCGGGTGCGTCATCGATGCCCGCATCGAGCCATTGCATCAACTCCACTCCATCGTCGGTTCCGTCGGTTGCGAGAATCGCAGCAGACATTGCTTGGCGAAGAAGCACGAGGATTTGGGCAGGGTCAAGACAGTCCGTAAAGCGGGTCGGCACCGCGAGCAGCTCTTCGGCTGCTGCGTGAAATGCCCTCGCAGATTCACGACCTGCCAGTGATGCATCACTCGACACCGCAGTAAGAACATGACGAAGCGCAGCGATCGCTTGCAAGACTGACTTTGATTTCCGAAGCGGCGACAACAACGTATCGATGTGCTCAAGCACCTCAGCGACACGGTCATTTGCTCCGCTCCCTGATTCAATGCGCTCCGGCAACGTGTCCGCACCGCTTGATGATGCAAATTCGGAAACATTCGCTACTGGACGCGCACAGCCATGCCGAACAAGCCAAGATTCCACTTCAGGATGACGCGCCAACACTCCGAGTGTTGCACACGAGCGCATACCAAGATGATCCGCTATTGCAGAGAGCAACATGCCAAGTGGTCCATCAGCTGCCGTGCGCGAAGGCAATGCATTGACCGCAACACCGCACGCCGGCAACAGTGACGCAACCTGCGCCGCCACGCCATCATCGGGAACAGCAATCGCTATGTCACAACTCCGCCGAGGAGCAGCCATCGCGACAATCGCGTCGAGCACTGCCGCCGCCTGATCTGCCGGCGTATCGGCAAGCATGATGATGTCCTGCGGAACCACAACAGCGGCTCGCGCCCACGCCACGTGCTCTGGAAATCCATCCCCATCAAGAGGCGCCGGCAATTCCGACTCCGTGCCATGCACTAACACAGAAACAGCAATGCCACACGCCGCAAGTGCACCGAGTAGCTCCCGTTGAATCCGTTCCGGATCAGCAAGGAGCACATAGATGCGCCCGACTCCGCCCACGTGCAACACCCCCGCTTTGCACGCCGCACGTGTTGCACTCGCCTCATCAATCGATTGCTCGCGCTCAAGCGCATTCCGCCAAACTTTCTCAAGAGCAAGCAGTGCTTCCCAGCGACCAAGATCCAACTCCGGCATAGTGGCACGCAGTTCCGCGGCCACGCTGACGAAATCAGAACAGGCACTCGTCACATCGCGATGCAATGCGGCTATTCGCACCGCTAACGCATCAATGCTCGCTGGTTCAAGTGGCTCGCCAGGAATGGCATCGATTCCACCAGGCTCCAACGCTGTGATCACGCGCGCTTCGGCGCTGATGATCGCGTTTCGCCATGCCAACTGAACACCAAGCGCGCCAAGCACAGTTGCCGAAGGAACCACAAACCTTGACGCTAGTCCCGCTGGCGTCACAACCCGCGGCGATACAAACGCGTTCCCAGCCTCCGCTGCAAGTGTGATGAGATGCCGCTCAAATGCGCGAATCGCCCGGGACGCAGGCACCATCACCAGCGCATCGGACAAGTCCACTATTCCATCGCGTGCCGCAGTTGATGACCACACGTGCTCTGCGAGTGCACGCGTCAGCGACGGACCATCCGGAAGGCGAGTCGTAGTGAATTTCATGTGCGCGCATCATCGCAGGCAGAGGTGAAGTAAGTACTACAGCCACCCGGCTTACCCAAATTTTTAGGCATTTCCGACTGCTTGATCGCGTTCGGCTGGCACATCTTGCGTTGCGCGCCGGACCAAATCTTCGAGCACGCGCATTTGTGCGTCGCGGATTCGCTCGTCGCCCGCACACACATTTACGTGTGCCAACTTTCGTCCCGGCCGCGGCGACTTTCCGTAATCATGAAGGCGCGCGCCGGGCACCGAAAGAATGTCTTCACGATCCGGCATGATGCTGATGATGTTCACCATTCCGCTTACCCCGCGCGCATCTGTTGATCCAAGCGGCTCGTCAGTCACCGCGCGCACATGATTCTCAAATTGGCTTGTCACTGCGCCATCAATAGTCCAGTGACCAGAGTTGTGCACGCGAGGCGCCATCTCATTAGCGACAAGCCCATCAGTCGTTACAAAGAATTCAATAGTCAACACACCAACATGACCAAGCGCGTCCATTGCCGCGCGCACCGCGTGCTCCGCAGCAATTCGCACTGCATCATTCACTGCAGGTGCAGGCGAAATGGTTCGCCACAAAATTCCCGCACGATGCTCGTTCTGATTGATCGCCCAAATTCGAACATCGCCATCGCGTGAGCGCACAGCGATGACACTTATCTCAGCGGTAAAGTCAACAAACGCTTCGTAGATTGCTGGCGCGCCGTGCACTGCAGCCCATGCTGCGGTAAGGTCGTGCGGCGAACGCACCACGCACTGTCCCTTACCGTCGTAACCCAAACGTCGCGATTTCAGAACTGCCGGAAATCCGATACGCCCACACGCAGCTGCCAATTCCGCTTCCGTGTTCACCGCCTCAAACGGCTGAACACGAATACCGCAAGAACGAAAGAACTCCTTCTCAGAAATTCGATCCTGAGCAGTTTCCAAACTGCGCGCACTGGGTGCCGTTGGCACACGTTCCGCAATCGCACTCATGGTGGCGACCGGGACATTTTCAAATTCAAAGGTTGCGACATCAATGCCCGCAACAAAGCGCGCAACGGCAGAATGATCGTCATATGCACCAACGATCACTTCGCCGACAGCGGATGCGGGGCACAACGGATCCGGATCGAGAAATCGAAATGAATGCCCCAGCGGAATACCAGCGAGCGCCAGCATTCGCCCAAGCTGGCCACCGCCAACAACGCCCACCACCATTAGCTGTGCCCGCCCGGCATCAAGCCGATACGCGGATCTGGTTGCACCATCACCTTGGCCGTCTGTGCCGTACGGAACGAGTCAAGGCGTGCTCGCACCTGCTCATCGCTTGCCGCGATGAGCGATGCTGCAAACAGCGCGGCGTTCGTCGCTCCCGCTTGACCGATGGCGAATGTTGCCACGGGAACACCAGCTGGCATCTGCACGATGGAAAGCAGACTGTCCAGCCCGTTCAGCGTCTTTGTAGACACCGGCACGCCGAGTACCGGCACCGGCGTCTTACTTGCACACATACCGGGCAGATGCGCCGCCCCGCCAGCACCAGCGATGATCGCCCGCAGACCGCGCGCACGCGCTGCTTCCGCGTATTCAAAGAGTTGATCGGGAGTTCGATGTGCACTTACCACGCGACATTCGTGCGCAACGCCCATCTCGGTGAGCATCCGTGCGGCATGCTGCATGGTGTCCCAATCCGACTGGGAGCCCATGATCACCCCAACGAGCGGGGTTCCGGGGGGCGAAATCACGTCTCCGACTGGATTCATAGTCCGAATAGTACGACCCAGAATGCCGGTCCGAGGGCGACAAGAGCGGTCTCAACACCGGCTATTTCATGAATATCCCGCGATTAAAGGCGATAATCACACGATTAATTCTGTTCTAGGCATACATTTGCAAAGTGGTCTTATAACATATTGAGTATTATCACTATTGCACCAACTCAAGTGTGTTTCCTTGTGAATTGTCAATGTGGTGGCATATTGATTCAGACATTGTGCATGTTGGTGCGACCTTATCGCTCACCCGTGCCGTATCTATGAAAAGGTGACAATCCGGAATTCCGCGGCCCTTACCCTTGGCCGCGACTCGACCACGCCTCGAGGCGCACGGGCGGACATGTGTCCCGTGCGCCGAAACCTCGGGGCGGAGTGCTGGAGCGGTTCAGACCGCTCTTTGCTCAGAGTTCAGAAAAGGGTGGGCGTCGGCTTCGGACACTGACGCCCAACCGTTGCGGTTTCCGCAACGGCGAATCTCGGGGATGCGGCCTCAGGCGTGGGAGCCGCGTCCCCGAGTTCATTTTTAAGATCCTGTCTCCAAAAACGACGAACGCGGCACTCACACTTCGGAGAGCACCGCGTCACGTGCGACAAATAGTAATTTTAATAAGCCTGAACTATCAGCTTGCTTCAGCGCGTGGATGCGCCTTGTCGTACCCATCACGCATACGACCACTGGTCAAGTGCGTGTAGACCTGCGTGGAACTCAACGACTGATGACCCAGGAGCTCCTGGACAGCGCGCAAGTCCGCGCCGTTGTCCAAGAGATGCGTGGCGAAACTGTGACGAATCGTGTGCGGCGAGATATCGGGATCAAGATTCGCCTCTACCAAGTACTTGGCAACCTTGCGGCGCACCGAACGGCTTGAGAGTCTCCCGCCATTCTTGTTCACGAAGAGTGATTCGTCTGGATTCATGCGCTTTCCGCGGCTCTGCAGATCGGCATCGACCATCGCCAAGTAATGACGCAAAGCCTTGAGAGCGTGACTTCCCAGCGGTACGCGGCGCTCGCGTCGCCCCTTACCACGGATGATGATTTCTTCACCGGTGTCGTTCAGATCGCCGCGGTTGATTGCCACAACCTCCGACACTCGGATGCCCGTGGAATACAAGGTCTCGAGAATCGCGCGATCACGCGCTCCCAAGATATCGGTGTCATCCGGTGCAGACAGTAACCGCTCAATCTGCTCAACCGAGATGGCCTTCGGAAGTCGCTTGGCCTGTTTCGGAGTACGAATCAGGACCATTGGATTTGTTGGAGCGAGCCCCTTGCGTTCCATCCACTTATGGAAACTGCGCAGTGTGGCGATCTTGCGAGCCATCGTGGCTGCTGAATACTTCTGCTCGCCAAGCTTGGAAAGGAACTCGCGGATCAACTCCACTTCACACTTCAGCACCCGACCAGTAATGGTGTCGGGCGAGGTGCTCTTGGAGTCGAGCGCCTTGCGCTCCTTCTCAAGGTCCACTTTCATCCCGGTCTTCGTCTCAATGAAGTCGACGAACTGACGAAGATCGAGCCCGTAGCAACGCCCCGTGTAAGGGCTGAAGTGCCTCTCGTCAGTGAGGTAACTCAGGAAGTTCTGGATAAGTGCTAGCGTTGTTATGTCGTTCATGGCCCTTCGCCTCCATAATCGCGCGGTTCGTTGCGCGGTGCTGTGTTCGGTCAGTTCGGAATCTGTTGTCCACTCTTCTTATCGGAGACACGCCGCCTCAATCTGAAGCCAACCCGTCCCAAAGACACCGAAATTCAGACGTTCCTCGAATTGAATGTGCGATTCCGGAAACCTGAAGTCCAATTGTGTTACGCAGACCTTGCCCAACTAGATGTCGAAATATCGATTCAGGCAAAAATGGCCGATTTAAGCGGTGCTGCTAATTGGTTATTGGACATAAATCAACCCGACATCGGTCTTGCCCGAACTTTCCTATAATCGCTCCCCCTCCCCTTCCACCAATTTCACCACCATGGTTGCGTAGCTCAGTTGGTAGAGCAAGCGGCTTTTAACCGCTAGGTCCTGGGTTCGAATCCCAGCGCAATCACTGCACTTCTCTATCACCGTTACCCCACGCCACACGCTCACGCCTTGCGCCCCGCCACCTATGGGCCGATCGGAACACGGATGTTTGTACTTCACCTGAACTGGTCTCACGGATCACTGCGCGCTTGGGGCGAAAGTGCAGAACGATTCATCACCGCACGTGATACGCCGATCCCAACAGGGACGCATCCATACGCTGCGTCTGTCGCGGAATTGCGCGCGGCACTCGCACCAGCGCTCGAACACGCGCGCGTGGCCACTGGCGACAACCCACGCATCGCGGCGGAAGGTTCGCTCACTGATTCCTCACTCATGCTGCTCTTGCCGCATTCGGACACAGCTGCTGGACAACTACCACTACCAAGTGACCGACTCAGTGCCTGCGATGCCGCTGCTGGATTCGTAGCAGAGCCTGAGGATTCGCTTGCACCAATCGAAGTTCCCGCTGTTGCACTTGATTCGCGTACGGCGTTCGCGCTCTTGCGGGTACTCGATACCGAATCATCGGATGACACCGTTGCATGGGGGCATGACGCCCGCTGGTGGAACGCGGTATCGCAGTTCACTCAGCACCTCATTAATGACCAACGCGTGATTCCAACCGTCGTGCAGGAGCGCAACGGCGCTATGTTCGCAGCATGGCGCCCTTGGCTGCAGGATGCGCCAAACCACACGAAATTTACGGCACTCGTACGCGGCGCCCCAGCATTGGTGCGCGCTGCCGAAGGAGCCGGCGCGGCAACCACGCTGCTTGAGCAATCCATGGGCGCGTTCGTTGATTCCAGCGTGCGCGACATCATGGAGTTGGAGAATTACTCCGAGGCTCTCGATGGCCGCGACCCAGACCGTGATCCGCATGTTGCATGGCTCACTGGACTTCTGAGCGCGCAAGTTGATGTGCGGCAGCCGTCGACCGTGGAGTCAAGCATCGTGCGCACCGCGCGGCAGTGGATCGCCAACCTCGAAGACATCGGCGAAGGTCGCGAGATGCGCCTGCTGCTGCAACTCCTTGAGCCGCCAGCTGAACTGCTCGCGAGTCCCGATGGCCACGAAGACGATCACCCATGGCGACTGCTGTTCTCCTTGGTTTCCAACGACAGCCCGCCGATCGTGGTGGATGCTGAATCACTCTGGAGTCGCGCCGTCGGTGGCCGAAATGGTCGCGGGCATTCACCGCAAGAGACACAACAACTCTGCGACATGCTCCTTGGCGAACTCGGTCGAGCCAGCCGTCTGTATCCAAAGATCGAAGAGAGCCTTGATGAAGGCGCCCCAACGGGAATGGAACTGAAGACCACGGAGGCATATCAATTCCTTCGTGATTTCAAACCTGTGCTTCAAGAAGCTGGCTTCGAAGTCCTTGCACCGGATTGGTGGGGGCAGACCGCCAACCGCGTTGGCGCGCGACTCCTCATCGATAGCGATCCATCGCCGAGCGAAGGCGGAGAAGGCGGAAAGTCGAGTGGCGGAGTCGGTCTCCACAGCTTGGTGAACTACAGCTGGCAGATTGCGCTCGGGGATACCCCGCTCACCCTTGAAGAATTCCAGGCACTGGCCAAGAAGGGCGTGCCGCTCGTGCGCATCAACGGACGCTGGGTGGAAATCCGTCCAGAAGACCTTGAGCGTGGCGTCAAATTCCTGAAGCAAAACGCCAACGGCCAGGCAACCCTCGTTGAGGCCCTGCGCATGGCGCATCTTGATGCATCTGATGGCGGGCTCCCCGTCGTCGGAGTGGACACCAAGGGATGGGTCTCCGAGATCTTTGGCCCAGACGATTCGATCGAGAAGATGCCGATGCTTGAGCAGCCGGAGCGATTCCAAGGCACGCTGCGGCCGTATCAACGCGCCGGCGTGAGTTGGCTGGCGTTCCTCGAGCGCTTCGGCATGGGCGCGTGCCTCGCCGACGACATGGGTCTCGGCAAGACCATTCAGTTGATCGCCCTTCTACAAGCAGAGCGGCAAGTTGCCCCTGAGGGCGAACGCGTTGGACCAACGCTCTTGGTGGCCCCAATGAGCGTGCTCGGAAACTGGCACCGCGAACTCACTCGCTTTGCACCAGAGCTCGTGGTGCATGTGCATCACGGCCTCGAGCGACCACAGGGCGAGCGATTCGTACAACTCACGCAACGCGTTGACGTCGTAGTGAGCACCTATGCACTCGTCACGCGCGACAAAGACCTCCTCAACGAGGTCGAGTGGCGCCGCGTGGTGCTCGACGAAGCGCAACACATCAAGAACCCGCCCACCAAGCAGACCGCCGCAATCCGCGCCCTACGCACGAAGTTCCGCGTTGCGCTCACTGGTACGCCGGTTGAGAATCGACTCAGTGAATTGTGGTCAATCATGGAATTCTGCTGCCCCGGATACCTGGGAACGCAGAACGACTTCCGCAAGCGCTTTGCGCTGCCTGTCGAACGCCATCGCGACAAGCGACAAGCAGAGCGGCTTCGACAACTGGTGCGACCATTCATTCTACGCCGCCTGAAGACTGACCCGAAGGTCATCAGCGATCTTCCGCCGCTGGTTGTCACCCGGCAACAGATCCCGCTCACGCCCGAACAGGCGTCCTTGTACGAACAAGTGGTCAACGACATGCTCAAGCGTGTCGATCAGGCCGAAGGTATTCGTCGTCGCGGGCTGGTGCTCAGCGCGTTGGTCAAACTCAAGCAGATTTGCAATCATCCTGCGCATTTCCTACGCGAAGGAATGCCATCAAACGCGCCAGTGGCGGAAGTCTCCGAGGAAGATATGGCGGAAGGCGCACAAGCCGCGGAACCGCCAGCGCGAAAGATCGTGGTTCCAGCGAATGTGGTGCGAGCTACGCGACTGAGTGCACGCAGTGGCAAGAGCCTGCGAGTGATGGAAATGCTTGAAGAACTCACCGCAGCGGGCGACCGCGCGCTGATCTTTACGCAGTACCGACAGATGGGCCATTTGCTGGTGCAGATGATTCGGCAAGAGCTCGACATCGAAGCATTGTTCCTGCACGGTGGAACGCCGCAGGCCAAGCGCGATCAGTTGGTGCAGAGGTTCCAGAGCGAAGATCCGGCATCGCCACTCTTCATTCTTAGTCTCAAGGCTGGTGGCGTCGGACTGAACCTGACCGCGGCGAATCATGTGTTCCACTATGACCGTTGGTGGAATCCCGCTGTTGAGAACCAGGCCACCGACCGCGCGTTCCGTATCGGTCAACTACGCACCGTGAATGTCCACAAGATGATCACGGTGGGCACGCTTGAAGAACGCATCGATCAGATGATCGAACAGAAAACCGAACTAGCTAGCCAGATCATTGGCAGCGGCGAGCAATGGCTCACCGAGCTCAACACCTCGCAGTTGCGTGACCTGCTCTCGCTCCGCGGCAACACACTGGAGGACGGAGCATGAGTAGCGAAGGTTTCAGTATTCGGCCATCGCAGAAGAAATTGGAACAGCCACGTCGCGTGCGTCATGGCATCCGTTTCCGAAGAAAACTCGGCCTTGAGGGACTTCCGTGGCACGCCTCGGCATTTGTTCAGGCTGTTGAGGCGGGAATGCCTCCAGATGTGCGGATGCTCGGCATGGAGTACGCGCTCGCAGGCCAGGTAGCCAACTACACCGTTACGCCTGGACTAGTGGATACCGCTGTGCAAGGGCGTGGTGTTAACCCATATCGAGCGAAGATCATGCTTCGCCCGCTTTCCCGTGAAGAATGGGACAAGGTCATCGAGCGGATGGCCAGCGAAGCGGTGTATGCCGCGCGACTTCTGACTGGAGAGGTGCCAGAGTCAATTGAGGAGTGCTTCGCCGTGGTCGGGCGACATCTGTTGCCAGCTCCCGGCGACGGGATCCATACCGAGTGTGACTGCGGGCTCGAGCAACCCTGCAAGCATGTAGCTGCGGCCGCCTACCTCATGGGAGAGCGCATCGAGGTTGACCCCGTGGTGCTCTTTGCGCTGCGTGGGCTTGATGGCGAATTATTACTTGAGCGGCTTCAAGAGCAACGGACACTGCAGACGTCTGGAATCTCTCAGGCGCATGCCACGGCATCTACCGTCGAAGAAGACAACGGCGGGCTTCCGCCGCTTGAGCAGTGCATCGCGGACTTCTGGCGGCCAACTGCGGCGCTTGAGGAGGCGGAGTCGGCTCCTTCGACGGAACATGTCCCACATGCACTCTTGCGCCGCATGGGACCAAGCCCCATGGGTGGAAAGTTCCCAATGGTCGGGCTGCTCGCGAGCATCTACGACAGTATTCGTGCGCGAACAGGTGGGTAATCAGGCGATGTCACGCCCATCAGAGGCGGGAGGCGCTACCGAGCGAGCCCTTCCTCAGGCTGTCGCGCTTGGATTGCTATAGAAGATCCGCAGACGGTTACCTGGGTGCAGGTATTCCACCGAAGACATGTACGCGCGCATCAGCATGATTCCGCGCCCCGAGGGGATGTCGATGTTCTCATCGGCAGTCGGGTCCGGAACCGAACCAGGATCAAAGCCATCGCCCTCATCGATCACCACTAACTCAACGCCCTTTGAATCGATCTTGCACTCAACGGTGACGTGCTTGGATGGATTCCCTTTGTTTCCGTGGCGGAAGCCGTTGACCAAGGCTTCTTCGAGCGCCAAACGGATGGCGAATGAGGCCGCCTCACCGTAGCCACAACTCAGGAGCGCATCATTGACGTCAGACTGCAGACCTTCGATGGAATCTCGCTGCTCAAGAAGCACCCAGCTTCGCTCGAAGCGCCCATCATGAACATGTCCCTGTGCGGGGTGAGTCATGGACTGGTTACCTTTCACTGGGGGACGCCAAGGCTTGCCTTGGCTGACGCGAGGTCCTTCTCGATACGCAGGATCTTGTTCAACTTGGTGATCTGGAAAATTTGCATGATCTGCGCATTGATCTCGCACAGACGCAACTGACCGTCCTTAGCCTTCACCTTATTCATAACCGTCAGAAGGGTGCCGAGCGCTGCCGATGAAAGATGCTCGACCCCCTTAAAGGTGACGACAATGCGTGGTCGAGGAGAATCGTCTACCAGTCTCGTCAACTCATTACCGATTTGGCGGATGACCACCTCATCGATGATGTGCTTCTCGGTGAACTCAACGAGTGTGCACTCGGGGTCCTTTGCGATCCGAATAAAACTTTGCTGCGGCTGTGCCATATCAGTCAAGTGTACCCCCGTCATACGCCGCGGACTCCCAAAAGAACATCGGGAGCCCAAAGGCTCCCGATGTAGGGCGACAAACACTATGCGGGGGCTTAGTAGCCCGCGCCCGGCGACATCTGCTGACGCAGACCCGGGAACAACGCATCTTCCTGCTCCTGCTGAATGATGATCTCTGGACGGATCATCAGGAGCAACGTGGTTTCTGTCTTCGATGTGATGCGGTTCGTGAAGAAGCGATTGACCACCGGAATCTTGGAGAGCATGGGCACGCCGACCTCGATTTCGAGTTCCTGGACCAAACGCTGTCCGCCGAGCAAGATAGTTCCCTTGTCCGGGACAGTGACCGTGGTGTCAATCTGTGTACCTGTAACTTCAGGAAGCTGAATCGTTCCAGAGAAGTTCGAGGACCGACCACCGCCACCGCCGCCACCACCGCCGCCGCCGGCAGCACCGGTCACCTCCGTAGGTGTGAACTTAGCGTTCTGATTAAGACCAAAGAGAACCGTCATCGTGACGTATCTACGATCACCGGAAATGCATGCTTCAATGTCGAGCACGAAGCCTTCATACAGCTGGCTGATGACTGGCGAGAATGCACCCGAATTGTCACCCGTGACCGGGACGAGATTGGATACGTACGCGATTACCTTGGCAACACTAATCCACGAACGCTGGCAGTTGTAAAGGGTCAGGCGCGGCGCGGTGAGCACCACGTTGCGCTGATCAGCCTGCGTTGCAGTGATGAGGAGGTCAACCTGAACATCGTCGAGGTAGGTGAATCCAGTGGTAAGTACCGGGCTCGCCGCTGCGGCGAGGCCGAACGGATTGAGACCAGCGGCCGCCAAGGTATTGACCAGCGGCAAACCTTCCTGTTGCAAGTTGACTGTTGAGATTTCACCCTTCTGTACGCCAATAGGCTGCACTGGAACGGCGGATCCGTAGGTGATGTCCTGACCGAAGCCGTTTGGCAAATCACCCTGGTTCGTCGGGAATCCCGTGCCGCCCACTGGGGTATTGACTCCAGGCTGTGCAACGTTTCCGAAGATGACGGGGTTCTTGAGACGGCCAGTCTGCGACGTGGTGCCGGCAGTGTTTCCTGGGCCACCCTTCTGATAGAAGAAGTCGCGAAGTTGGAAGTTTGGGTCAACTGCACGCGCCGCTGACCACATGCGGTCATTGGAGTTGAAGTACAAGTCGAAGTCGATACCGATCTGCTCGAACCAGTCCATGGAGACCTGAACAACGCGGCCTTCGATGTTGATCTGCAATGCACGAATCGCTCGCAACTGCTGCAGGAGACCCTCGATCTCACGGTGCGCCGAAGGCGAAGCTGTGACAATCAGGTTGCGGTTGAACTCTGCGATGCGGTCAGTACCTTCGCCACGCTCTTCCCAGTTGGCATCGACCTGGTTGTAAATGAGCTGCTTCAGCTGGTCGATGAGTTCGCCTGGGTCACCGCGCTCTGGTGCTTCGCCGGGGGTTCCGAACGGCACTCCGCCGCCGCCACCACCACCGCCGCCACCGCTGCCGCCACCGCCGCCACCGCCACCGAATCCGCCGCCACCGCCGCCACCACTGCCACCACCGCCGCCACCGCCGCCGCCGCCAGTCTGGACGGACTGGCTGAGGTTGAACTCAGGCGCGTTGTCAAAGTTGGGTGCGCGGAACAGAAGGTCGCGTACGTCGTACACGAAGGTGACCTGCTTCTTCTGCACGCCCGCCTTCGTGGTGATGACCACGATGCCATCCTGCACATCGAAAGCGAGCGGATCGCTCGGGGGGGTATCGCCGTTCTTAGAAACAACACGCTCAAGAACGCGCTTGATGGCTGATGCCATGTTCGTGCTGCCGAGGTCAATGGTGACCGCGGTCTGCTCTGGCTCAAGACCCACTTCCTTCAACTGTGTCCAATCGATCAAGAAGTCCACCTTGGTCTGGTTCTTGAAGTAGTCACAGGCTTGCTCAAGAGTTGGGCCGGTAGTGAACGGAACCGGGAGCGACGTGGTCTGAAGTTTGTTCCAGGTAGGAACATTCACCTCTGCCTCACGGTAACCACTTGCTCCGTAATCAGGCTCACGGACGCGACGATCACTGAGTTCCTGCCAGTCCTCTGGATAGGTCACGAGTGCATTCGTCGAACGTGGTCCTGGACCGGAAACATTCACGCGCTGCGGCACAGTGGCCTCGAGTGCCTCGTCGGCAAGACGCGAGAATCCGTAGGAGCGGCGCTTCTGAGTCTCTGCAAAGCGGACATACATCTCTGTTGTATGCAGTGCATCACGAAGAGTCAGCGCTGCCGAGTTGTTGGGGTCGAGAGCGAGGGCGCTATCAAGAACCTGCAGCGCTTCGGTGTACTTCTGCTGCATTTGCAACTTGCGTACGTTGAGGAGGATTTCATTGACGCGCTTTGTGCGGTTCTCTTCCTCGGTGCGTTGCGATGATGCGCTCTGTTCACCTTGAGTGTTGCGCGCTTTCTGATCAACCGTCAGTTTGTGCTGTCGGGATTCTTCGCCGATCTGGTCAACTAATTTTTCGGCGTCGGTCGACATTTGCTCGAACTCTGCTGCGTTCAGGACATTGCGAGCAAGGTCAAGGCGGGTGCGCGCCGTCACGGCGGCGAGTTTGGCTTGGTCGTAATCCTGCTGCGATAGAAGGCTCTGTGAGCGCTTGATGTCGGAACTGAATTGCGCAGTTGCCTGCTGGCGGCGGACTTCGCGATCGCTTGAGACGCTACCGATCACAGTGCCACCCTCGAGCATGGACTGTGCGCGTGCGCGCTCGCGTGTTGCTTCTTCATCTCCAGGCAAGAACTGCAGGAGTGTTGCCCATCCGTTGGCCGCCTGCGACCACTCGCCCTTCTTCATTGCTGCCTGTGCTGCAGAGCGGATTTGCTTTGTATCAACAGTGACCTGAGTGTCATCAGCGGGCTCAATCGCGGCTGGCTCCGCAGTTGGCGCGGGCTTGGTGGCCACTGGCTTCTCGGCAGGCGGAGCCGCCTGCTTTGTTGGCTCTGGTTCGGTGGGCTTTGGAGCGGGATCAGCTGGCGGCTCGGTTGCTGGTTCGCTCGGCTCTGGAGCAGGATCAGCTGGCGGCTCGGTTGCTGGATCGGTCGGCTCTGGTGCAGGGTCCTGCATTGGAGCGATCGGCATTGCAGTCGCGTGGCGAGTCACTGCGTGGGGCATCACGGCAGTTACGCCGAACATCCCGACCACAAGCGTCGTCTTAAGCGCAGAAGAAGAACGCGCAAGCAGCGAGTTCAGCGGACTGACGAATCGAATCTCTTCACGAGGCATGACTGCTCCTAGACGACAAGCGCCAGCGCCGCCACATGGCGGTGTTGGCCGAACATCTCTTTCGGGCGAGGTTGCCCAAAGGATCGCCCCACATCGATAGATTCGGCACGGACCGAACCCAAAGGTGGAGGTTGCGCGAGACTACCCTGCCCTCCGGCAGCCTGCAAAGGGGGGACCCGGGTTCGGGGACAACCCGTCAACTGCTGAACTTCGGGCAAAACCCGTTACACTCCGACCCGCCATGATCCAGCGAGCCCAGCCAATGGAACCAAAAATCTGTCGACTCGCTCTTGAAGACGGAACGGTCTTTCATGGCCATCCGTTCGGTCTTTGTACGGATAAATCGACCGCTGGCGGCGAAGTTGTCTTCAACACTGCCATGTGCGGGTACCAGGAAGCGCTGACTGACCCTTCCTATACAGGGCAAATCCTGACCATGACCGCAACGGAAATGGGCAACTACGGAATTGCCGACGAGGATGGTGAGAGCGGCTCCACCGCCGTACGCGGTTTTGTGGTGCGCGAGGCGATTGAGGAACCAAGTAATCATCGTTCCATGAGCAGCCTCTCCGCTTGGCTTGCGGCGAACGGCGTGATTGGAATTGATGGAATCGATACGCGGGCCTTGGTGCGAATTCTGCGTACCAAGGGCGCGCTGCGTGGCGTGCTCTTCGTTGGCGCAACGAAATCGGACGAAGAACTTATTGCTATGGCGCGCGCCCTCCCTTCGATGGCGGGACAGAATCTTGCGGGATGCGTCAGCCCAACACAGAGCAGTACATGGCGCGAAGGACTCGGCGAGTGGACGATGCGTGGGCAATCACATGGCGGGCGCGCTTTCAAAGTGGTCGCGCTTGATTGCGGTGCAAAGCACAACATCTATCGAAACCTTGCTGAGCGCGGTTGTGATATCGAAGTCGTGCCGCACGACTTGAGCGCCGCAGAAATTCGCGCGCGCAAGCCGGACGGATTGTTCATCTCCAACGGCCCCGGCGATCCAGCTGCCGTGGAGCAAACCATCGCAACGCTGCGCGAGATTGCCGGCGAAATACCAACTTTCGGTATCTGCCTTGGTCATCAGTTGCTCGCCCTCGCCCTTGGTGCCAAGACTTGGAAGCTGAAGTTTGGTCATCGCGGGGCCAACCAGCCCGTGCGCAATTTGCTCACTGGTCGTGTTGAAATTACTAGCCAAAATCACGGCTTCTGTGTCGACGAAGCGTCTCTGCGCGCTGTCGGCGGTGAACCGACGCATATGCACCTGAATGATGGCACATTGGCGGGATTCAGGCATACTTCGAAGCCGATCTTCAGTGTGCAATATCACCCCGAGGCATCGCCTGGACCGCATGACTCTGCGTACCTCTTCGACTGCTTCGTCACCATGATGGGCAGCAGGCGACCAATCACCGCCGCTGACATGGAAGCGGCGCAACGTGCGCTCGCTTCCGCGTGACGAGCCCTGCATGTCCCTGTTCGCTTCCGGCGACCGTACTGTTTCGCTCCTTGCTCAGGTGGCGGTCGAACGATCGCTCGAGCGTTATCCCGATGGACTGACGTACGCACTTTCGCCTGAGCTTGCAGATGTGCGTGCTGGTGAGCGAGTCCGTGTTCCGCTTGGGCGCGGCGACTCTGCGGTCGAGGGAATTGTGGTGCGCATCATGGCCGCCGATGCGATGCCGGGTGTACCACTATCAAAGCTGAAGTTCGTTGAAGCGCGTTCGAGCGCGGCACCGCCGATGCCCGCACAACTTGTGGAACTGGCGCAATGGATTTCCGCGTACTACGTGTGCCCGATCGGAATGACTTTGGCGTCGATGACGCCCGCCGCTGTGAAGAAAGGCGTGGGCACTGTCACGCGCACGCTGGTTGATTTGGCGCCAGGATGGGAAGTGGCGATCGCTGCAGCGAAGCGTGTCACTGTGCAACAACGGCGCGCTGTCGAGGCATTGCGAACCGCGCAAGAAGCCGAACGGCCGATGGACGTTCGTGAACTGTGCGAGCGCGCCGAATTGGGGACGCCGGAGCCGGTAAAGCGGCTGATTTCCGCTGGAATTCTTGTGGCGCAGCGACGCAGCAAGGTGGAAGCGGAATGGCGCGCCGAGCGTGCTGCATCAGCGGTCGCGCCGCAACTCACTGCTGCGCAGCACGGCATAGTGGAATCGATTGGTGCCACGATCGGCGGCGGATTTTCTCAGCACTTGCTCTTTGGTGTCACCGGCGCCGGCAAGACTGAGGTCTACATGCGGCTCATTGAGCGCACCTTGGCTGCTGGGCGCACGGCTTTGGTCTTAGTTCCAGAAATCGGACTCACTCCGCAGACTGGCGGGCGCTTGATGGCTCGCTTCCCGAACGAACGCGTAGCAATCTTGCACAGCGGACTCACCGCGGCGCAGCGCAACCAACATTGGAACCTTGTGTCATCTGGACAAGTGCGCATAGTGATGGGCGCACGCAGTGCAGTGTTTGCGCCAGTAGCAGATGAGCAGCTCGGATTGATTGTGGTGGATGAAGAACACGACGCGAGCTACAAACAAGATCAGATGCCGCGCTATCACGGGCGCGATGTTGCTATTCGACGTGCGCAGATGGCGCGGTGCCCGATTGTTCTTGGAAGCGCCACGCCAAGTTTGGAGAGTTGGTTCAACGCAACGGAGCGAAAGTCGAGCGCGCTGCATGTCTTGCGCGATCGTGCCCCGGGACTGCGGCTGCCGCATGTAGAAGTGGTTGACTTTGCTGAGGAACGCAAGAAATTTCCTGATCGTCGCGTGCACCTCTTGGGCCCACGGCTTGCTGGCGCGATTCAGGAAACGCTTGATAGCAACGGGCAAGTGCTCATCCTCTTGAATCGCCGCGGCTATGGAAACTGGATCGCCTGCGCAGACCATCATTGCGGATGGCTGATGCGCTGCGAACGCTGTGATGCTGGCATGATTTGCCACAAATTGCCCTCTGCGGTGGGCGGAACTGCCACGCAATATGTTCGTTGCCATCACTGCCAAGGTGAGCAGAAATTGCCGCGCACCTGCCCGGTATGTGGCAAGCAAGTTTCGGTGTTCGGACTTGGGGTGCAGCGCGTCGAGGAGGAACTTGCACGGCTTCATCCTGCGCTCGTTCCCGGATCAACGATGCTGCGCATCGATGCGGATTCAATGCAAGATGCGAATGACTTCCATGATGCACTTGGGCGTTTCGGTGCGGGCGAAGTGCGACTCTTGGTGGGCACGCAGATGATTGCCAAGGGTCTTGATTTCCCGGGTGTGCGTCTTGTTGGCGTGGTGAATGCAGATACCGCACTCAACTTGCCGGACTTCCGCGCCGCCGAACGCACGTTTCAATTGGTGAGCCAGGTGTCTGGTCGCTGCGGTCGAAGCGCGGAGGCGGGGCGCGCGATCGTGCAGACCTTCCAACCCGAATCTCCAGCAATCCGACTCGCAGCGGCACACGACTATGAGGCGTTTGCGACAGAAGAGCTTGCGCTCCGCGAGCGATTCGCACTTCCGCCGTGGCGACGTATGGCGCGAGTGGTAATCCGGGATGCTGACGAGGAGAAGGCGCGTGTGATGGGCGAGGAGCTGGCACGCGCGCTGACGATCGAGGCGGAAGGGATGACCGCGGCAACAGGGGCGCATGGTGGCAAGGATGCGACCGGCGCCATCGAGGTCGCTGGCCCAATGCCCTGCCCAATTGCACGGATTTCCGACCGCTGGCGCATGCAGGTAGAGATCACCGCGCCGAATGCTGCCATGCTTGGGCGATTTCTGACCGCGGCCCGAAATGCGAAGATCCTGCGCCCGGGCGAGACCTACGCCGTGGACGTCGATCCTGTGGCGCTCATGTGAACAGACGCGCGGCGATTTACGTGTCCGTGAAAGCGCTGTTCACTCTATAATCGTCGGACTTTGCGCATCGCGAGCTGCGATGGCACATTGAGGAGCGCGCGACACCATGTCAGACAGTTCGGGACACGGCCAACCCCCCCACTCGCCCCTCGCCTCCACTGGTCGCGCGGTGAATGCGTGGTCTCCTGAGTACATCGAACAGATGCACGCCGCGTGGCTTCGCGACGCGGGATCAGTTGGCGACTCATGGAACCAATTCTTCTTGGGTTTCGAGCTCGGTCTCGATCGCCCAGCAAAGTCTGCTGTTGGCACGGGTGACACTGGAAGTTCGGAGGCGGGCGGAACCAGTGATGCGGCGCAGCCCAAGGTGCAGGCGCTCATTGACGCATATCGCCGCCTTGGTCATCTTGGCGCACAGCTTGATCCGCTTGGCACGGTTCGACCCATGCCACAAGACTTGGCACTCTCTGCATTTGGCCTGACGGGCGGCGATCTTGCGAAGACATTTGATACTGGCACGCTGCCGATGAGTCCACGCGCAACGCTGTCGGACATCATTGGATTCCTTCAGAGCGCGTACTGCGGCAGCATCGGTGCGGAATTCGGATTTGTCGCGTGCCCACGCAAGCGCGCGTGGCTTTCTGAGCGCATGGAATCAATGTCGCTGCGTTCCCCAATTGGCGGAACTGCGGCACGCATGCGCATTCTGGAAAAACTAGTTGCCGCAGATGGGTTGGAGAATTTCCTAGCGACGCGATTCATCGGGAAGAAGCGCTTTGGACTCGAAGGCGGCGAATCGCTGCTTGTTGTTCTTGATGGCGTGCTGTCTGGAGCCGCGCGCGCTGGCGCCGAAGAGTGTGTGTTGGGAATGGCACACCGCGGGCGCGTCAATGTGTTGCACAATGTTGCTGGCAAGCCTGCGGAGATGATCTTTACTGAGTTTGAAGAGGCGTGGAATCCCCACTTCGAGCACGGTGGCGGCGATGTGAAGTACCACCAAGGATTTACTGGCACGTACAAGACCGCTGACGGCGCTTCGCTGCGCGTTTCGCTCTGCCCGAATCCGAGTCACTTGGAATTCGTTGGACCTGTTGCCACTGGACGAACTCGCGCCCGGCAAGAGCGAACTCGATCACTTCCTGATGGCATTGCCAAAGTTCTTCCTGTCCTTCTGCACGGCGATGCTGCGCTGCCAGGCCAAGGCGTGGTAGCGGAAACGCTCAACATGGCTGGGCTAGTTGGCTACGACGTGGGCGGCACAGTGCACGTGGTCATCAATAATCAAGTTGGATTCACCACCAATAGCAGTGATTCATATGTGGGCCCTTACTGCACAAATGTTGCAAAGATGGTGGAAGCGCCCGTGTTCCACGTGAATGGCGGCGATGCCGAAGCGTGTGAATTTGTGGCGCGCCTGGCATCGGAGTGGCGCACCACATTTGGTGAAGATGTGTTTATCGACATGTGGTGCTGGCGCAAGAATGGGCACAACGAAACTGACGAGCCGAATTTTACGCAGCCAATCTTGTATCGACGAGTGCGCAGTACTACGCCTGTGGCCGCGCGCTACGCGGAGCGATTGGTGGCCGAGGGAGTAATCGGCGCTGATGAGTTGGAGAACCAAACCAAGGCGCTCTTTGCGTCGCTTGATGCTGCGCAACAGCGCGCCAAGGTGAAGCCAATGGAGCCGGGGCATGCGCCGTTCGAAGGTGCATGGAAAGGCATGACGGGCTCGTGGAATGATGATCCGGTGGAAACCGGGGTCTCGGCCCGCGTACTCAAGTCACTTGCTACACAGCTCGCAGAGATTCCGAAGGGATTCACGGCGCACAAGACCGTTGCGAAGGGCGTGCAGTCGCGCGCAACGATTGAGGAAGGCGGCGTGGAGTGGGCGCTCGCAGAATTGCTGGCCTATGGCTCACTGGTAGAGGACGGGGAAACCGTTCGCATCACGGGCCAAGATGTAAAGCGTGGCACATTTAGCCATCGACACGCCGCGATCTTTGACCAAGAGACTGGCGAAGAATGGATGGCGCTCAAGCATCTCAAGGGAGCCAAGGGGCGATTTGAGATGTTCAATTCGCCGCTTACAGAGTGCGCGTGCGTTGGATTCGAATACGGCTATTCGCTGGTCGATCCGCATGCCTTGGTAATTTGGGAAGCGCAGTTCGGAGACTTTGCAAACGGCGCACAGGTGATCTTTGATCAATTCGTAGTGGCTGCAGAGTCGAAGTGGTTCCGCTCGTCAGGACTCACGCTGTTCTTGCCGCACGGATATGAGGGACAGGGTCCTGAACATTCAAGCGGTCGTATGGAGCGATTCCTGCAGCAGTCGACTGATGAGAACATTCAAGTGGTGTATCCATCGACCACTGCGCAGATGTTCCATGTGTTGCGCCGGCAGATGAAGCGCAGCTTCCGCAAGCCGCTTGTTGTGATGACTCCCAAGAGCATGTTGCGGCTCACTGCTGCACAAAGCCCGATGGCGGAGTTCACTCATGGACAGTTCCAGACTGTCATCGGAGACCCAGCCAAACCAGATCCCGCACGCGTCAAGAAATTGGTGTTCTGCACGGGCAAGTTGTTCCATGAACTTGATGCGCAGCGTCGCGAGAATGGCAATGACGCGGTGGCACTTGTTCGCATCGAACAGTTGACGCCTTTCCCCGCCGATGAAATTCGTGCGCAAGCGGCGAAGTACCGTGGCGCAGAGATCGTCTGGGCGCAAGAAGAGCCAGAGAACGTTGGTGCGTGGCAAGCGATGCTCGGGAAATTCTTGACGCACCTCGGAAGTGCACCGGCATACGTTGGTCGCCCGACACAGGCCAGTTCGGCGGTTGGCAGTACCAAGCGCCACGCCAAGGAACAGGCAAAGATTGTGTCTGCTGCCGTGGGAGCGCCCGCAGGCAGTGGCGCTGAAACCGACGCGAAGGTGAGTGCAGCGAAGGCTGCCGGCGCAGGCGGTGGAACTTCCCGTGGAACAGTTGGAAACAAAGACAGCGCGGACAGTAAGTCCGCGACAACGCAAAATCCCTCGTCGGGCAAAGGCCGGAACGCGCACTAATCAGCGCGTCTCGGGTAGATGACACCGCGCGCAACGCGCATGGAGAATGACATGCTGGATATTGTGGTTCCGAGCCCAGGCGAATCGATCACCGAGGTAACGCTCGGTCAATGGCATAAGCATGATGGCGACTGGGTGGAGACCGATGAGGTCCTCGTCGATATCGAAAGTGACAAAGCGACGCTTGAAGTGCGTGCGCCAGCGGCTGGCGTGTTGCGCGTGAAGGTGCAGTCTGGCGCAGATCAGAAGGTGGGCGCGCCGATTGGGTCGATCGACACGGCAGCGGCGAAGCCTGCGGGCGGCGCGGCAACCGTGCCGGCGACGGCGACGGGCAACGTGGGCGCGAAGGCGCCGGCGGCGGTGGTTGTCGCGACCGCGACCGCCACAGTGATCAGCGATGCCACTGATGGCAAGAAAGCTTCGTCCCTTGCAAAGAAAGTGGCCGCTGACAAGGGCGTCGACCTCGCGAAGGTGACCGGCAGCGGAACATCCGGGCGGATTGTGATGGCTGACGTTGAACGCGCGGCAACCGCGGTGTCGACGATTGCCAATCCGGTGAAGCCAGTGGCACCAGCGGCGATGCCGATGGCAGTCGCGGGCGCACGCGGCATTCGGCGCGAGAAGATGCCAAAAATCAGGCAGCGAATCGCTGAGCGCTTAGTGCAGGCGCAACACACCGCCGCGATGCTCACAACCTTCAATGAGTGCGACATGACTGAGGTCATGCGCCTGCGCTCGGAACATAAGGAAAGTTTCGAGAAGCACCACGGTGTGAGCCTTGGCTTCATGAGCTTCTTTGTGAAAGCATGCTGCAGCGCGCTCAAGCGCTTCCCAAAGGTCAATGCGTACATTTCCGGCGATGAAGTTGAGTATCACGATTATGCCGATGTCTCGATCGCGGTCGGGACTGATCGCGGATTGGTGGTGCCGGTGCTGCGCAATTCAGAACTGCTGAGTTTCGCAGAGATTGAATTGGCGATCCGTGGCTTTGCCGCGAAAGCGCGCGAGGGCAAGCTCACTGTTGATGAAATGACCGGTGGCACATTCACCATCACCAACGGCGGCATTTACGGCAGCCTGATGTCCACGCCGATCCTAAACGCGCCGCAAAGCGCGATTCTCGGGATGCACACCATCAAGAAGCGCCCGATCGAAGATCCGCGAAACCCGGGACAGATCGCGCTGCGACCGATGATGTACTTGGCACTCAGTTACGACCACCGCATCATCGACGGCGCAGATGCCGTGAGTTTCTTAGTCCACATCAAAGACTGCATCGAAAAGCCCGAGCGCCTGTTGCTCGACTGAAATAGGCACCTATTTAGAGGCGCTTGAGGAGGTCGGCTACCGCGGCTTCTAGTTGGGCGTCATGGCTCATGCTCTCGTCCTCGGCAGTCTGCGGGACCACGATGTCTGGCATTGCGCCGTGCAGCTCCATGTCGACTCCGTCGGTCGTGTACCAGCCGCGGAATGGAGTGCGCACCGTGGTGCCGTCAATGAGCGACGTGCTGCCAGTGGAAATGACGCCGCCGTAGGTCTGCGTGCCCACAAGCGTTCCGCGCTTGAGGGTCTTGAACGCATGCGCGGTGATCTCTGCATTCGAGAAACTCTTCTCGTTACAGAGCATGTCAATGGGCAACGAGTAACGCTGAATGAACAATCGATCCACGGGGTAGTGACCCTTTTTGGTCGGGTCGGCTCCGCGCGGCACGGTGTAGGCATGCGGCTGCACCATGATCGAACTCAGGAGACGATCCGCAGTGGAACCGCCGCCGTTGTTGCGAACATCGATGATCAGACCGTCCTTACCGTCAGCCTGCGCGTACAAGTCCCGCTCGTAGACATCAAGGGATGCTTGATCCATCGCGGCAATATGGAGATAACCGATGCGTCCGTTTGAGAGTCGCGTGACCGTCTCGCGAGCGCGCCGCAGCGTGTCTTGATAGGTGAGTTCGCGAATTTCGCCACTTGAGCCAGGCAACAATATGGTGTCAAGTTCCATACGTGGTTGGCCAGGAGCGGGGGCACGCATGATGCGAACGACCGTCTCCTTGCCAGCGGTGCCACGGAAGATGTCCTCAATGGGAACCCCAGCCTTCACCGACTCGCCATTGACAGCCACAATCACATCCCCAACCGCAAGCGGAGTCTGACCCTTTGTAGCAGGGCCATCGCGCAGAATCTCCTCAATGCGGAACCCGCCGTCGGCAAAGACAGTGCGCGCGCCAATGCGACCCACTGGCAATCGACCGGCTCCCTCAGAACCTGGGCTTCGAACGCCAAGATGGCTAGCATTTAGTTCGCCAAGGAACCGATTCGCAACATAATCAAACTCCTCATCGGTGCGTGCGCTGTTTGCTAACTTCGACCACTTCGCGGTGAGCTTCGGCCAATCACAACCATTCATAGTTGGGCTATAGAAGATGCTGCCCATGGTGCGAGCCATCTCGAGAAACTTCTGGTTGCTCTGCGCAGCCAAATCCAACTCAACCGTGTCGCTCAGATCGATCGCCTTTGCGTCACCTGCAGGCAGATTGACGACACTCGCGCCGCCCTTTCCAACCACCACTAACTTGTCGCCTGCCAACGTAATTTGCTGAATACCACCTGAAGCGCCAAGCTTCTTGGTTTCGCCGCCAGACCACGCAACACTGTTGAGCCCCGCAGTCTCGCCCATGCCACCCATAAAGTAGACACGGTCGCCAGCGGGGGAAATCTCAAGATCCATCTCATTGCCAGGCATCGTGGTCAAGCGCCGCAGGCGCATATATGCATCATCAAGGTCGAGCGGCTTCGGAGGATCCTTCTTGTCCTTCTTGCCATCTTTATCTTCGTCCTTCTTCGAGTCGTCCTTCTTGGGCTCCTCTTTCTTAGAGTCGTCCTTCTTGGAGTCGTCTTTCTTAGACTCATCCTTACTAGCGTCGTCCTTCTTGGTATCCGACTTCTTTGGGCTTCGCTCGGCTGCCTTCTTTTTGGCAGCTTCGGCCGCGTCCTTGAAATACTGATCCTGCTCAAAGCGCTGCATGCCTTCGAGGTCCTTGTCGAGGAAGACCATGTAAATGTCTCCATCGTTTTCCACGCGACCTGAGGAAAACGCAAGCACCTTCCCGTCTGAACTCCAACGAGGATTGACATCCATATCCGGATGACGCGAGATATTCACTGCCGCCGCGCTGCCGTCGGCTGGCTGGATCCAAATATCACTATTGAAATTGTCGTCATCTTGGCGAATTGCCAACATGCGGCCGTCTGGGCTCCAACGCCAGTCGATGGACTGATCGAACCCCGTGCGCAGGTCCTTCTCTTCGCCAGTGGCGACATCGCGAACAACCAGCGTGTTGAGATTGCGTCGGTACGCGACCTTCTTGCCATCTGGTGATGGACTTGGTCCACGCTCACTCACGGCAGGCAGCGCAATGAACGGCTTGATTTCAATCTTCACAGCATCTGCCCAACGAGCGCCTTCGTCCTTCTTGTCTTCCTTTTTCTCGTCCTTCTTCTTTGCATCTTTCGGCGCGTCCGTCTTGGCTGCATCGGCTGCTACTGGTGGAACCGTAGCGGTCGGCACCGCGGCAGCTGCTGCCGGGGGATCTATGACTGCCGTCGTTGATGTTGCTGGAGCATCGGTGGCCACCGGGGCTGCGGCGACGGCCGGCACCGCGGCCGCTTCTGGCTTCACTTCTTCCTTCTTCGGATTGGTCTTGTCCTTGAACGTACTGCGAATTTCGCCTCGTGTCTGAACCACGGTTGCCTCGTAGATCGAGTCGTTGCCGTCCGAGTCGCTGGAAAACAGCAACTTGACGCCATCAGGCATCCAAGCGATATCGCGCTCACGTGCTGGCGTACGGGTGACGCGCACAAACGGAGAACGCTCCTCAACGCCCTTTACATAGACATCGCCATAGGCAACGATGGCAATGGTCTTGCCGTCCGGAGAGAGTTGCGCTTCCGAAACATCGCGCCCAACACTGCGTGGACGAATCCGGTCAGCCTCATCTTCGGCGGCCTGCATGGTGATCTTGACCGGCTGCGCGCTCGGCGTTGTTAAATCCAAGCGCCACAGCGAATCCCAGTTCGAAAATATGGCTATGCGACCATCGGTCGATACTGCGAGTTCGCGCACATCGTCATCGAATGATGTCAGCTGCGTGCCAGGGTCAGAAGTCGGCGCGGCAAATTTCTTGCGCCAGATATTGATGCTCTTGCCGTTGCCGCGGTCACTCAGATAAATGACGTCATCGCCGCATGGAAACGCCCAACCGTCATTGCCCTTCCAGTCGGTAAGTTGTGCGAATCGGCCTGTGGCGCGATCGAATGTCCATACATCGCGCTGATCTGGCCCTTGATAACCGCGCCGAAACCATGCGCTGCTGCCGCGCTCAAAGAGCACGGACGCACCGTTGCGCGTTGCGAGTGGATGCGAACCGAATGCATCGCAGGCTCGCTGCACCGAGCCACCCGCGAGTGGCACCATGTATGGGCGGGCTGCGCGATAAAGATCACTCTCGCGCATGCTCTCGAAGTACGCCACTGGACGACCCGATCCATCGACGCCTGTTCCACTCAGAAGTGCAACCGAATCACCAAAGGTGAGCTGCCGCACATCGCTGCCGTCGCTCTTCATGATGAACAGATTCCGACCACCATCGCGGTCGCTATCAAAGATGATGGATGCGCCGTCAGGGCTAAATGCAGAGCGACCTTCATTGGCCGGGTTGCTTGTCAGGCGAAGCGCGCCGCCACCAGTCGATGGGCACTTCCAGAGATCACCGCGCCAACTGAACAACACGACATTGCCGTCCGGGCTTGTGGATGGGTAACGCGGCAGGTCCACCGTGTCCGCGCCGGCGTACGGAACGGCAAAGATGGCGAGGATCGAAGCGGCAATGATGGCGGTCGGCTGCACTGGTATCTCCTTGGGTACCCCTGGGAGCAGGGGTGAATCGGTAGTTCACGCCGTGCGGGGTAATTACGCAAGTTGGAGCCCCGACAGGGGGACAGGTGATAGGCAGCCCCAACCACTCATTCGGGTGTCCTAGACCGCCAAAGAAGCCCGACAAACTTGGGAAACAAGGCTATCGAGCCGTCACAGGCGGAATTCTGTGGACGAGAACTTGCTGACGGGGTTCTTGAATCGGACATTCAAGGCGATGGAGGTTGGCGATCCGATCGAGACGCAGGTGTGTGCGCCCTGGAAAGCCAACAATAGTTGCCGCAAACGCGGCGAACCAACGATCGAAGTCCGCCGTATAGGTCAGGACGAACGACCGATGGATGACCCCCGAAGGGAAGGAATTCCGATGAGCGACTCTTTACCGAAGCCCCTGAGTTCAATTAACGCCCTGCGCGCCCACCTGAAAGTTCTTGAGCGTGGCGTGGACAACGCTCGCAACAAGCGCGTGGGTCCCAGTGAGCAGCCCCCGAGCCTTGCGCCGGTTAGTCGCCCCACTCAGCCTTCCACGCGGACGATGAGCCCCCCGCCAGCCAGTTATCCGATGATCCGACCCACGTCAAACGGTGGTGGTTCCGGATCCGATGGCAAGCCGAAGGCAAAGCCGAAGAGTGGTACCGATTTTAGTTCATTCTTCGGCGGTATTGATAAACGCGCCGCAAGTTGACCGTACAACCTGAATGCCCGCATCGGCGGAGTGGCGCGATTTCGTACCATTCCGCCGATGCGCACTGAATCCCTCGCGTTCCTGCGGAAGCTCCTCGATACACCCAGTCCATCCGGCTTTGAACGCGAAGGTCAACGCGTTTGGCTCGACTACGTCCGCGCCAACGGCGCTACGCGGACTTGGAATGACGCGTATGGCAACTGCTTTGCGGAATTGCTGCCTACCCCCAGCGATAATCCGAGGAATGAGAGCAAGATATTCACCGTTGCCATCTGTGGCCACGCGGATGAAATCGGCCTCATGGTGCAGCACATTGATTCCAATGGGTTCATCTATTGCCGCTCAATCGGGGGAATCGATGCGGCATCAATCGTCGGCAAGCGGTTGCAATTTCGCTCCACTGTGAAAGGCGTGGATGCGCCAGTCATTGGTCTGATTGGTGCCACTGCCATCCATCTTCAAGACCGATCTGGCGAGCCCAAGGTTCGCAAGCTGCACGAACTCTTTGTGGACATCGGTGCGAAGGACGAAGCGACTGCGCGGGCGCGTTTGAATATCGGCGACCCAGCCACCTTCCTCGATTCAAGCATGATGCTCTCCGATGAATTGATTGTGGCGCGCGCCCTCGACAATCGCATTGGTACATGGGTTGCGGCAGAGACGCTTCGCCTATGCGCAGAGAATTCCATGCGCAATGTTCGAATCGTTGCGGTGAGCACGGTGCAAGAAGAAGTGGGGCTACACGGCGCGGAAATGATTGCCGCGAGTTTGCATCCGAATGTTGCCCTTGTCACCGATGTTGGTCATGCCACCGACAGCCCTGGAATCACCCAAGCGCAGCACGGGCAATTCAAGATGGGCGCAGGTCCAAAGATCGCTATCGGCGGCGCAATGCAGCCTGAAGTTGTCGCGCGACTTCTTGAAACCGCTGAACGGCTCACCATTCCACTGCAGCGTGGCGCTACGCCAGGCGCGAGCGGAACGGACACGGATTCCATCTTTCTCGCCGGTGGTGGAATTCCATCGGGCTTGGTGAGTTTCCCGATTCGCTACATGCACACAACCGTTGAAATGGGGAACTTGCGAGACCTTGAGCAGATTCCCGTGTTATTTGCGGGCTTCTGCGAAGGTCTTCGCGGGGACGAGCGCTTTGCGCCGACGCTCTAAGGCTGCGCGTGTATGTCCCTGATATCCTGAGCGATCCCATGAGCATGATGCCATGGCTGAGTGATCGCATGACCCCATGATTCAGTTCCTTTCCATCGCCTTCCGCAACATGAAGACCGTGGGGACGATCTGCCCAAGTTCGCCGATGCTGGCGAGATCACTCGCGGCTGCGGCGATCGAATCGACCTCTCCAAAGCGGATCTTGGAAGTTGGACCCGGAACCGGTCCGGTGACTAAGGAAATCTTGAAGTGCCTTGGCAAGGGCGATGTTCTGGACATCGTGGAACTCAGCAGCGAATTCTGTCGAGATCTTGATAACAAGATCCTCATGCCGTGGCGAACAAGCGGCAAGCCTGGCCAGGTGACACTGCACAACGCCGCCATACAACATGTTGAACTGGAAATGGGTTCTTACGACTGCGTGATCTGCGGTCTGCCATTCAACAACTTTGAAATTGGACTTGTCGACACCATCATGCACCGCATGCTTGATTTGCTTCGCCCAGGCGGAGAGCTTTCATACTTCTGCTACTTGGGAGCAAAGACGATGAAGAGCACCGTTCTGAATGGCCCCGGCCGCGACAACCTGCGTGCCATCGCTCGACTTGAGCGCGAACTGCACCTGACCCATTCTGGTTCACGACATGTGGTCCTGGCCAATATCCCGCCTGCCGAAGTTCGTCGGCTGCAGAAGCCATGAGCGCATTACCGTGAAAGAAGTACAAGACCATTTCTTCAAACTCGCCAAGGAAGAGGGCTATCGCGCTCGCAGCGCGTACAAGCTCACTGAACTTGACGACCGATTCAAGTTGATGCGCGTTGGTTCGCGTGTCCTGGACCTTGGGGCATGCCCGGGTAGCTGGATCCAGGTGGCCGCAGAGCGTGTTGGCGACCGCGGCGTCGTGGTGGCAATCGACTTGAAAGCTATTGATAAGCGTGGTTTCGGTCCGAATGTGCACCTCATTGAGGGTGATATCAACGAGCTGACGCGCGAGCACTTGCCGTATGCCATGGAAAGCAAACTCTTCGACACCGTCATCAGCGACATGGGGCCGGATACCAGCGGCGTTCCCATGGCCGACAGTGCGCGCAGCGTGCAGTTGTGCCACGCCATGCTTGATCGACTGCCATTCTTGTTGCGCACTGGCGGCCATGCAACCATGAAGGTTTATGAGGGGGCTGATTACCCTGCCCTCGTCAGGCGTGCGCAAATGGTGTTTAACGAAGCCAAGGGATACAAGCCGAGCGCGAGCCGCGCTGAAAGCGTTGAGATGTTCATCGTGTGCCGCGGCTACCGCGGACCGAAGGACACTGGACCCGGACCGCGCGATCCTTCGCTGCCACAACGCGCGCCGAGCAAGGGCTGGAACTCGTAAGTTCTGGCGCTTACTGGAGCGCTTGCAGCCGCTTGCACGCTTCGATTACTTTCTCGCGGGAATTGAATGCGCTGATTCGGAAGAAGCCTTCGCCGTGGCGACCGAAGCCTGCGCCCGGAGTAACTACCAGTCTTGCCTTGGTAAGCAGCGCATCGAACGCGTCCCAACTACTCATGCCTGCGGGGCACGCCACCCAAACGTACGGGGCATGCTGCCCGCCCCACACTTGCAGGCCTTCGGCGGCGCATGCTTCGCGCAGAATTCGCGCGTTTTCCATGTAGAAATCGATCAACGACGCTACCTGTGCGCGTCCTTCGGGTGTGTAAAGCGCGGCGATCGCGCACTGCACTGGCCAACTGACGCCGTTCGAACAGGTAGCCCAACGCCTCATCCACAAGCGATGGAGCGAGACGCGCTCGCCACTGCGGGTTCGACCCTCGACGGCCTTTGGAACGACGGTGTAGCCCCCGCGCAGGCCGGTGAATCCGCCATTCTTAGAGAAGCTACGGAATTCCACCGCGCACCGATCAGCACCTGATATCTCGTAGATCGAGCGCGGCAACGACGGGTCGCGCACGTACGCCTCGTACGCGGCGTCGTAGCAAATCAGCGAGTCATTGGCGAGAGCCCACTCAACCCAACGAGTGAGCTGCGCGCGGGTGATCATCGCTCCGGTGGGATTGTTTGGATAGCAGAGATAGACCATGTCCACCGGTTCGGTGGGCGGCTCCGGGACAAATCCATTCGCAGGCGTTCCTGGCAGATAGATAAGTCCTTCATATCCGCCGCCCGCAAGTGCGGGACCAGTATTGCCCTGCATGACGTTGTTGTCTACATACACGGGGTAGACCGGATCACACACCGCGGTGCGATTACCGCCCTGCGCTGGTGTGCCCGTGGCCATGATTTCCATGAAGGCACTGGCGTCCGGTTTACTTCCGTCCGAAACGAAGATTTCATCGGTTGCTATTGCCATGCCACGATCACGGAAATCGCCCTTGGCAATTGCCTCGCGGACAAAGTCGTAGCCGGTTGCTGGTCCGTATCCACGGAAGGTGGCGCGATGAGCGAGTTCGTCGACAGCCGTGTGCATTGCCGCGATGACGGCGGGCGGAAGCGGCTCTGTGACATCACCAATGCCGCAGCGGATGATCTCTCCGGCCACGGCTGGATTCGCCTCCGCGAAGACGGTAACGCGACGGGCGATCTCGGGGAATAAGTAGCCGGCAGCCAGCTTCAGGTAGTGGTCGTTGATGAATGTCATGGCGCTGAGAATATTGAACCGTATTCCATTGGCTCCGGAACGATACTGATCGTCACCGGGGCGTCAACATTACGAATGAGGATCTTGTTGGTGCAAGTGCCGAGCGTCGCGTGCAGTGTGTCGTGATCATTACGTGGATCAACAACACGCCAGTCACCAGCTTCGACGCGCGTGAGAACCTTGCCGTTTACGCAGTCGATATCAAAGGTTCCACAAGTACCTGTGAAGGAGCGGAACACGATTTCTCCACCACGCGTGACCAGCGTGACATCTTCCGTGATAGCCCATGGCGTGATCATGTGGATCTCACCATCTGAAGTTTCTACCGAACATGCACCGCGATTTTCGTAAATATGCACCTTGCCAGAGCGGGTCTTTACATGCACGCGACGCAACTCCGGAAGCTCAATATCGATATCTGTTTGGTGAAGCCAGGCTTCATCGTGCGCAGTGGTTCCGCGAAGTACGAGCGTTGGCACATCACCACCACGGCGAATCTCCGCCTTGACCGCCACCTGCGCAAGTGACGCGCGCGCCTCGTCGGTGCGATCGGCTCCATGACTGGCGGTAACGGTGACCTGCATGCGAACCTCGTTCTTGGTCTCGCGCCCAGAACGGATAACGACATCGCCGGCGAACGTCTCAAGGTCGATGTCGATAATGCCATCAACCGGAAGCACATAATTTCGCTCCTCAGTAACGGAACCAGCGAAACTGGCAGAGATGCTGCTGGCTGAACGGTCGATTCCACGCTCCACAGAGCTGTGGCCCGCGCAGCCGGTGGTGCTGATGAGGGCAATGACGCCGATAGTGCCAATGGCGGCGCTCAGACAAGGCGCCCCCACAGCGCTCAAAGCGGAGGCGAGGAAGCGCACAGGTGCGGCGAGGCCAAGATGTCGTCGGGCGGGCATCCCAAAGATTCTACGATGCCGCCATGCTTTCGCCCGACATCCGTCGCGTCCTTCACATGCTCGCGGTGGCGTACACGGGCATGTACGGAAGTGCGGTCGCGCAAGTGCCGCAAGTGCCGCAAGTGCAACCAGCACCAGTGGCGGTGGATGCGCCGCGGCCGAAAGCACCCGCAATACCAGTGAAGGACGTCATCCGAGTTACCCTGCCAAAGGAATCGGCTGCGATCCTTGGCACCGAGGGTGGTGCAGGTCGAATGATCGTGTTCTTAGCCGCGGAGTCGACTCTGCAACCGGGTGATGAACCGCTCGATGCGCCATTCTTTGATGATCCGCAACCGATGTACTCGGTCGCTGTCAGTGACCTTGCGCCAGGATCCACCGTGACGCTCGGCGCGGATGCGATCAGCTTTCCAGAGCCGATCGCCATGCTCGACGGAACCTATCGGATTCAAGCCGTGTTTGACCGCAATCAAACTGAGCGCGGGCACATTGCTCCTGGAAATTTAGTGAGCGCGGTGTCAACCGTGACATTCAGTCGAGAGCGACCCGATGTGCATGATGTTGCATTGACTATCCGTATGCCAGAGCCAGATCGACCACAGGAGCCAAACCTGCGGTGGTTTGAAATGAAGAGTGCGCTTCTCAGCCGCGCCGCCGGTCGCGATGTAATGATGCGTGCTGGCGTAGCGCTGCCCACTGGCTGGGACGATCCGAACTTTCGTCGCCGCATGTTTCCTGCCATCTATGTAGTGCCCGGCTTCGGCGGTCGCTACACCGGCGCGAGCGGCATTGCGCGCATGCTTGCGACACCTGGTACTCGTGAGGTCATGCCGCAAGCCGTGTGGATTGTTCTTGACCCAGAGTCTGGGCTTGGGCACCACGGATTTGTGGACAGCCCCGCAAATGGGCCATGGGCACACGCACTGACGGAAGAATTCATCCCGGCACTTGAACGGCAATTTCGACTGATTCCCCGGACCGATGCGCGAATCATCACCGGTCATTCAAGCGGCGGATGGAGTTCACTGTGGTTGCAGCTCACCCATCCAGAGACATTCGGGGCGTGCTTCAGTAGTTCGCCGGACCCACTTGATTTCAGCAAGTTTCAGGCAGGCGACTTGTATGCCGATACCAGCATCTTCACTGATAGCGATGGCAAGGAGCGACCCTCGTACCGCGTGCCGCTCACGAAACAGTTCGACAAGGTACGGATGACTGTTCGTGACGAAGTTGCCATGGAGCGTGTGCTCGGTCCAGCACGCAATAGCGGCGAGCAGTGGGACGCGTGGAGTGCCATGTGGAGCACGCTTGATCCAGTCACAAAGTTGCCGCGGCCAATGTTTGAAACCGTCACTGGAACCATTGATCATGGCGTCGTGCGAAACGAATGGGCTCGTTATGACATTGCTGCGCTGTTGCGCGCAGATCCGGCGCGTTATGTTCCGATCCTGCGCGAGCGCGTGCGTCTTCTGTGTGGCGCTCGCGATAGTTATTTCTTAGACCGTGGCGTGCAAGGACTGAAGGATGCGCTGCTCGCTGCTACGGCTGCAATGCAGGCGACCGGACAAATGCTTCCGGATGGACCGGGATATGTAGAGATTGTTCCCGATGAAACGCATGACACGATGGGCACTGCCAGCCGCTTGCGTTGGAATGCCGAGATGCGGGAGTACCTCAAGGCACGAAACTTGGATTGATGCCTGCGCTTCGGAACAGCAACACGAGATGACCAAAATCTCCTAAAGAAATGCACCATGAACACCACCATGAACATCACCAAATCCATTCGAACACTTCTTGGAGCAGCAGTGATCGCTGCGACTATGTCCACACAGCAGGCTGCGGCGCAACTTTGGTTTGGTGGTGGACCGGCGCGCAATCCGGTCCTGGCGAGCAAGGAACTAGATGAAATCCTTGACTCCGCTCGATTTGATGATGCACAGCGGCAGCTAGCCGCTTCGATGTTTGACGACTCGCAAATACAAATGTTTGCAGCAAAACGGCGTTTTGATGATGAGATGGAACGCGTCGGTCCTAGAAGCCACGACGAGAAGTCTGTCGCCGTTCAGCAGCAAGCGCGTCGCGTACTGGCACAATCGATCACGGAGTCAATGGACGGTTTCTTCCAGTCGCTTGCCGCGGTAGCGCGACCAGAGCAACAGAACGACATCGAACGCGAGCGCCTGACGGCTAAGCGCCGCGCGATGCGAGCGATGGTTGGCAATTCGCTGAGTGACGGCGCGATTCAATGGGATGTTGAGCGCGCTATCGCTGATGCAAATCTGACACCAGAAGTACGCAGCGCCGCATTCCGCGTACTCGACAACTATCGACAGCGGCTTGATGCGATCTTCCCGAAGTTGCTCGAGGCTGTGCCGGATGCACAACAAGCCAACGGCCGACTTGAGATGACGACCGGCGAGGACGGCGTCGGGCGGCTAGAGGTAGCCAAAGGAGAAAAATCTGAAGCGGCGGCACGAGAAATTCGTGGACTCGTTGACCAGA
>CANJHD010000008.1 GCA_947474065.1 Planctomycetaceae bacterium
AAGCACGCCCAAATTGCGCGGCGCGCCATGATTGCAGATCCCGCACCCATGTATTGCCCGGCAAGCGCGCCAGCCGCCGTGCCCATTGCAAATCCTGGAAGAAAGCTGAACGATTCCCACCGCACCGTCACCATGTGAGCGCCGAACAGGCCCTTCACTGGTCCGGCCGCGCCGCCCTGGGCGACCGCGATGATGCCGATGAATTTGGTGACGCCGATGCTGGTGGTGAGCCACATGGTGGCCCCCTCGAGCATGTTGGGAATGCCGAGCGTTGTGATGCGCTTCAACATAACGGGATTTGGGCGAAGGTCTGTAGTGGCGACCTTAAAGTCTTTCACCCCGCGCAAGAGCACCACGAGGGTCCAGATGCCGCCAACCGCGTAGCAGATGGATGTGCCCGCCGCGATGCCCCGCACACCCCATTGGCTTGGATCAACTGGTGAAGGATTGGCGATGACCAGTGAGCCAAAGACAACCACAACACCGGACAGGGACCATGAACACAGCACATTCACCACATTTGTTGCCACGGCAATGACGCTCGGTCTGACGGTTTCGCCCGCGCCGTGGAGTGCCATTCCGCCAACCATCATCACTGACATGAGCGGCATGCTGATGGCGATGATGTGCACGAATTCCGTCGCGTAGCGGAGCGCCTCGTCGGAAAGCCCCATCCATTCCGCGGCGATCGGCCCAGCGAACCAACTTGCGATTGCACCGCCGATCCCCGCAACAAAGCTGACCGTGACGGCCGTGCCACCTGCTGCGCGTGCGTCGGCGAGGTTGCCGCTGCCCATAGCGCGCGCAATGATGGCCTGCGCGCCGATTCCTATCCCCATGAGAACGATCGATGCGACCCACATGAAACTCGCGCCGAATCCGACGCCGTCAAGCGCCGCGCCCGCGGTACCCGGTGGAAGGTTGCCAGCAAGAAGTGTGTCAGTCGTGCCGACAAGCGCAGCCATCAACTGCTGCACGAGTACCGGAACGGCAAGAATCCAGATCGATTGCCAGAGGCTCTTTCCGGCAAGACGTCCGCTCTTAATAATCCGTTCATCGTCGGCTGCGGCGTCTGCGCCGGCAATCGATAGCGCGCCATCCCCGAATGAGTCAATGTCGCCTTCGGCAGCGCGGCGACGGAGATCTTCCATCTCCGCACGCGCATCTTCCTCGGTCATAGCACGAACCTCATTGCCAGCGGGTTTCGCTGCTGTGCGGAGATCAGCGTCTGTTTCGTTGGTCGGGTGAGATGGCAAGGGGAAGAAGTGTAGGCGACCACATGCGTTCGCCCGCCAACATCAGCCCTTCTCGCCGAGGTTTCCGAATTCGCTTTGCGGCGCGCCGTCAGCTGGGGCGATTTCGCGCATTCCGGCAGGAACGCCCGGCTGTTCAAATGTTGGAATCGCCCAGAACATCAGGTAATCGAGCGTTCCAAGTTGCCGCTCGTATGTTGGGTAGTAGTAGGGAACATCTTGGCGCAAGGCCTTTGGATTCGCATCCGCCCAGCTACGCCATAGCCCTGGTTCCAAACCGAAATCTGCACCGGTGATGAGCCGAAGGCTGTCCGCCGATGCAAGGTTCACTGCAAGTTCGCGATCGTCAAGAGAACTGCAGAGTGCTTCGAACGAGTCCCGCGTTGAGTATTGACCCAGCGCGATGGCAAGTTCCACGCGCACCGCTGGGGTCTCGTCTTCTTGAATCAGTTTCTTCCAGATCACATCGGCAATCTTTGGATTGTGAATGCGCTGCAGACCTTTGGCGGCGGCGATACGAATCTGTTCGTTCTTACTTTCGAGCTGATTAGCGATGATCACCGCATCTTCAGCGCGCGCGTGTCGAGCCAACGCTTGAATGGCCGTGGCCTTTACAACCGGGTCGCTGTTCTCTTCGATGTAGAGCCGGTAGAGGTTTACGTAGACGGGCTCGCCGCCGAATCCAGAGTTGCCGATGAGAAGGACGCCGCGCCGCTGGTTCTCTGGGTCGCTGTCATCCACTGCCCAGCGACCGGCCTCGGCAGGCGAGGGCGGGAACATTGAGTTGGAAGCATCGCCCATGTCACTCGACATTTGGTCGCAGCCGGTGAAGAGCAGGGGGGTGCCCAGAAGCAGGGTCGCGAACAGCGCAGAAGCCGCGGCGCATGGAGCGCGATGGAAGCGCGCGGACGTGCCAACACCGGGCGCGGTGGTCGCGTGTGCCGAATCAAGCGGTGGTTTCCGGGTCCTTCCGAGTGCCACACCGGAACGATACCTGCGTACCCTCCCCGCATGTCGAAGCCAGTGATTCAGCGATTCCCACTTGGAGCCTTTCAGACCAACTGCTTTGTGGCGTGGGTGCCGGCCGCGGACGCAGGTTCCGTGGGGCGCGAGTGCTGGATCATTGACCCGGGTGAGGATCCAGAGGAAGTGATCGAATTCGTTCGTAGCAAGGGACTCGTTCCGAGCCACATCTTGTTGACGCACGCGCACGCCGACCACATTGCGGGTTTGAATGCTGTGAGCGCAGCGTTTCCGGCAGCGCGCGTGTTGCTCCATGCGGAAGAGCATGCATTTCTGAACGATCCGCAACTCAACCTGAGCGCATTCATCGGTATGCCGATCACCACGCGCGGGGCTGATGGCACATTGGCGAACGGCGATCGACTTGAACTCTCTGGGTCCGTGTGGCGCGTCTTGCATACGCCTGGGCACAGCCCGGGTGGTGTGACCATTGTGTGCGACGGCGCAAACGAGGCATTTGTTGGAGACACGCTCTTTGCTGGGTCGATCGGTCGCGTTGACTTTCCAACGAGCGACCCCGCGACCATGCATCGCTCGCTACACACGGTATTGATGGCGTTGCCGGACAGCGTGCGCGCTCATCCGGGGCACGGTCCATCAACCACTATTGGCGCCGAGCGGCGCACGAATCCATGGCTTCAAGACGGCGGATGGGCAGCGGAAGGCTGAGCGCGCTCAGCGATCCATGCATCGATCCGCGTGCTGAGAACATCGAGCGGGATTGCGCCAGCCCCAAGCACGGCATCATGGAAAGCGCGAACATCAAACGCGGCGCCAAGTTCACGTTCGGCCTTTGCGCGCATGGCACGGATGCGTAACTCGCCGATCTTGTATCCGCACGCCTGCCCGGGCCAGTCAATGTAACGATCGACTTCGCGTTCGATATTCATCTGGCTCAGCGCGGTGTTCTGCTTCATGTAATCGATGGCGCGTTCGCGGCTCCATCCGAAGGCATGAATGCCGGTGTCAACCACCAAGCGTGTGGCGCGCCACATTTCGTAAATCAGGCGACCGAAGTTTGCATACGGATCATCCTGAAAGAAGCCCATCTCGATACCTAATCGTTCCGAGTACAGCCCCCATCCTTCAACGAACGCGGTGAAGTGCATGTCGCGGCGGAATTCCGGTTGATCGGGTAACTCCTGCGCGATGGAGATCTGCAAATGATGCCCAGGCACGGCCTCGTGTAATGAAAGTGGGATCATTTCATAGAGCGGCCGCTGCTCAAGTGCGTAGGTATTCGCGCAGAACCAGCCGGGATTCCCGCCGCGCAACGAGCCGGGCTGGTAGTACGCGGTGGTCTGCGTTGGCGCCATGAACTTTGGAATGGCATGCACGCCGTATGGGTTGCGCGGCAGCGTTCCAAAGAGCGCGGGCAGTTTGGCGTCAATCCGTTTGCAGGTATCTCGGTAACGCGCTAGCAATTCGTCTTCGCTCTTGGCGTAAAAGCGCGGATCAGTTCGCAGGTACTGAATGAATGCACTGAAGAGTTCGTCGGCCGGCTGCAGCGTGCGCGCAGGGTCCGCCGCGAACCAATCGGTGGTTCGGATCACCGCCAACATCTCAGCACGAATGCGTGCTACTTCTGCAACGCCGGTCTCATGAATCTCCTTGGCATCCATGTTGGTGGTGGTATGCACATGAAGCGCGTGGTCGTACCACGCTTTGCCATCGGGAAGGTCAGACGCGCTCACGGTGTCGCGACATGCCGGCAAATACGTAGCGATGATCCAGTTGCGAGTCAGACCAATTTGCAGCAGGATGGGTAAGAGCGTTGCATCCAACTCTTTGCGCATGGCAGCCTGCTCGGCAGCAGGAATCGAGTCAGGAAGCTTTGCGAACGGGATGCGCAGTGATTCCAGATTTCCTTTGAGTACAGCATCAAACTGCGCGGGCAAGCTCTCCATCGTCACCTTTGCGGGCATGCGCCCCTCGGCCATGCCGAGCTCCATCAGTTCCTGCACGTCAGTCACCATCTGCGGCACTGCACTGAGTCGCTTGATGTAATTCTGGCAATCCGCCGCCGTGCGAAACGGCACGCGATCAGCCATCTGCGGAATATCTTGCTGCGGTCCATTGCGGCCGCCAACTGGCATCAGGAACGAGCGGAAGCGGTGACCATCCTGCGATTCGCGCAATTGCCGAGTGAGGAGTTGCCATCCCAACAGATCGTCACCGGTGAGCTGAGCCGGATCGAGTTGCATGAGGTCAGTCAGGAACAGCCCTTCCTGCGCATGTCGCTTCTCAATGCCAACAATCGACGCGTCAGTGATGCGGTCGGGGCACGGGGTAAATCGACCGTTAGCAATGGCATCTTCGGGCCACTCGGTGTCACGCCAGCGTTGCATCTCATCAACGATGGCGAGCCAGCGGGCGCGGGTGCTGCTCGGAGCGGCTGCGGGCATCGGCGCAGGCGTGGGCGCAGGCGGTGGCACGACGGTCGTGGGGGGGGCGCACAGCATGGCAGAGAGGGCAATGATGGCGGGCAGCATGCGGGCAATTTACTGCGGCAGGATGAGGTTCGTACTTGAGGGCATTCGCGTTCGTACTGGCCCGCAATCGCCTTACGAGGACGGCCGCTGAGCGCGGCCCAGTCCTCTCCGGCGAGTGCGGCCAGGGGAGCGGGTTCCAGATTGCGCATGCATGTGTGTTGCGAGCGCGGCCAGGGTGGGCGCATTCCAATCTGGTGTGCTTACGGGATACGGGAACGGATTTGCCTTACGCTGTTGAACCCATGGATACGCGCGCCACCCTCCGACTTGGGCATTCTCCGGATCCGGATGATGCTTTCATGTGGTGGCCACTTCTGGAACTTGACGGTCAAGCGCCGCGTGTTGTCTCAAGCCGCTTTCGCATTGAGGCGGTGCCCGCAGATATTGAGGCGCTGAATCAGCGCGCTATGCGTGGCGATGATCTGTTGGAGATCTCCGCGTTCAGTTGTGCAACGTATCCCCGCATTGCTGCCCATTACGCGCTGACTGCGTGTGGCAGTTCGGTTGGTGATGGCTACGGACCCAAAGTGGTGGCGCGCGCGCCGCGGACTGTTGAGTCGTTGCGTGGGGCGCACATTGCCATTCCCGGACAGGGGACAACCGCGTTCATGGTCACGAGCCTTCTGCTTGGGCCCGGGACCTTTCGGGCAACTGTGGTTCCGTTCAAGGAAATTCCAGCGCGGGTTGCCGCCGGAGAATTTGATGCTGGTGTTGTCATTCACGAAGGGCAACTGACCTTTGCAGATGAAGGCCTCGTCCTCGTGGAGGACCTCGGCCGCTGGTGGCATTCGCAGTACGGTCTGCCGCTTCCGCTTGGGGCCAACGGCGTCTTGCGTGCGCTGGATGAGCGCCATGGCGCTGGAACTATGCAGGAAGTTGCCGCACTCCTTGAGCAGAGCGTGCGGTACGCGCTCAGTCACCGCGAGGAGAGCATTCGCTATGCGCTGACCTTTGCGGAAGGCATGACCACGGCCCTTGCTGATGAATTCATTGGGATGTACGTGAATTCCTGGACGCTTGACTACGGTCCCACCGGCCGACTTGCGGTTCGAACGCTGCTCGAGCGCGCAGCCGATGCAGGGCTTCTGCCGCGCGTCGAGGCTCCTGAATTTGTGGGCGGCGCGCAGTGAGTCCCGCAGATATGCTCACTGTTCCAAGGTCTTGAGATTGAAACGCAATGAGTGCATCGCTTCCACCCGCCACTGAGACTGAGTACGGATACGCGCCCCCAACGGTGCGGCAGTTCAGTGTGTTCTTGAACAATAAGGTCGGCAAGCTCCTCGAACTTCTCCGTACCTTTGATGAAGCGCCGTCCACGCGGCTTGCAGCATTCTCAATCGTTGACTCGAGCGACTACGCCGTCGTTCGCATGATCTTCACGAACGCTGACGCAGCGCGGCACATTCTGCGGCGCAGCCAATACACGTTTGCTGAGACCGACCTCATCATCATGGAACTCGGCGAGCAGCAGTGCCTGAGCGGCGCATGCCTCTACCTCTTGGGCGCCGAACTCAACATTCGCTTCGCGTATCCAATCATGTTGCGCGGCGAACATCCAGCTGTTGCTATCTGCGTTGATGACAATCACCTTGCGGGGCAGATCCTCCTCCGTAAGCGGTTCCGTTTGCTTGCAGAGGAAGATTTGGCTCCCTAAGAGCACATTCGAAAGTACCCCATGGCCCGCATCATTCGTCACGTCGCCGCTGCCCCTGTCAAAATTGAACCATCAGATAAGCCGATATTCGTCTGCGCCTGCGGCCTTTCGAAGAACTTTCCGCTCTGCGATGGCTCCCACAAAGTTGCCCGCGCTGAAGAGGCCGGCAAACTCTATATCTATGGCGAAGATGGCCAGCCGAAGTCCAACACCGCCGATGACTTCACCGGCAGCACCTGCGCGTAATTACGTAGTCGCCGGATAGGTTGCCGAGGTCTTTTCGGTCTCCCACACTGTGACATGGTCGAGCGCCGCACCAACGGCGGCGATCTCATGTTCAAGAAGGCCGTGGCAGACGCGGGCGATGTTCTCCACAGACGGGTTGAGTGTCACAAATTCGGGGCAATCCACATTGAGGTGGCGATGGTCAAATCGATCCAAGACCGTCCGGCTGACAATCCCCTCAAGGGCACCGGTACTCAGGATCGGTGCTCCCGGCCCAGTCCGTACGCGAACAGCGACCGCCAGTCGATAGTTGTGACCATGCCCACTGGGGTGATTGCATTTGCCGAAGGTGCGGCGGTTTTCTTCTGCGGAGAGTTCCGGGCAATGGAGGCGGTGCGCGGCGCTAAATTCAAAGTGCTCGGTGACGATGGCTTGCTCGCGCATGGAAGTGTTCCAGAGAAGGTTGATGAACGGACCGGGGGACCATCGCAGGGTAGAGAGGCGGATTCCCGCGGGGAGGTGCAGTTCCAGCACATCACCCATTTGGATGACAGCGTCGCGCGGTTCAGTGCGTTTCTCAGCATGAAAGAACGATTTCAAGAGCGGCGCAAGATGAGTGCGAACCACCGCATCAATCTCCTGAATGCCGATCAGATACCCAGTTCGGGGGCTTGGAACGCCCGTGCACTCCACCGTCACTTCATGGTGTGCAGTGAATCCATCAGATGGTGGTATTCCTGCGAATCCATTCCGTGATAGCTCAAGGGGCGGAAATTCCCCCGTAATCGAGGCGTTCGACATCGGAATGCCGATCCGAACCGTGCGTCGCAGTGCGATCAATGTCGACAAGGGTAATTTCATAAATATATTGATATCAATGCCGCAACCGGTTTGCCGTGAGTGAGTACTTCCGTATACTCCCACATCTTAGTCAGCCCCCGGAAGGGCTCGGCGTGAGCTTGTCTCCGCCGGGCCTTTTTCATTTCCTGGGCTGTGAATCCGGCGCTCGTGCAACCGTATGCCCCGCGCCGATGAATGGAGTGCAATGAATGCGCCCTTCCGGGTCAAAATCACACCGACGACAGCAATTTCCACTCGTTTGCACCGTCTGGTGGACGTCGCTCGGCGCGCTCGGCTCATCCTTGCACTTGTAACGGCGAGCGGCGCAGCGCTTTCATGCACCTCGCACCCAGGGACTGAAGCAGCATCCGCGCCGCAGTCGCCACTGCCACTCATAGAACTCGGTACGGGCATCGTTGTCGATCGCTCTGCCGGCGAAGTCCGCGTGGAAGCCGAGGTTGCCGCAGATCGGGGCTGGCTTGAGCAGGCCGTCTGCAAGGCAGGAACGCGCGAGCACGAATCGCTCTTGGCTGTGACCGTTGCGCCAAGCAGGATTCATGCGGCGCTGCTCCTGCTTGGACTCCAACCGGGAGCGCCCGGCGAGTGGCGCGTGGCGCCCGGTGGATCTTCAGCTGTGCAGCGCATCGCGCCCACCGGTACGCCGCTCGAATTGTGGGTGCGCACGAGTAGTGGTGATGTGCCGCTCTCGTCGTGGATCCATGACCCAGTGAAGGGACAATCTTTCCCCGGTCATCCATGGGTCTTCGCAGGCTCACGCGTACGATCGAACACGAAGAGCATGGGACCCGGCGAGTACTACTTGGCAGATCGAACCGGCAGCGTCGTGGGCATCGTGACCTTCGGCGACGAGACGATCGCGTGCACATCAGTCATTTCTGATCAGGCGGAGGTCGACGCGCCCGAGTGGCAAGCGAATAGCGAACGGATGCCCGAGCCAGGAACCCGCGTCGAGCTCGTGATTCGTCGCGGGCATGACGTGGCGCCAGCAACGCCAGCAACAGCAGCAACACCCGCACCCCCCGCAGGTGCCGCGCCATGAGATTCCTTGGCATCGATCCCGGTCTGCGAATCACGGGCTATGCGTGCGTGGAACTTCGACCGGGGACGCCGGAACCAGCGCTTATCGAGGCGGGTGTTGTGCGCCTCAATGCCAAGGATTCGATTCCTGCACGGCTTCGGGCTTTGCACGAGGAACTCGGAGCGCTCATCAATGAACTGAATCCCGCGCGCATGGCGGTAGAAGAAGTGTTTGTGCACAGCGCGCATGTCAGTACGGCCGTCGTGATGGGGCACGGCCGCGGAGTGGTGCTGCTTGCCGCCGCGCTGCGCGACCTGCCGATTGACGAATTTGCGCCCGCTGAGATTAAGAAGGCCCTAACTGGCCGCGGGCAGGCAAGCAAGGAACAGATGCAGCGCGCCGTCATGCAGCAATTCTCGTTGCGCACGCTCCCGGAGCCGCCGGACGTTGCCGATGCCATCGCGATCGCCGCATGTGCTGCGCGTCGATTCACCGGCGCGCGACTAGGCTCCACCGCGCAATGACAGCATCGGTTCCCATGTTTCTCGTTTCGCGACGCCTGATGAGCGATCAGCTCACGCCGGTGTTGGCATATCGACGGCTTGTTTCCGCTGACGACCGGGCCGCTCCGAGCTTTCTCTTTGAAAGCGTGGAGAACGGATCATCGGTTGGACGGTGGTCGATGTTGGGTGCGCAGCCGATTCTGGAAGTGCTCGCGCGCGGGAATTCTGTCACTGTGCGAGATCGCGCGCGCGGCACCGAAGAGGTCAGTACTGCCGCGAATCCTCTTGAAACAGTTCGACTGCTCGGTGCGCGCTTTACGCCGCATGCCATTGATGCCATGCCCGACGCATTCCACGGTGGATGGGTTGGATTCTGCGCATTCGATGCAGTTCGCTGGCTTGAGCCAGGGAAGCTGCCATTTGCTGATGCGCCGCGCGATGATCGAAATCTTCCTGATATGCATTTCGGCATGTATCGCGAAGTTGCCGTCTTTGATCATGTTGCCAAGGTGGTGCATGCGGTGATTTCCGTTCCGGCGGATGAGCACCCCGATCAGGCCAGTGCGCTTGCGCATGGTCGTGTTGCACTTGAGGCATTCTGCGCGCGACTGCTTGCCGGCGCGCCGCCACTGGCGCCAGGTGCCGTTGACCTTGATATTGCTGCGCGACCCGTCCCTGGCGAACGCGCTTCCATGACACGCGCGGAATTTGAAGATGCGGTGCGACGTGCGCAGGAATTGATCCGCGCTGGGGATGTATTTCAGGTGGTTCTCAGTCGACGCCAAGATCGCAGCACTGCGGCAGATCCGTTTGATATTTATCGCGCGCTGCGTGTGGTGAACCCAAGTCCGTACCAGATCTATTTACAGGCAGAAGGATGCATATTGGTGGCGTCGAGCCCCGAAATCCTCTGTCGTGTTCGCGGTCGCACGGTTGTCAATCGCCCGCTCGCAGGCACACGGCGCCGGGGCAGCACAGAGGCAGAGGATCGCGCGCTCGAAGTGGAATTGCTTGCCGATGAGAAGGAACGCGCCGAGCACGTGATGCTTGTTGACCTTGGGCGCAATGATGTTGGTCGCGTGTGTTTGCAGGGCACCGTCCGCGTGGATCGCTGCATGGAGGTTGAGCGTTACAGCCATGTCATGCACATCAGTTCAACGGTCACCGGCGAGCTGCGCGCGGATCTCGATTGCTGGGACGCATTGCGCGCCACGCTTCCCGTGGGCACGGTGAGCGGCGCGCCGAAGGTTCGCGCCATTCAGATCATTGATGAACTGGAACCGGTGCGTCGTGGGCCGTATTCAGGCGGTATTGGCGCAGTTGGTTGGAACGGCGATATGGACATCGCACTCGCTCTGCGAACCATGGTGATTCCTACGGCCGGACATGTGAACGGCGCGTCATGGGATGTGCACTTACAGGCGGGCGCTGGAGTGGTATTGGATTCGGTGCCTGCCTCAGAGTTTGAGGAGACGATCGCCAAGTGCGCAGGTCTTGGGCGCGCGATTGATTTGGCAGAGCGCGCATTCGGCGCCGCTTGAGCGACCACACACTCACGACTTCTCTCAATCGAGCGGAATGGGCGAATCATCGTCATTCGCGCGCTGTGCCGCGCGTTGCGCTGCGCGTTGCGCCGCGACGCGCCGTGGGTCCACCATCGCATCTTCGGTTGGGCTATCGCTCGGTGCCGTCAACGTTCGCTTCAGCGGCGGCGCTGCAAGAGCATCGCCCGCGCATGCTCCTTGATATGCAAGCAATCCACTCGCGGCACCCCATGTTGCAGCCCCCGCAACGCGTAGCAAGATGACGATGGCCGTCGGCGCGTCCGCTGCGGTCACTATTTCTGCAAACATCACCACGCCCACGGCCGTGAAGATCAGTGGCATCAGGTACTTGGGTCGCTCGACTTCCAGAGCCATGCGGGCGATGACGGCATCAATCACTATCGAGCCGGCAATCAGTCCGAGCGCCATGACGCCGAACCAAAGACCGCCGATAGCAAGGCGAATGACGCCGTCGAGCGTGGGTCCAATCGCGGACGCGAGTCCGAAATTCAGAAATATGAGAGCAACGACGCCCATGCCCAACTCAACAAAGAGCAGGGTGCGGGCACGCATGAACTCCTGATTTGCGGAACTGGTCACCTTGGCCGGGAGTGCTTTCTCAGCATTTCGAAGGGCAAGGAGCCGCTGAACGCTGCCCAGTAGCGCGAGCAGAGCGAGCGGCGGGCCGACGCACGAAACCATAAAAAGCCCCAAAGGCGCTCCAAAGAGGAAGGCCTTGGAGTACGAGCGAAGCGACTCCGCGGCCGCATCGCGCCGACTTTCCTCGACCGCGACGCCTTCGAGCGTGTCCCGCACTGGCAGCCCGCATTCTGGGCAGTTGGCGCTCTGAGCGGTGCCGCGCAGGTTGTAGCCGCACCCCCGGCATGGCAAATCGCTCGCCACCCCTGCGATGGCAGGGCGCTTCAGGCGGCGGGCGGGATCAGGGGTACTAGGAATTGGAAGTTCTCTTGAAATCGGTCAGGAATTTCACTGTGAACAAGGCGTACTGTGGCGAAGTATAAGACACAGACTTCATGTTCATCGGAGACCTCATCATGCCCCGTCCAATCGCCGACCGTTCACGCCGCAATTCCGCTGTCGCGGCAGTCGCGGCGTGTTGCTTGGGTGCTTCCTCATTCGCAACCCTCATTCAGGCATCGCCAGCGGCGGCACCAGCCCGTCCGACCACTCCCGTGTCGACGCCGGCGGCGCAAACTCCGCCCGCCGCGCCCTCGGCTCCGCCGACTGCCGCAGAGCCGTGGAGCGAACAACTGTGGGACGCCGCGCGAACTGGAAACCACAACCAAGTAGACCTGCTCCTTGAGCATGTGCCCGCGGATGCGACCAGTGATACAGCGAAGCGTCTTCGTCAGTCGGTGACGCGCCGTGATGAACACGTGATCGCAACCTCAAAGAAGGTCGCGGAGCAGCGCATTGAAAAGGCAAAGGAGATGACCGATGCGGTCGCGGCCGGCAATGCAACCAAGGCTCTCATTGGTGCCGCTTACCTGAAGTTTCTTTCCACCGATTGGAAGGTCGACTTAGCATCACCAGGCGTCAAGGCGACCATTGCGCTCGCCGATACAAAGATTGCGGAAGCCCGCGCCATTGGTGATTGGCTCTACGCAGAAGAACTTCTCAATCGCGTTCGTTCGCTCTATGAAGGTTCCACGCAGAAGGCAGAATTTCAGAAGTACGACGACGCGCTTGAGACCGATGTCAGCCGCCGCGTCATGTTGGTGCTTGAGTACGCGCCTCATGCCTGGTACGACCTGCGCAAGAAGCAGTACGAGCGCCTCGACGAGAAGGATCGCAAGGAACCATTTGCGGCTTTTAATGAGAAGGGCGATGACGATTGGAAGCAGACAATCGAAGGAATCAATGAGCGCATTCTTGCCGAAGCGCTGACGCAGATTGCCTCACAGCACCTAGAGAATGTCGGTTGGAAACCGCTGATTGAGGGCGGACTTTCTATGGTGCATCAGTTGTCTACAACTCCTGCTCTGAAGGAGAAGTTTCCCACGCTCGGCGATGCAACACTCGTTGGTGCATTCGGCCACGCAGTTTCAGATCAGTCGACGGCGGTTGCTGCAATGCGCCCCGAAGAAGTGGACGCCAAGATCTTCAATAAGGTGTTCGCTGCTTTGCGTGCGGCGAACGATGCCACCGTCAAGCTGCCAGTAGAAGTCATTGTTCGTGAGTTCGGCAATGGCGCCATGGCAACCATGACCCATGACTTCGAGGATCCCTATACAGAGATCGTCTGGCCTGACCGCATGCGTCGCTTCAGTCAGGCGATCAAAGGAAACTTCGTTGGTGTTGGAATTCTGATTCGCCACAATGAGAAGCGCGAGATTGTCATCATCAATCCGCTTGACGGCAGTCCTTCAAAGCGCGCTGGTATTAAGCCGCAGGACAAGATCACCTCGGTGAACGGCATGAGCACCGCTGACTGGCCGCTCGACAAGGCTGTTGACACGATCACCGGACCTGCAGGCACTCCCGTGACTCTGGGAATCACTCGCGAGGGCGAGGCGAAAGCGATTGAGTATCCGCTTACCCGCGAGCGCATCAAGATGTACTCGGTGCAAGGCTGGAAAAAGACTGGATACAACGATCGCTTTGAACCGCAATGGGATTGGTATGTCGATCCCGAGGACGGAATCGGCTATATCCGCCTGACCGGTTTCAATGAGGACACATTCACCGACTTCCTGAAGTCGATGCGCGAGATGTCTGCACAGCGCGATATCACGGGTCTCATCTTGGACCTGCGCGGCAATCCAGGCGGGCTGCTGCAGAGCGCCGTGTCGTTCGTTAATGCATTTCTACGCAGCGGCCGCATCGTGAGTGTTGAGGATCGCAACGGTCAGGAGTTGTACGCATTCACCGCTCAGCGGCAGCGTGCACCGCTTGCTGATGTGCCGACCGTGGTTCTGATCAATGAGGGCAGTGCGAGCGCAAGTGAGATTGTCTCTGGCGCGCTTGAGGCCCATGATGTGGCAGTGGTCATCGGTGAGCGCAGCTTCGGCAAGGGCAGCGTGCAGGAAGTCCATGACATTGATGGTCGCGGCGCAGAAGCCAAGGCCAATGTGAAGTACACGGTTCAGCACTACCTGTTGCCAGCAAAGCCGGGCGAGACCAAGGGTCGCTTGGTTCACAAGAAGCCCGGGTCTGACGACTGGGGAGTTGTGCCGGACTACGTGGTGAAGTTGTCACCTGATCAGATCGACGAGATCAACAAGATCCGCGCATCGGCGGACGATGTTCCGGAAGAGGCAGCCGACGGCATGGTTGAGGTTCCCGGTTCGTCCAAGACGCCGAGCGACGAGCCAGCCTCGAACGGCAAGGTGGTGGAGAAGAAGGTCAAGGAACCCCGTGACCCCGCGGAACTTGTGATGAAGGGCATTGATCCTCAAGTTGAGATGGCCGTGCTCCTGCTTCAGGGCCGAGCCCTTGGACAGGCGGAAAAGGCGCCAGCTTCCGCACCGGCAACTGCGCCTGCACAGCGCCCGGCGGCGCCGGAGGCTGGTGGCAAGGCTCGCTCGTGAGCGAGTGATCAGGCGTGGAATCCCGTGTAAATCTGTATAGAACCCGCACGCGGTTTCGGCATTGCCGGAACCGCGTGTGCCTTCTATACTTATGGGTCTGTTTGCGCTGCAGCCGTGATGGCGTTTGTCGCACGGCGCCTGTTTCCAGTTTGTACTGACTACACCATGACGAGCCTTTCTAATCCAACCGCAGGCGGCGTTTCCGCTCCGGGATCATCGCAATCGGATGTTCATGCCAAGGTGTACGGCGATGCCGAACACTTGCAAGTTCCAGCCGCAGCCGCCCACGTGTCCACTGAGAAGATGCTTGACTGGTTCAAGCAGATGCTTCTGATCCGCGAGTTTGAACTTCGCTGCATGCAGGCGTACCAAGAGAAGAAGATCGGTGGCTTCTGCCACGTCTACATCGGCCAAGAGGCGGTCGCCGTTGGCTGCACCGCAGCGGTCGAGCACAAGGATCCCATCGTTACTGCATACCGCGACCACGGCCACGCCTTGGCGCGCGGCATGGATCCCAAGCACTGCATGGCAGAAATGTTCGGTCGTGTCGGCGGCTGCGCCAAGGGCAAGGGCGGGTCGATGCACATGTTCGACCGCGACAACAATCTGTACGGTGGTCACGGCATCGTCGGCGCACAGACGCCGCTCGGTGCAGGACTCGCCTTTGGGTGCAAGTACATCGATGAAGTGATTGAGGGCAAGGCGAATTCGCGCGTTTCGTTGTGCTTCTTGGGTGACGGCGCACTGAATCAGGGCGCGTTCCATGAAGCGATGAACCTGGCTGGCCTATTCGACATTCCGGTGATCTACGTGGTTGAGAACAACGGCTACTCCATGGGCACCGCCATTGCGCGCGGCACCACGATGGCCCACTCGCTGATCACCAAGGCTGCCGGCTACGGAATCGACGGCTACGTGGTGGATGGCATGGATGTCGTCGGCGTGTACGCGGACATGAAGCGCATCGCTGACAAGTGCCGCGCCACCAGTCGTCCGGCATTCGTTGATATGCGCACTTACCGCTACAAGGGTCACTCAATGAGTGATCCGCGCAAGTACCGCACCAAGGAAGAAGAGGAGGTGTTCGAGAAGCACGACCCAATTGGTCGCCTCGAAGCACGCCTCAAGGCTGCTGGGAAGCTGACCGACGACAGCCTGAAGGCAATGCAGAAGGACGTGCGCGATACCGTGCGCGATGCAGTTGCCTGGAGCGACGAGAGCCCGATCCCGCCGATGGCCGAGTTGTTTCACGATGTATTCGTTGAGCCATGGGGCCCGTACACCGGGAGCAGTCAGCCGCAGATGAACGGTGGAACGGCGAATCAGCCATCCATGCGCACGATCGATACCAAAGAGGAGTTGTCATGAGTGCAGTACGTGAAATTGAATACCGTGATGCGCTCCGTGAAGCGATGAGTGAAGAAATGCGCCGTGATAAGCGCGTGTTCCTCTTGGGCGAAGAAGTTGCCGAATACAACGGCGCGTACAAGATCAGCCGTGGCATGCTCGAGGAATTCGGGGCGCGCCGCGTGATTGACACTCCTATTTCTGAGAGTGGATTTGCTGGCCTCGCCATCGGCGCCGCAATGATGGGTCTGAAGCCTGTCGTGGAGTTCATGAGTTGGTCGTTCAGCCTTGTGGCTGCCGACCCCATCTTGAACAACGCCCCGAAGATGCTCTACATGTCTGGCGGCCAGTTTGGCTGCCCGGTGGTGTTCCGTGGCAACGACGGCGCGGGCGGTCAGCTTGGCAGCACCCATAGTTGGTGTGTTGAAGGCCTGTTCTCCAACGTTCCCGGCATCAAGATTGCGATCCCTTCCAATCCGTATGACGCGAAAGGCCTTCTCAAGACGGCTATTCGCGGCAGCGACCCGGTCTTCTTCCTAGAGAGCGAGCGCATGCTCGGTAACAAGGGAGAAGTGCCGGAGGAGGAGTACCTCATTCCATTCGGTCAGGCAAAGGTGATCCGTTCCGGCACCGACTGCACACTTGCAAGTTGGGGCCGCCCCGTGCATTTCTGCATGGAAGCAGCTGAAGAAATGCAGAAATTGGGCATTTCCTGCGAAGTGATCGACCTGCGCACCGTTCGTCCACTCGACATTGGAACAGTGGTTCGCAGCGTCAAGAAGACCGGCGCGTGCGTGGTGGTGGATCAGTCCTGGAGCTTTGGTAGCCCGGGAAGTGAAGTCGCATCACAGGTGCATCGCCACTGCTTTGATGACCTTGACAATTATGTGCACCGCGTCCATTCCGCGGATGTGCCAACTCCGTATGCCACGAACCTTGAGCAGGAATACTTGCCGAACGCGCGCAAGATTGCTGAAGCAGTTCGTAGTGCTACATACAACCTCTGACCCGCAGCTGCTGAACAGGATTCCCATGCCGATTAATGTGACTATGCCCCGCCTCTCCGACACTATGGAGCAGGGCACCGTCGTCAAGTGGCACGTCAAGGTGGGCGACAAGGTCGCCTCCGGACAAGTGATTGCCGACATTGAAACTGACAAGGCCACCATGGAACAGGCCGTGTTCGATGAAGGCATCATTGCCAAACTGGTTTGCCCGGAAGGCAAGCAGGTCAAGGTTGGCGAAGTGATCGCGGTGCTTGCGGAGGATGGCGAATCCGTGTCAGACGCCGCATCGTCGAGCGCTGCTGCGCCCGCGCCCCGTGGTGCGGCGAGCGTGAGTGCACCGGCGCCTGTGGGTTCGAGTGCATCAGGGATCGCCCCGGCCGCTGAGCGCACCATTGTTGCTGATGTTCACGCAACAGACATCAGCGATGAACGTACGCGCGTTTCGCCGCTCGCCCGCCGCATGGCGAGTGAGATGGGCGTGGAACTCTCCCAGATCAAGGGGTCCGGTCCCGGCGGTCGTGTGGTCAAGCGCGACGTGCTTCTTGCAGCTGAAAATCGCAGTGCTGCAGTGCCAGCAACGCGCACTGCACAGGGATCGGCGCAAGAGTTGGTTGCCGCGATGCCGTCGATGGCTTCCGCGGCCTCCCCGAGTGTTGGCGCCCTTGTGCACGGTGCGCAGAGCATCGAAGTGCCAGTCTCCAACATGCGCGGCATCATTGCCAAGCGCTTGGTTGAGAGCAAACAGCAGATTCCTCATTATCAAGTGACCATGAAGTTCTCTATGGATGCAGTGCTTGCGCTGCGCGGCTCGCTCAACGAGCAGCTGGCTTCCATGGAAGTGAAACTCAGCGTGAATGATTTCATCGTTCGCGCATGCGCGCTTGCGATGGCTAAGAATCCCTTCTTCAACGCGAGTTGGGCTGGCGACCGAATCTTGCTGCATCAGCAGGTGAATGTTGGAGTTGCTATCGCGCTTCCCGAAGAGAAGGGCGGTGGACTGGTTGTTGGCGTCGTCAAGGATGCGAACCTGAAGAGCCTGCGGCAAATCTCCGGCGAGATTCGTTCGCTTGGAGAGAAGGCGCGCACCAAGGGTCTCTCCATGGATGAGATGTCGGGTGCAACCTTCACCATTTCCAATCTGGGAATGTTCGGAGTCGACAACTTCACCGCGATTATCAATCCGCCCAACAGCGCGATTCTTGCCTGCGGCGCAGCGCTTGAGCAGCCCGTGGTCCGCAATCACCAACTGGTGGTTGGCTGGGAAATGGCGGCAACACTCAGCCTTGATCACCGCGTGATCGACGGCGCCATGGCATCCAAGTACCTCCAGAGCCTGAAGCAATTCGTCGAAGGCCCGACGATGCTCCTGGTGTAACAGCGACTAGGTGTAACAGCGACTGATATCGGTGAAACCGTTGACATCCGAGAAGACTCCCATCCTCGGCATGTCACTCGCGGAATTCATTCCCGCGGCGCGCAGTCACGGCATGTCGCTCTTTGCAGCGCAGACGCTCTATCGCGGATTCCATCGCCGCGGGGAAGTGCAGGGCGGTGCCTTTCCGGATTGGATTTCCGATGCGCGGCGGCCGATCAAGGCGCAGCATGTGGACGGTGAAACCGTGAAATTCACCATGGCGCTCGATGATGGTCTTGAGACAGAGACCGTGGTCATTCCAATGCGTCATTCCAATGGCACCATGACTCGAACGCTGTGCGTCTCAAGTCAGGTTGGATGCGCGATGGGATGTCGCTTCTGCGAAACCGCACAGATGGGATTGATGCGCAGCCTCTCGGCGGCGGAGATCGTGGCGCAACTTCATGCAGCCCGCTTCATGATTGGCGATGCAGCCACCGGAAATCCTGGCTTCCCGATCAAGAACGTGGTCTTCATGGGAATGGGCGAACCGATGGACAACATCGACGAGGTCCTCACCGCCATTCAGGTCATGACCGATCGCAATGCGTATGAAATTGCTCCGATCCATGTCACGGTGAGTACCGTTGGGCGGATCGATGGCATCCGTCGGTACGGGGAATTCATGTCACAAACCGGATTCCACCGGCTTAACCTTGCGGTGAGCCTGAATGCCCCCAATGACCGGATTCGCTCCGAGATCATGCCGATCAACCGCTCCGAGCCGATTGCCGACTTGATGGCCGCGCTCATGGCCTTCCCCAAGCGGGTCAATGCAGCCATTTGCGTGGAATATGTGCTGATTCCGGGCGTAAATGATGCCCCGGAGCACTGCGATGAAGTGTGCGCTTTGCTTCAGCCGCTGCGCTGCTCGCTCAATGTGATCCCCTACAACCCGCGTCGCGGTTCTCCTTGGCCAGCACCCGATGAGGATCGCGTGCAGGAATTTGTTGCCCGGGCCATTGCCAATGGACAATTCTGTAAACGCCGGGGAACCAAGGGCCGGAGCGCCATGGCCGCTTGTGGTCAATTGGGCAACGAGAATATTCGTGCCAGAAAATTTGTTGAGACTGAGAATAAAGAAAGAGTGCAGATTCGTGTGGTTGGTGGCCAAAATGCCCCCGAAGTGGCTTGAAGCCCGGTAGGCTCCGCCGCGTGACCGATATCTCGATCTCCAGCTACTCGTTCCAACGCCTCATCAAGAGCGGCGAAATCCGCCTCGAGGACACGCCTAAGCTTGCACGTGAGTGCGGCGCAGATTGCATTGAAATCGCGACGGGCGGCACGCTCGGCCCGGCACTCGATGAGGCCCTCGCGGGCCGGCTTGCAGACGCGGCTGACGCGGCTGACATTGCCATCGTCGGGTTTGCGATTCATGCCAACCTGATTACCGCGGACAACCAGCTTGACGATGCGGCTATTGAAGCTGTCATGAGTCAGCTGGCTGCCGCGTCTTCGATCGGTGTCGACCGTGTTCGGCATGATGCCGCATGGCGCGGACCGTCCGACGACCATTCCGATGAAGCATGGGATGCGGCGCTCTGGCCATTGACCAAGGCATGTCGTTCGATCGCCACGTGTGGCGCGTCGCTCGGAGTGCGAACCAGCATTGAGAATCACGGTCTGTTCCTTGCGCCAGCGTGGCGCGTTGAGCAACTGCTGAACTCAGTTCAGCATCCAAACTTCGGTGTGACGCTCGACCTTGGCAATCTGCTTTGGGCGCCTCAGGATCTGGTGGCCTCCACCCGTTCACTGGCTCCATTTGCAGTCACCGTCCACGTCAAGGACTTCAAGAAGGGTTCTGACGATTCCGCTGCTTGGCCAACCTATCCAGGTGGACCGCGCGCACTGCCGGTCGCGCTCGGCGCAGGCGACCTGCCCCTCGTTGCGCAGATTGATGCATGTCTCGAAGCCGATACGAATCCGCTCTGGGTTGCAGAATTCGAAGGGCCGCACGGCGATGTGCGCGCTGAAGTGAAGCGCTCGTTCGAGTGGCTGCGCAAGCAGCTTGGTTGACCGCCGTTCGGCTGATTTAGTTCTTCGAGCCGAATTTAGTCTTAATTTCTTCCAAGTCCCGCGCTCCGGCGCGGGACTTGTGTTTTTGCAGCAAACCCTCTCATTTATTCGCGCAGCGGCGCAGCTCCACTACAATCCCGCCTCTGATGCACCTTAAGCACTCCGATCATGAGCATGGGCCGCCAATTGTTCCAGTGACCTTCATTTTGGAGGAGCCGGAGATGTTGACTGGCACCAAGCAATCTGAATGGACGCTCATGGGCGGTGAGCATGAGTCGGTGCTTGAACTGGCCATGGAGCATGGCATCAATATTGAGCACGCCTGCGGTGGTGTTTGCGCTTGCAGTACTTGCCATATCTATGTCGAGCAGGGCATGACATCGTTGACCGAAGCCACCGAGGCGGAAGAGGATCGCGTTGAGGAGGCCCCGGGCATCAAGCGAACAAGCCGACTGAGTTGCCAGTGCGAGATTCGCGGAACTGGACCGATCATCATTCGCGTTCCGGCATGGAATAGAAATGCCGTCAAGGAAATCCCGCACTGAGCCGGATGAGCACCGCTTTCGGATGGTCGTTGTCAGTGGCGCTCGTTGGCGCGCTCTTGTTGCCGGGTTGCGATGATTCTGCGAAGCCGGGGGCGCAGCCGCCGCAACCCGCGTCCACACTCCCGCTTGATGCGGCAACTATCGCAGCACTTGATCGCGGCGTTGGCGAACTGGGGATGTTCGAATTCGCCGCGGCGGAAGCAACATTTGCGGGCGTTCTACAGTCGCGTCCGACCTTGTACGAGGCTCGCCTTAATCATGCGATTGCCGTTCTCAATCAGACCGACGACGGATCCCAGGCGCGAGCGATTGCGTTACTCGATGGCATCTTGCACGATCGCCCCGGCGACACGCGCGCCGAGTACTGCCAGGCGCTCGGATACCTCTTTCTTGGTGACCCAAGCCATGCACTGCCGCGCTTTCGGCGTGCATCCGACCGCCAGAGCGTTGATCCGTATGCGCACTTCTATTCCGGTCAATGCAGCGAACTTCAAGGTGAATTAGAGGCAGCGCGTGGTTTTTACGCGCGCGCCGCTGAACTTGACCCATACCTGCGCAGCGCGCTTCTTGGGCTGCAGCGCGTGCAGGGTCGGCTCGGACATACCGTGGAATCTGCAGCCGCGCTCGAGGGATTCCAGCGCCTCGCTGACAATCCGCGCAGCCATCTTGCGGAGTTCAAGTACACGCGCATGGGTTCGCTTGGCGAGGCGATACTTCCCGAATCCGCGCCGCGCGAACGCGCTCGCCACGCGGGTCCGATCTTGGCAAACTTGGACGCCATGCCCGTTGATGGATTGCCGCCCGCGCCTGCAACGGTGGTGGCGTTACTACCGGCGGCTGATCTTGATGGCGACGGGACGCTTGATTTCGTGGCACAAATCGATTTCGTTGAAGAGTCACGCGTCGAACGACGGCTCGTGCACAGCACAGCGGATGGTCGCTGGAAGATGGATCAATTCACCACTGATGCATTCCGCCGCGGCCGGCAATTCTGGGGCGATCTGGACAACGACGGACGAACCGATGTGGTCTTTGGCCGCGTTGATCCCGCAACACGCATCATTGGTGGCGGGATGTGGGTTGGATGGGCGCAGCAGACCGCGCCTGGTAAGTGGCGCGAGTGGACATTCGTGGGAGTGACTGAACCGGACGATGACATCGCATTGTGCGCGGATCTCGATCATGACGGCGACTTGGACTTAGTGTTCACCAATGCAACCGGAACCGGAGTGCTATGGAATCTTGGTCGAGCGGGCGCGGTGGAGCCCATCGCATGGGAGCGTCGACTGATTCCTGGAGCGCTGTCTTCCGCTCGAGCCACTGCCGCGGATCTTGATAACGATGGTGATCTTGATCTTCTACTTTGGTCTGCTGGTGGATCCGCAGCGCAGGCGTGGAAGAACGACCGCCTGTGGGCGTGGTCGCGTGAACCGAATTTGGGGGCATTCGAATCGTCGGGTCCCGGCGCTGTGGTTGCCTTCCGCCGTAATGAAGACGGTCACGCCGCAATCGCCACGCTTGTTGGTGGCTCCGGTGGTGGTTCGCATGATGCGATGCAGCTTTGGGAATCCTTGGCAGGGAAGTGGACCGCTGGTCCGCGCACTCCGGTTACCAATGCCAGCGCCCTCTGGGTGACGGATCTTTCCGGAAGTGGGCATCCGAACATCGTGGTGCTTGAGAATGACGCCCCCATCCGCCCGATTTCTACGAGCCCAATTCCGGTGATACCGGCGCCAGCAAGTGCTGCGCTCGCCATTCTTGACGCGCACGGCGGTCTTCTTGAACGCATGACTGGTGTGCCAGCCGGTGCGGACTTTGCAACGATTGACGCGCGCGGCCCCGTTGCCGTGGCACCTGCCGCGACACCCGGTGGTCCGGCGCGTTGGATGGCGCCGGGTAGTGGTCGATGGCCCTACGCGGCGCTCTCGTTCCGTGGTCGCATCGATCCATCGCAACAGATGCGTACGAATTCAAGCGGCATTGGCACGCGTATGGATGCACGTATCGCAGGCGAATGGGTGGCGCGCGATGCGCTGCCTGCGCGCGGCGGCGGCAACTCCCAGGCGCTCGAACCGATTGCAGTTGGACTTGGAGATGCAGCCCGAGCGGACTTTGTGACCATTGATTGGCCGGACGCCGTTACTCAGACGGAGTTGGGTATTGCGGCCGGCGCGCGCACCATCGTTGAGACGCAGCGGCAGATTTCAAGCTGCCCAGTGATCTTTGCTTGGAATGGGCGCACACATGCCTTTGTCACCGACTGCTTGGGTGTTGGTGGTATCGGATACTTGGCAGGAATTGAGCGTTCTTCTGACGGTTCGCTGCACGCTGTTTACCCGCCGTCGCGACCATGGGAACGCGTGGCGCTTGGCGGCAGCGACGCGCTTGCTGCAAAGGACGGCGCGTATCAGATTCGCCTTGCGGAGCCGATGGAGGAGGCGTGTTACTTGGACGCCGCGCGATTGGTTGCCTGGGATGTCCCGGCCGGTTGGCAGGTGACGCTCGACGAACGCATGGGAATCAACGGAGCACCGCCCACCGGCGATGCGTGCTTCTTCCGGACAGCCGCGCAGCCCGTGCGCGCAACGGTTGCTATCGGCGGGGGCGCTGAATCAAACCAGGCGAAAGCAATTGCAGAGCGTGACGGTGTGGCTGCTCACTTTGGCGACGCGGATCCGCGCTTCATTGGGCGCCTTGGTAAGGAAGCGGTTCTTACGCTCGAGTTTGCAGATGCGCTCGATGCACACCCTGGTGATCCGGCCCTCCTTGTTGACGGTTGGGTTGAGTATCCGTATTCATCCACCGGATTCGCCATGTGGCAGGCATCCGCTGCGTATCAAGCGCTTTCCATGGAGGCGCGCGACCCGGCGACGGGTGCCTGGAAGACCGTGGTTGCGGAGTATGGCTACCCAGCAGGTATGCCGCGCCGCGCAGTATTCCCGGTGCCACGCAGCGCATTGCCGCCAGGATGCACGGCGCTTCGCTTGCGTACCACGATGGAGATCTACGTCGATAAAGTTGAGCTCGCGTGGTTCGAGCCATGCCCGCAAGCGCGACGCATTGAAGCTCCGCTTCTCTCTGCAGCCGTGGTCGACGCTGGCTTCGCTGCTCGTATTCCGCATCCGCAACGGCGACCCGATTACGACTATGCGCGCCGCGCTCCGCTTTGGGATTGCCGCAAGCAGCCCGGTATGTACACGCAGTTTGGCGAGTGCACTCCACTCCTTGCCGCTACCGACGATGCAGTGGCCATCTTTGCCGCCGGCGAGGAAGTGCAATTGCGATTTGATGCCGCTCGCACGCCGAGTCCAGCACCCGGAATGAACCGTACGTGGGTGCTTGAGGTTGACGGTTGGTGCAAGGACATGGACATGCTCACCGGCGACGGAGCCACGCTCGGTCCGCTTCCGCTCCGCGATGGAAAGGGCGCCACGCCCGCCCGCGATGCCCTGCACGCGCAGTTCAATGTGCGTTGGGCCGGCGGTCGCTGAAGCATCCATTTCAGCCTCGAACGCCCGCTTCTGCACGCCTAGACTGCAGGAATACGCGGCACGCTGTGCTGGCGGTGCCTTCCTGCCCTCGATCATCGCGCTGACGGCGAACCCCTCTCGCTGCTCCCAGACTCGCTCCTTTGCATGGCTGACCCTCGCCCCAGACTCATTCCGCCCGGCGGTGTTGTCACGCCGCGTATGCGCACGCTCTTGCTTGCGACGCTGGTGCTCTTTGCGATCCTCGCCATCAATTCCGTTTATCTCGGTGGCGTGACGCTCACGGAGTGGATCACCAGTGAGCAGCGACAGAATTCTTTCTACCTATGGATGTTCCTTGGCCACCTAGTGCTCGGGCTCGCTATCACGCTGCCGGCGATCGCGTTCGGCGCGTGGCACTGGAAGCGCTCGCATAACCATCCCAATCGGCGTGCGGTCCGCATGGGGAACGTCACATTCATTGCAGCAATCATCACGCTTGCAACGGGAATCATCCTGACGCGCGTGGATGTTGCAGGCGTAGTCGCTGAGCTTCGCGAGCCCGGCGTACGTAGCGGCGCGTATTGGATGCACATTGCTGCGCCGCTGGTAGTGGTGTGGGGATTCGTGTTGCACCGTCTTGCTGGTCGTCGTATTCGGTGGCGCACTGGATTCGCGGTTGCCGCAGCATCACTTCTCATGGTGGGTGGATTTGATGTTTGGCACCGCTTTGATGCCTCGCGTCCGCGACCAACTCCGAAGGATGGCGCGGCTTACTACGAGCCGAGTTTGGCGCGTACCGCGAACGGTGCGTTCATCCCGGAATCTTCACTTTCTCAGAACGATTATTGCATTTCTTGCCACCCCGACGCGTACCGATCGTGGGCGCACAGTGCGCATGCCGCTAGCAGTTTCAACAATCCGATGTACGCATTCAGCGTGCGTGAAACGCGGCGTCGTGCCTTTGAGCGCGAGGGTTCGGTGAATGATGCGCGCTTCTGTGCGGGCTGTCATGACCCGGTGCCGTTCTTCAGCGGCGCATTCGAGGACGCTCGATTCGATGATCCGCATTACGACGTTTCCAAGGATCCGATGGGTGCGGCAAGCATCACTTGCACCTCATGCCATTCGATTGTTGCGGTCAATTCAACGCGTGGCAACGCTGATTACATTATTGAAGAGAGCCCGCAGTACCCGTTCGCGGGAAGCGACTCGCCACTGTTGGCATGGACGAATCGGCAGCTGGTGAAAGCGAAGCCGGCGTTCCACAAGCAAACATTTCTGAAGCCTTCGGTGCATCGCAGCGCAGAATTTTGTAGCACCTGTCACAAAGTGTTCCTGCCAGAGGAACTGAATGACTACAAGTGGATGCCGGGGCAGAATCACTATGACTCGTGGCGGCTTTCGAATCGCAGCGGTCACGGTGTTCAAGGTTGGTATTGGCCAGCGGCGCCCGCCACAAACTGCAACGGGTGTCACATGCCCGAAGTTGCAAGCACTGACCTCGGCGCTAAGCCGCGCGGACCAAACGGAGAGCTGCGGTTGCGAGATCACCTATTTGTAGGTGCAAATACTGCAACTGCGGCCCTCAGTGGCCTTCCGGACCCCGAGGCCGCACGCGCTACGACCGAGGCATTCAACCGCGGGGTGCTGCGTCTCGACATCTTTGCGCTGCGTGCCGATGGGCGTGCTGACGGCGCGATTACGCCGCTTCTTGCTGATGTCAGTCCGCCATTGCTTGCCAGCAAGCGCTATCTGTTGGAGGTGATCGTGCGCACGCTCGGCACGCTTGGTCACGAGTACACGCAAGGGACAGTGGACAGCAACGAAACCTGGCTTGATGTCACGGTGCGCGCCGGCGATCGTGTGATTGCGCGCTCTGGCGCGATGGGTGGCAGCGGTAACAACGAAATCGATGGTGGCAACAGCGTCGATTCGTGGAGCAAGTTCTTCAATGTCTACATGCTTGATCGCGAGGGCAACCGCATTGATCGCCGTAACCCGCAGGACATTTTTGTGCCGCTCTACAACCAGCAGATTCCCCCTGGAGCGGCGGACCTCACGCGGTATGCGTTCACGGTGCCTGCAGATGTGTACGGACCGGTCACGGTTGATGCCGCGGTTCGCTATCGAAAGTTTGATACGAAGTACATGCGCTATGTTTACGGCGCCGAGTTCAGCAACAATCTGCCAGTCATGACGCTTGCCACGGATCGTGTGGTGTTTGATTCCATCGGCGCGGCGTCGGCGGTCGCTGTGCCCGCCGCGACCGCCGCGACCGTCACCCCTGCCACCCCCGCCACCACCGCAATCGCGGCGATTCCTGCCTGGGAACGCTGGCTTGACGCTGGAATTGCTCGCTTCCGCGTGGCGGATCGCGCCGCCGGAAAGGGCCAGTGGGCGCAAGCGGATGAGGCCTTCGCAGAAGTAGCAGCAGCGGGGCACGTGGAAGGCTGGCTCGGCAGGGCGCGCGTCGCCTTGCGCGATGGCCGACTTGACGAAGCGGCTTCATACCTGCGGACTGCGGCAGAGAAGCACCCTGGTGAGTTGCCGTGGTCCGTTGCTTATTGGAGTGCCGTCGTTGATATGCAGCAGGGTCAGTACGACCGCGCCATAGAAGGATTCCGCGCAGTCTCCGCAACGGCGTTCACGGAGGCGCACGCGCGCGGTTTTGATTTCTCGCGTGATGATCGTGTGCTCACGGACTGGGCGAGTGCCTGCCTTGAGCGTGCTCGCCAGTTGCGTGAGCCGAGCGATGCCAGTCGGCGCGCTGCGCTGTACGCGGAAGCAATCGCTCTGACTGATCGGGCACTTGCGCTTGACTCGCAGCGATTTCAATCGTGGTACATCCGCATGCAGGCGTTCGAAGCAAGCGGCGACGCAGAACGTGCGGCTGAGGCGCGTACCGCGTACGAGCGCTATCGCCCGGATGACAACGCGCGTGACCGCGCCGTGAATCTGGCCCGTGCCCGTGATGCGGCGGCGAATCATGCCGCGGAACCCGCTGCGGTGTACGACTTGCAGCGATCTGAGGCGCCTGGCATTTCGGCAGCGGCGCTCGCTCCCATTGAACTCGGTGCCGATCGTCCCGCCCCGTCGAGAGCATCTCCAACGAAAGCTGCACCGTGACGGATCCGCAGCGCGGCAATGAATCCGCGGACCTGCCACCCGATGACCGCATCATTGGTCGGGCTTTCTGGGCGTCGGTCGCAGTCGTGGGGGTCGTCACTGTGGGGGTGGTGGCATGGCGGCAGTGGCCCCGCGCCGTTGCAGCCGCGCCGCCAGTGGTTCCTCTTCCTGTTGGACCCGCTGTGCTCGCGCCAGTCCTCGGTTCGGCAGCCGCAGCCGCACTTGCCTTCCAAGACCGTTCCGGTGCGTCTGGCGACGGCTGGGGTATCGACTTTCAGCGCGTCACAGGTGCGGCAGGCGAACGCCTTCTTCCGGAAACCATGGGCGGCGGGGTGGCGGTCTGGGATGTGGATGGCGACGGCGACTTAGACGTCATCGTTCCGGATGGCGACGCCTGGCCCGGCGCCGCTGCCGGGTCGCAGCAAGGCCAGGGCATTGCGGTCTTCCTCAATCAACTGGAGCCAGCGAGTGCTCGCTCAGGCTTCGTTCGCGCGCTCAACACCGGGCTCGAACAGCCATGGCAAGGCATGGGTATTGCGCTCGCGGATCTTGATGGCGATGGTCGTCCCGAAATCCTGGCAACAGGGGTGGGTGGAGTGCGATTCTTCGTGGCCGAGCACTCGGCCCCCGGCACGGCAACGCGGTGGCGCGACGTAACTACCGAAGCTGGGGTTGCCGCTCTCGGCGGCTGGACCACCGCGGCCGGATTCGCTGACTTTGATCAGGACGGTGATCTTGATCTCGTACTCGGACGTTACGTTGAGTGGTCCAAAGAGCTTGACTTGAGCGTTAATTACACGCTCACTGGTCTCGGACGCGCGTACGGCGCGCCGACTGGATTTGCAGGCACAGATCTTGTCTTCATGGAGCAAGTCAGCCCGATGCACTTTGCTGATCGCACCGCTGAGCACGGACTTGGCGTGCGCAACCGTTCAACGAATCAACCGATGGCGAAGGCCCTCGGTTTCGTCATTGACGACTGCGATGGCGACGGTGATTTGGATCTCTTCGTTGCGAATGACTCAGTGCAGAACTTCTTGTTCATCAATGACGGGCGCGGCCTCTTTGACGAGCGCGGCGTAGCCGCTGGAGTTGCATTCGATCGCAACGGGGCGGCAACCGGCGCGATGGGTTGTGATGCAGCGCACCTTCGTAACAATGCCGCGCTGGGAATTGCAGTAGGAAACTTTGCAAACGAGCCATGCAGCCTCTATGTCACCGCAGGAGACGGTCGATTTGCCGATGACGCCATTGTCGACGGCATTTCTGCTGCAACCCGTCGGGCACTCACCTTCGGCGTTGCCTTTGTCGACTTGGATTCCGATGGATGGGAAGACCTCGTCCTTGCAAACGGTCATATTGAGGACCGCATCGCGGATGTTCAGCCCACGCAGCACTATGCGCAGGCGGCGCAGGTGTTCTGGAACCGCGCGGGTCAATCCGGCGCCACATTCACCGAAGTTCCCAGTGCGTCACTCGGCGCGTTGGCGACACCAGTGGTTGGTCGCGGGCTTGCCTGGGGGGATTTAGACAACGACGGCGCCCTTGATATCGTCATCGGTGCAGTCAGCGGCGCACCGCTCGTGGTTCGCAATGCAACGAAGCAGGGCGGGCATATCGAATGCGTGCTCGTGGACTCGCTCCATGCGGGGAATCGCGATGCGATTGGGGCGCAGGTGACACTTCGGCTTAACAACGGTCTTACGTTACGGCGCACGGTGATGCCAACTCGGTCATACCTCTCGCAGGTACCGCCGCGGGCTTGCTTTGGAATTGGCGAAGTTCACATCACTGAATGCGAAGTCCGATGGCCAGATGGCCAACGAACTCACCCATCTATCCGGATTGGAGATGAAGGGTCACGCGTTACGATTTCGCGGTGAGTGTGCTGGCGCATGCTGAACATCGCATGCATTCAAGAGAATTATGCTGGCGTAGCGATCCGAGTTACTTGCTTCAGGGGCACTGGCCCCATGCCGAAAGCAGGATTCCCAGGTCCGCGCCATTGGTGTTTCCATTGCGGTCGAGATCCCCGATTCCAGCACTGCCCCAAGCAGCAAGCAGCATGCCCAAGTCTGCGCCGTTGACCACATTGTTGGAGTCAAGGTCGCCTACACATGGATTTACGCACGTCACTGCTGAAATGGAGAAGTCATCAATACCAGCTTCAGTGGTTGAATTTTCCCCGATATCGGAAATTGAGAAGCGGAAGCGCATCGTCGAAGTGAGGGTCGGCACAATGCTCCGAAGTGAGAAACTCATTCGGCTCCAGGCGTTTGGGTTGGGATAAGTTGAGACGGTCTCAACTCGCGCCCAAGTAGTTCCACCGTCGGCACTGACTTCTACAAATAGTTTGTCCACTTCGGCTGGCGTTGCCCCGGCTGGGGGCGCATCACTGCAGAAGTACCAGCGCGAGTAGTAAACGGTTGCATTGATTGCTGTCGACAAGTCGAAGACGGGGCTGAGCAATCGAGTGGTTCCTGTATCAACATCAGCAGTGGCGGACGCTCCGCCAGTGAGACCGTTCTGTGTCACCCAGGCCTTGGTTCCGACAGGGCTCGCATCAGTGGCAGGAGCAGCTGCATAGATTCCGCTGGTGGTTCCGATTGGAGTGGCAACTTCCCAACCACCAGTGGTCAGACCGTCCTCGTTGAGGACCGTCCAATCTGCGGTGCTTGTTTCCATGTCGTTGGAATAGGGCGTGGTATTGCCGCTCTCGACCGAAAGGGCGTTGGCTTGCACAGGTGCAGTCGCTGGGTCACTGAACGTCAGTCCGCTGTCGATGGTCGCCGAGACGTAGTAGCGCACAGACTGGCCGCACTGGAAAGCAGGCAGCGTCGCCTGAAACAGGTTCGTTCCCACCGAGGGTAGAACCGCGGATTGGAACGCGCCGCCATCCACTGACCACATAAGCCGCGTGGAGTCCGCGATGACGGTTCCTCCAGCAACAGCTTCCTGCACTCGGAAGGACTTCGCCACGCCCGGCGCGGCCGTCGTGGGCAGCCCATCCGGGTAGGCGAACGTGATGTTCATGGGCGGAACGTTCATGTAGACGACAAGACCGGTGCAGGTTCCTGCAACAAGATCCGGCCAGGTATCGCCGTTGATGTCAAAGATCGCTACATCCGTCCACCAATCAAGTTCAGCCGCTGAGATGACGAGCGGCGTGAGTTCATGCAGAATCCCGGAAGGCGATCCGCTGTAGATGTTGCGGTAGATGTGTGTCCGACGCTGGTGCGCAGCGCCAGTGGTCTCCGGGCAGAATGGTCCAAGGTCGGCGTCAACATCGGTGATGATGGCATCAGGTCGACCGTCTTTGTCAAGGTCGCCAACCTGTGTGCTGTTGCCGAACTCACTGAGACTGTCCGCAATGGTGTAACTGGTGAAATTCGGTTGCCCGGTGGCATCATTACCAGTGTTGATGAGGTACTTGTCTTGACCGTCATCAACGATTACCAAATCGAGTCGTCCGTCGCCGTTGAGGTCGGCCTTGTCGCCGTGGTAGGGCTGGCCAGTGGCGATGTCTTTCAGTGCGAACCCCGAGCCGGTGGCATTCTTGGTGTAAACGCTGACAGCCTGACCGCTCGTGAGTGTGTTGATGCGGACGATGTCCTGGCGTCCATCGCCGTTGAAATCGCCGGCAACGGCCATGTTTCCAAACCCGGAGTTGATCTGTGCGGCACTGAGGACGGTGGTAGTGGCGTCGTAGAAGACACCCGGATTAGCAGCGCCAAGATTAAGGAGAAGCTTGTTGTCGTAATCGTTCGCAGGATTTTCCGCCGGGCTTTGCTGACACTCACCGGCATCGAGCGTATCGCCGTCGCCGTTCAGGTCGTAGCACAGGGTGCCAGAGGTTTCCGGAGTGTCGTAGTCGGTATAGAAGATGTCCACGTAGCCGTCGCCGTTGTAGTCGGCAACCGCCATGTCGCAGAAGCGCGGGTTGGCCGCTGCGCCGCCGCGCGCGAAGAGGGTGGGAATGCGATCAACCTCAAAGCGAAAGCCGAGCCAATGGCCAGAGGCATCGTTACCGAGGTTGATGTAAGCGCGCGGCTGTCCAAGAACGCTGTTGACATTGTCGCTCATGGTGGTGGCGGTGAGAATGTCGAGCCAGCCATCGTTATTGATGTCCACCACTTCCACATCGCGATCATTGGTGGGATCCAAGAGCCCCGCGTAGCCACTGATGTCGCTCGCCTGTCCGTACTCCGCGGTCCGATCGGTCAGAATGCCGCCTTCATTCATAAGGAGCAGGTTGCGCGCGCCACCCTGAATACTGCCAGGGAACTTGCGGACGCAGACCAAATCAATGTCGCCATCGCGGTCAAGGTCGCCCCACGCGAAGTCCTTCTCTAGATTGTCCGCTCCGATGAGTGATGCAGCGGCCACCAGACGAGTGCTGGTCTGATTAGAAAAGTTCACCCAGTTCTGTGCAGCAGCTGCGCCAGTCAGCGCAAGCGCGGAGGTGATGGCGAGGATCGTTTGTGGGCGCGTATGAAGTCGCATGGTGTCCTTAAAGGTCGGCAGCAAGAAGCGGTCACTCGTGGCGTATTCAAACTCTACTTAGTCAGTGGCAATGCATATTCGGCTACTTCAGTATGCAACTTAGGGTTAGGGGCAAGCGCCCCATGCTCCAAGCAGAATTCCAAGGTCGGCGCCACCGACCGTGCCGTCTGCATTCAGGTCAGCTGGGACATCGGATTGGCCCCAACTTCCAAGCAATAGCCCGAGGTCGGCGCCAGTCACCGCATGATCGCCAGTGAGGTCCGCCGGGCAGGGCAGGCACTCGTCAGGCAGACCGTTGTGATCGGTATCAACGCTGGTTCCCTGCAAGAGGTCGAGGAGGTCTGCCACGCCGTTGCCGTTGCAATCACCATTCGGACCTTCGTAGGCCTGCATGAAGTATGCAAAGTCGGCCATCGAAATGGTCCCGTCCTGGTTGATGTCGTGCACAGCGTTGGGCGTGTTCGGTGTGCTGCTCGAGCCGAGCGCGGCCTTGAAGGCGATGAAGTCGATGATGTCGACATGACCATCGCCGTTGTCGTCAAACTCCACGCGCCCAAGCGAGTTGAGGAATGAAACGAGCAGCACCTTGTTTGGTTCAGACAACTGCGCAAATGCGTCGGCGCTTCCGGCACCTTCGCCGTATGGACCGTGCAGTGCGATGGCCGCCCGCACGCGATCGGAGAACAGCCCGCCAGCAGCAACGCCGTTGTGGAGCATGGGATCACGGGTGCGCAGGTTCCAAAGAGTTGGCGTGCGCAGTTCTGTTTCGGATGCGTATCCGTCGGCAACACCATCGCCTTGCAAGCCCATGTCATGGAGCATGAAGTCGGTATAGGGTCGAATGACCTTGTTTCGAATGGCGTCTTCAAGGCCCGGAGTATTCGCAGTTGTCCATTCGGGCACATGGCATTTCGCGCAGCCGACATTGATGAAGACTGTCTCGCCGGTCATTCCCGACTTTGGAGTCTGCGGGGGAACCGCCAAATACCGCTGGAAATGAGTGACTCGATCAATGAACGCGAATCCTTGTTGGTCGCTCACATCTTCTGGCTCGGGCATTGGGTCGCACTGCGCAAGGCGGGCGGTGTCACCGTTCGGAGCGTTCTCAACCATCATCAGGCGGTTCGTGATGCCCATCTCGTTGCGAGTGGCGTCACCGGAGAAACTGAGAACGGTGGCAATTTGAGCCTTCCAACCAAAGCGCCCAGCACGCAACGGACTGTTGCTATTGGTTTCCTCAAGTGGTCGAACCCAGTGGATGCGTCCAGATATTCCATCGCCGTTCGCGTCGTTGGGATCTTCTAAGAGTGCAATCGCTGCATCTGGAACGGCCTCAACCATGCCGAAGGCCATACTGGAGTTGGTCATGCGGATGGCAGTGAAGTTGGCGCTCGGTGGGATGATCTCCCTGCAGAATTCGCTGACGCCAAATTCTTGCAAGAGGCTTTGTGTTTCGCCGGGAACCATCGTGAACGAACCCTTGTCGACAATACCGAAGTGGGTCACGCTGGCGTTGCCCCATCCGCCCACTGGGTTCGAGTGGCACGACTGGCAGTTGGTCTTATTGAAGATTGGTCCACTCCCCGCGGAGGCTGGAATCGGCGTTGCATAGAGGGCTCGACCGAGTTGGAACCGCTCAAGTTGCGTGGCGGTGAGACCAGGCATTGGGTCGCCGGCGCGGGGCTGCAGCGTCAGCGTGTCGGCATGTGTGCACGGAACAAGTAAGGACGCCGCAGTGATCGCGAGGCTGGCGAAATAGGGTCCGTGTGCAATTCTCATGAATGGTTCTCGTCTGTCGTTGTTCAGTGTCTGTGTTGCAACATGCGCATCTCAAGGACCACGCCGCGAACGACCGAAGCCGCGCCGAGTGACCGTAGGCATCCATACGCACGCTGGCACCGATAAATCCATCAATCTGCCAACACCACAATCTAACCTCGTACGGAACCCGCGCCACCGTAAGGTCCGTAAACATACCTATACTTCTGCGAATGCAGGGGTTGCGTGCTCAATGGCCAGCGGCGCTCGGCGGACTCATCATCTGCGTTGGAGCCACCTTTTTTGAGGTTTCTCACGCCGCGGGCGCACATTTGGCGGTTCAGGTGCCCGCAGAGGTTGGCCGAGTAGGAGCGGGAGTCCCGGCGAGCCCTGAAACCATCGGATCCCCGGCCCCCGTAGACCCTCGTTGGGAGGTAGTTCGCAAGCTCCTTCGCAGCGGTCAGTACCCAGCGGCCGAGTCGGTGGCGCGTGCCATGGTCAAGGACCGCCCCAGCGATGTGCGGGCTGGCTTCTACCTTGGACTCGCGTTGCACAAGGGAAAGCGGCACGGCGAGGCGCTGGCCTATTTGGAACGCGCAACTGCCGCGCCTGCTGATTCGTTTCCCGAGGCGCCGCACGCAGTGCATTACCTCGGCTGGTGTCGCTACTACTTGGGAGACCTCGCCGGTGCGCGCGTTGCATTCACAACGCATGCCAACGCATTTCCAACGTATGACGACACGCAGTTTGCGCTCGGCCTGATTGCGTACGAAGAAGACCGCTTAGTTGAATCAGAGGCATACTTTCGTCGAGCGCTCGAACTACTTGGTCAGCAGCAGGGTGCGGCGCGCGAACGCGCCAAGAATCTGGCTCGCCTCGGAGATGTACTTCTTCGCCAAGATCGGTTGCCGGAAGCAGAGCAGTGCTACCGACGCGCAGTGGAACTCTTTGAACAGCACGGGGAGGCGTGGTCAAAGTTGGCGCGCGTTCTTGATCGCCTCGGTCGCCCCGAAGATGCCGCCAATGCCCGCGCACGTCAAGCTGCAATCAAGGCGCGTACTGAAACAGAGAAGCCATCACCATGAAGATGACATGGAAGTTTGCCGTTGCGTTGGTACTTGCCGTACCGCACGCTCACGCCTACGCGATTCCGCCTGCGCCGCCTGCGCCCATTCGATTTGAAGACGTCACCGCGGGCAGTGGTATTGATGCAATCATGACCAGCGGAAAGCTTCCGTCGACGCAGATTGTTGAGGTAAAGGGCGGCGGATTAGCCCTCATCGACTTTGATGGCGATGGCGACATGGACATCTTCATGCCCAATGGCGCGACCCTTGCTGATCCAGAACACGGTCCGGGCGCGCGACTCTTTGAGAATCTTGGCGGTCTGAAGTTTCGCGACATCACCGAGCGTATGGGTGCGCGGCCAACGCGTTGGGCGTTCGGATGCGCAGTCGGTGATTACGATGGCGATGGTCGCGATGACATCTACATATGTTGCTACGGTCCCGACATTCTTCTCAAGAACATGGGCGGCGGTCGATTCGAAGATGTCACTGCGAAAGCGGGGATTGGTGATCCCGGTTGGTCCACAAGCGCTGGATTCGCTGACCTCGACATGGACGGAGATTTGGATCTCTTCGTGGTGAACTACTTAGACTTCGATCAGTCGAAGCCGCCGCCGCCAGCATCATTCAAGGGCATGCAGGTGATGGCGGGTCCGCGTGGTCTGCCGGCGCGCGCCGACATCCTCTATGAGAATCGCGGCGACGGAACATTCCGCGATGTCAGCGACGCAGCCGGCATTCACAAGGCGATTCCGGGTTATGGATTGAATCTTGCGGTCGTTGATTTCGATGCTGACGGGCGGCTCGATATCTTCGTCGCCAATGATTCCGAGCCAAATACGCTCTTTATGAATCGCACGGAGCCAGGCGGGTCTTTGCGATTTGAAGAGCGCGGGATGGCCTCTGGCGTTGCAACCAACATTGACGGCGCGGGGCAGGCCACCATGGGCATCGCGATCGGTGATGTGGATGGCAACGGGCTTCCTGATGTGTTCACCACCAATTTCTCCAGTGACACAAACACGCTGCACCTGAACTTGGACGGCAAGTTCTTTGACGATCGCACCGCGCAGTTTGGCTTGGGCGCTCCGAGCCGCCCGCTTCTTGGTTGGGCCACATCATTCAATGATCTTGATCACGATGGTGCCGAGGATGTGGTGGTCTTCAACGGCCATGTCTATCCGCAGGCGACCAAGGTGGCCATGGACTCTGATTATGAACAGGCACCGCTTGTAATGCGCCGCGCCGGGGCTCGCTTCGAAGTAGTCGCGGATCCGGGCCCGGGATTGAGCGGCGCGCACCGTGACCGCACTGCGCTCTTCAATGATCTTGACAACGATGGTGATGTGGACATTGTGGTGGCGGAGTTGAACGGTCCATTGCGGGTCTTGCGCAATATGCACGACCGCGCCAATGATTGGATCAAGGTGCGATTGCGCGGGCCAACACCCGGCACGAGCCACGGAATCGGCGCATGGGTGGAACTTTCAACACGCACCCCTGTACCTCTTGTCTTAGCGAAGCGTTGGATTTGGGCAGGTGGACCGTTTCAAAGTACGGCCTCTACGGAAGTGCAGTTTGGAGTGCCAGAGTCGTGGAAGGACCTGCAATTAGAGGTGCGTTGGCCGATCGCAAAGGGGCCGGCTGGATTTGCGCCACACACTGAGGTCAAGTACCCGGTGACCGCCGGTAGCACGGTTGACTTCGTGCATCCCTGACGGATTGCGCAGCCGTCTGTGAACGGCGGCTACAGGAGCGGCGACATCAAGTTGGCAAGATTCTCAGCGAAACGGGCCAGCGTGCCGCGCTTGTCCCATGTTGCCTCGTCAAGCCGATCGCTGTCCGCGAGGTATGACTGTTGCAGTCTTCGCAATTGCGTCGCGAACGCATTGTCATAGACCACAATGCTGGTTTCGAAATTGATTTCGTAACTGCGCCGATCAAGGTTGGCAGTGGTAACGATGGCCAACTCATCATCGACAGAGATAGTCTTTGAGTGAAGAAATCCGTGCCGGTGTTCCCATAGTTCGACGCCAGCGGCGAGCAGTCTGGCGAAGTTAGCGCGGCTGGCCAATGCGACGAGTTTGCTGTCATTGGCGCGGGGCACAATGAGCGTGACGCGCAGGCCGCGCCGCGCCGCAACTTCAAGTGCGGCGAGTGTGGCGCTGTCGGGAAGGAAATACGGTGTCGTAAAGACGATCTCGCGGCGTGCAAGTTGAATGGCCGCCTCGATGAGCGTGGCAACCATATTGTTCTCAAAGTTTGGGCCCGAAGGGATCACCTGTACGGGAACGCCGCCCACTTCCACGGCGGGTTCATCTGGCAACTTTCGTGAACCATGTAACCCGGCATCAAGGCCCCAGTCCTCAAGGAACAGTATGTGCAGGTCGCGCGCGATCGGCCCGCGAATACGGATCCACGAGTCAATGTAGGCACCAACTTTGCCGTTCTCATCGCCCTTGAAGTTTGGATCGGCAACATTGCGGCTGCCTGTTTGCGCCATCTTCCCATCCACCACGATGAGTTTGCGGTGATTGCGAATATCGACGCGCTTGAAGGGCATGCGCAGAATCGATGCCGGAAGCGAGGCGGTGACATGAACTCCTTGTCGCTCAAGTTCCTTACGCATGTGACTACGGAGGAGCTTTCGAGAGCCAACATCGTCTAAGAGCAGACGCACCGTGATGCCACGCGTTGCAGCGCGGCCGAGTGCATCCGCGACTGCCGTTCCAGTTGCGTCTTGCTCAAATATATAGAAGAGGGCGTCGACACTCTGCTTTGCGGCATCGATATCTTCAATCATCCACCGCAATTGCTCCGCGGGGTCGCCGCTCAACTGCAGTAGGTTGCCATTGAGTACCGGTGGCGCGCCGGCGGTTTCTCCAAGATGCGCCATCTGCGTATCTGCAGTGCTCATGCTTGAAGCGAGCACGCGTGGATCGGTCCATTCCTGGCTGATTCCCGCAACTTCTTGGACGATCCGCGCATGTCGACGGCGTCGAATAGCACCGATTCTATTTTCGCCGATCACCAAGTAAAGCATCAAGCCAATGATCGGCAGCGCGAAGAGCGTTGCAATCCATGCAAGTGCGGCATTCGGTCGGGAACCCTTGACCCACACAATGCGCACGCACAGCGCGATGTTCAAGATGAAGGCAACGGCAATAATCCACCCGAACACGCTAGCGTCGAACGATAGTCCGACAGTCTTGCGCAGGATTTGGTCGATCAGATGGTCCATCCGTTATCCCCGCCGCGGCAGCGCGGTGGATCAATCGCAGATTTCAAGGATCTCGAAACGCTTCTCGCCCTTCGGTAGATCAGCACGGACCGTTTCGCCAACATGCGACTTCATTAATGCCACTCCGAGCGGACTCGAAGATGTGACCTCGATGTAATCACCATCGTCGTCGGTGGGGTTGCCAACCAACTTGAACTTCTGCTTCTTGTTCGTGGTGGTGTCTCGCAGAAGCACCGTAGCGCCGAGGAACACCATGTTCTTTGGAACAGCAGAGTCACCGGCCACTTGCGCGGTGCGCAGGCGACCCTCGAGTTCACGAATCTTCGCCTCGATGAGACCTTGCTCCTCGCGCGCGGCGTGGTAGTCGGCGTTCTCCTTGAGATCCCCGTTGGCGCGCGCGTCAGCAATGCGGCTCGAAATGATGGGGCGCTGGGCGAACAACTCTTTGAGTTGCTGCTCCATCTTGGCATGGTCGGCTGGGGAGATGATCTCCATGGTCGCTCGTCGCTCCGTAAAGTCCCGCTGTGGACTACCTGCGGAGGCGAGGACTGTCCTCGCCGATACGCGGCATCTAAAAACGGCATGCGGCGGGGGTACCCGCCGCGAAGGCTCCTACAGGTTAGCCGGACGTGGCGTTTCGGGCAACCGGTTGGGCATCAGGAGCACCCCAGCCCATGCCCCACATGCCACGATCCATGGCCATGCCGCCAGCGCCCACACCGGAAGAGCCGTGGAATCTGAGCGTTCTGGGGTGAGGCGAAGAAGGGCCGCAAATGGTCCAAGCAATTCGGGGAAAGGTAACGGCATGTTCACGGCGTCAAGAATGATGCCAGCGCCGACGATCGTCATCCACGCAGCCGACCATGCCGCGCGGTGGATGTTGCTTCGCATTGCCAGGGCAATCCACGCGCCAGTGGCGGCGACCCATCCCGAAAGCAGCAGGTCGATCGATAACATTTGCGCAGCAGTCCAGTGCGTGACCAGATGCAGTGGCCAGAAGATCGCATGGAACGCAACCATGATGGTGATCAGGTCCAGCGCCACGCGTGCTGGGGACCACGCACTGCGCGCATAGGCCAGACGCGCGGCGGGCCAGAGCAGGCAGCCGCCGATGGCGAGCAGAGCCAGCATGGCGCGCACCGAAGGGGTGTAGGCGCCGCTCGTTGGTTGAATAGGTGCGCTGAAGCCGATCGTTGCTGCGAAGCAGGCGATGATCCAGATGAAAGCACAGGCGGCGAGCCCGCGAGGGAGCGGCATGAAGGGAATGCTAGCGCGCGTCAGCGTCGCGCAGTGCGAGCGCGTTGGCAAGTCAGCGAGCGCAGGTGAGATCGCCGCACAGGTCAAGCACGGCTTGTCCTGCATCAACGCGTCCGCTACGGGCAAATGCCAGCTGCAACGCAGCGAGTTTCTGCATTGCAGGCACTTCCGATGCTGTTTCTTTGCCTGGAGCGCGACCCCAGATTATTCTGCAATTCTTATCGCTCATCACGGCCAGCGTGCCGTCTTTCGCCCACGTGCTCAGGTCAACCGCGGCAATTTGCGATCGCCATGCGCACTCGGAGAAGAGTGACGCCATTGATAGTGCGGCGGCGATTTCATCGCCCGTCCATGTGGCACCGATGACTGTTGGGCGCGGCATGGTGACGCCAGTAATGCGCAACAGTTTCGGTCCGCGTCCGGTGGGATATGCGCGGGGCAGCAATCGTCCGTGGGTGTCTACAAGGTGTTCGCCGTCGGCGTCGCAGACCAAGGCGCAGGGAATCGCCCAACGGCCGTCAACGATGACTTCGTCCACATTCGAGCGGCGCACTTGCTTCACATCGGAGTACCAGCCGCAGCTTGTAGCAACACGCTGTGCGGCAATGAGGCCATCGCGATCAAACGGTGACGAGGTGAGCGACTTGATGATCCCGCGTTCAATCGCCACGCGCTCATCCTTGGGGAGCCACGCGGGCTCATTGCGTAGAACGACGCGGATGGGCGCTGGAAGGTGGGCATTCGCGGCGCGGTTGAGAAGCCTTGGGACTCCGATAGCGAGGGCAATGGCAGTGCCACCCAAGCAGACGCACCATGCTGCAGTGGGAACCCACGCCGGCAGGCGTTTGGGGGTAGTGCGTGGGGCGTCGGACGCGGACTTCGATGACTTCGCCATGCGACGAGTCTCATCGGCCAAGTCAGGTCCGCGAGTGGAATGAGCGTTGCGAAAAACGCCCTTGCGGCCATGAAATCTCGCATGACATGGCGAGCTTCACGGTCGATCGAAGGTTATGCAGCAACGCGACGAGCGCACGCGCGGTTCAGTGCGCGCCGAACCAGTCCGGAGACCAGTTCCTCCATGGAGATACCGGCATGCGTCGCAGCCTTTGGTACCAGTGAATGGTCAGTAAATCCCGGCATGGTGTTGATTTCCAGGAACCACGGACCTCGCTCGTCGAGCATGAAATCGACGCGCGCTACATCGCGACATCCAACGGCATGCCAGGCGGCACGGCTGAAGGCGCGAACAGCGTCCGCCACACCGACAGGCAGCTCGGGATCAAGGATGTACTGCGTGTCGTCGCGGTTGTACTTGGCTTCGTAGTCGTAGGTGCCGTCGCGCGGGCGAATCTCGATGATCGGCAAGCATTCGCCGTCAATCAGGCCGACGGTCAGTTCACGTCCGGTGATGAACTCCTCGGCGAGGATGCGTTCGCGCCGCGGTCCAATTTCAAGGCGGGCGCGCATGACTTCCTGCATGCTGTGGCAAATACGCAGGTCAACGCTTGAGCCATCATCGGCTGGCTTGAGGACCACTGGGAAATCCAATGAAAATTCAACGCCGGTGCGCAATTCCTGAGAGCGGGGCGTGGGCACCCCAAATTCAGCAACGAGCGCCTTCGATGCGATCTTGTCCATGGCTAGGCACGCGGCTTTCGGACCGCATCCGACGTAGGGTCTGCCATCAGCCTCAAGGAGTTCCTGCAGCGGTCCGCCTTCGCCCCATGATCCGTGCAGCACTGGGAACACCACCTCGCCGCGCATGCCGCGCAATTCTTCAAGGCCGGGTCGATCAATGGTTACTTCATTGACATCCATGCCTGCTCGGCGCAGCACAGCAGCCACCATGGCGCCGGACCTCAGGCTGACTTCGCGCTCTGCATCCGGACCGCCCTTGAGGACAAGAACGGTACGGGGAAGAACGCCTGCGCCAGTGTTCGGCGTGGTTGCGGGTGAATTGCTGTTGTTTGCAGACATGTGCTCGCCTCCTTGCGATGCATGCAGTGCCGTCCGGTGGCATTGCGAATACCGGGTGGGCTCACGCCTCACCGCGGCGCCAGAAGACTACCTCGCGTTCGAGCCGGACGCCCGTGCGAGTAAACGTTTCGTCGGCCACGAGCGCCGCTAATTCCATGACATCTGCGGCTCGAGCGCCTGGCTCAACCACGATGAAATTTCCGTGTTGCTGGCTGACCAGCGCGCCGCCAATGCGGGTTCCTTTGAGTCCGGCGTCGTCAATGACCTTGCCGGCACTGATGCGATTACCCGTGGCAGGGTGGACTGGATTCTTGTACATGCAGCCCGCGCTGTGCGCCGCAAGCGGCTGCACGCTGGCCTTGTATTCGCTGATTTCCTTGGAGCGCGCGCGCAGAGCCACCGGGTCGGCAGCCTGCAGCGCCAGTACCGCCCACGTCACGATGCCTGGTGGCAGATCGGTGTGGCGGTATTCAAATCGAATCGCTGCGCGGTCGTACACCCGTTCTTCGCCGTCCCACTCAACCACGCCAACCGACTGCACGGTATCGCCAATGGATCCGTACTTTCCGCCGGCATTCATGCGAATGGCGCCGCCGATAGTTGCGGGAATTCCGATCAGTGGCTCCAGTCCAGCAAGGCCTGCGGCGGTCGTCTCGCGGATGGTCTTTCCAAGGTCGCGGCCACCGCCAACTCGGACGGCGGTCACCGGACCGTCTGCGTTGAGCTGTAGTCCCTTGAAGCAGGGCGCGTCAAGCCGGATGACCACGCCGTCCACGCCATCATCAGCCACCAAGAGGTTTGCGCCTTCGCCAAGAATGCGAACCCGCACGCCGTTACGCGAGCAGCGTCTCAGCAGGGTGGCCAGCGCTTCGGCTGATTGCGGTCGAACCAGCGCATCCGCCGTTCCGCCAATGCCATACCAGGTGTGTTGCGCGAGCGGCGCGTCAAGTTCCACGCTGACGTCAAGGTCCGCAAAGAGCGTGGTACTTCCGAGTGGATGCGTCGCCATGGTCATCACGCGTGCCCGCTTGCGCGGCCAAGGAAGGCGTGGCCGATCTGCCAAACCGGACCAGCACCCATGACCACAATCAGATCACCATCGGCCGCCATCATTTCCAGTTGTTCAACGATGGCATCGAATGGATAGAGGTGCATGGCGGCAATCCCACGTGCGCGCAGGCGATCAACAAGGTCAGAGGCGCTCACCTTGGTGCGCTCCTCTTCACTGTCGCGCACGAAGTAGATATCCGGCACGATCACCATATCTGCGTTCGAGAAGCTCTTCGCAAAGTGTTCAAGCAAGAATCGCGTGCGACTGTGTTGATGCGGTTGAAAGACGCAGATGAGACGCTTGGGTTCGAAGCGCGTGCGCAGCGCCTTGAGTGTGGTCTCGCATTCAGTGGGGTGATGGCCGTAGTCATCAAACACCGTGACTACTCCGCCGTGGCGCATGGTTCGCTCGCCGAGGTTCTGCATGCGCCGATCAAGTCCGAGGAAGTTGCCGAGTGCCTTGCCGATGGCGCTCCACTCTGCACCAAGCCAATGTGCCAAGATCGCAGCGGCAGCACCGTTGAGTGCCATGTGATCGCCAGGCATGCGGCCTGTCCAGCTGCACACGGCCTGACCCGCCACAAGCACCGTACTGAGTCCAGTGCGCGGGTCGTACTGAACGTGGTAGTCGGCGCTCGGTGACCAGCCGAATGTGGACACCGCGCAGGTCAACCCGCTGGCCACATCGCGTCGGTGCGCGCCGTCAGCGGCAATCAGTAGCTTTCCGCCTAGATTTGCCGCTGGAATCAGCGCGGCGAATTCATGGAAAGCCTTGATGATGTTCTCAAGATTTCCGTAGATTTCAAGGTGATCTTCTTCAACATTGTTGATCAGACCAATGACCGGGTGATGATGGTGGAAGCTGCGATTGAACTCGCATGCTTCAGCAACAAGAATGCCGGGACGACCGCGCTGCGTGCCAGTCGGGATCGTGTCAGAGCCAGTACGGCTGCCACCACCAATCTGTGCGCACGTTGCACCAACAATCAAACTCGGATCGAGGCCGCACTCGATGAGTATGAAGGAGAGCATCGAACTGGTGGAACTCTTGCCGTGCGTACCAGCGATGCTGACGCCAGTGCGTCCCTTCTGCACAAGTCCAATTGCCTCTGCGTAACTCACGACATCAATGCCGCGGCGGCGCGCTTCGTCAACTTCTGGGTGTTCACTCTTGATCGCCGCGCTGGCGATGACGAGGTCGCACGGCGCTGGCAATTGATCCGCGGCGTGCCCGATGCGTACCGTGATGCCTTCGGACTCAAGCGCTGCGGTTGCCGTACTTGCCGACATGTCGCTACCGGAGACCTCGGCACCGCGGCGCTTCAGCATCTGCGCAAGACCACTCATACCGCATCCACCGATACCCACAAGCCACACGCGCCGACCTGTGAAGTCGGGGACTTCAAGGTCCTTCAGGCTCGGGCCAGTGCTCTCAAACAGTGTGCTCACGGATTCATCCTTTGGGTCCGCGACGGCATCTCTTGCGGTGCTCCGGTGAGTGGTGCGAGCTCCTGCGGTCGAGATGTAGGCGAGGTCAATGTCGTTCACCTCCACGATATCGGCACGGGGCGTCGAAAATCCTCATTGTTTTGACATGACAGGCGTTCTTTCGGGACACTCGCCTGCCGGGAGGGTGCATCTCACCCCTACAATCCCCTCACTCATGGCGGGCAATACCGACATCCACGCGCAGGTCCTCTTGGTCGACGACGATCGGGGGCACGCCGAAACTATGGCCGATGCCCTTAAGAAACCCGGGCATGTCTGCACTATTCGCCATAGCCGCGCCGAGGCCGAGGACGAATTGCGCCACGGAGCGTTCGATGTCATCGTCACCGACCTGGTGATGGAAACGCCGACCGCCGGTCTTGAAGTCCTGGAATTGGCGAAGCGGCTGCAGCCAGACGCCGAGACCATCATGGTGACGGCGCACGGGGACATCCCCACCGCCAAGCGCGCCCTGCAGGGCGGGGCCTATGACTTTATCGAGAAGCCCATTGACTTGGTGGTCTTCCGAAACTTGGTGCAGCGCGCCGCGGAAACCGTGGTTCTGCGCCATCAAAATAGCCGCTTGAAGGGCGAACTTGATGCCGCCTTTGGATTCGAAGGCATCATTGGCGATAGCCCTGCGATGCGACAAGTGGTGGCGTTGATTCGCCAGGTTGCCCCGAGTTCCATTCCGGTACTGGTGCGTGGCGAGAGCGGCACGGGCAAGGAACTGGTGGCCGCCGCGATTCATAAGGCCAGCCGTCGCGCTGCCCGCCGCTACGTGACATTTAACGCCGCCGGTCAGTCGGAGAGCCTGCTTGAAGATCAGCTCTTTGGTCATGTGCGCGGTGCATTCACCGGCGCCGACAAGGACCGCGAGGGCGTCTTTGAATTTGCAGACAAGGGCACGCTCTTTCTTGACGAGATCGGCGACATGCCCCTCACTATGCAGCCCAAATTGCTGCGTGTTCTTGAGACCGGAGATCTGGTTCGCCTTGGCTCGAACGAGCAGCGCAAGACCGATGTTCGTTTCGTGAGCGCCACGAACCGCGACTTGGCGCAGATGTCAAAAGATGGGCGTTTCCGAGAGGATCTGTACTACCGAATTCGCGGCGCAGAGATTGTCATTCCGCCGCTGCGCGAGCGGCGCGAGGACATTCCACTTCTGGTGAATCATGCAGTCGGCAAGTACGCGGCGGAACTTGGTCGGACGCGTCCGCTGGTTCCCCAACCAGTGATGATGCGGCTGATTGGTTATGACTGGCCGGGCAATGTGCGCGAACTCTTCAATGCCATTCACCGAATGGTAGTCACTTCGCAGGGTCCGGAACTTTCGCTGCGCGATGTTCCCGATGAAGTGAGATCGACCGATGATGCCGCAGACGGGCAGGGCGCGGTCGGTTCACTTGCCGGAGTGGGGCTCGACAAACTAGAGAAGGAAGCAATTCGCCAGACGCTCGCAATGACGGCTGGCAATCGTGAACAGACGGCGCAGATGCTTGGCATTGGTGAGCGCACGCTGTACCGCAAGTTGAAGGAGTACGGACTCCGCTAAACGCGGCGCCGCACCACCTATGGACATGGACAAACAGTTGGATCCATCTGCTCTCAGCGCACCAGATGGTGAACTTCGTCTGCCGGGTATTCCTTGGACGCTGTGGCGCCATGTTGCATGGGAATTGCTGCGGGTGTTCGCAGTCACCACATCAGTCATCGTGACTGTCATTGCCTTCGGTGCCGCAGCGAAGCCATTGGCCGACAATTCGATCGGCGCCAACACGATCTTCAAATATGTCACTCTGGCCATGGTGCCGATGTTGCAGTTTGCCATGCCCTTTGCGGCTGGCTTTGCCTCGACATTGGTGATGCACCGCTTCGCCACTGACAACGAAGTCACCGCGATGTCTGCATGCGGGATGGGATATCGAAAGATCTTCGCCCCGGTAGCCATTCTGGGCGGAACGCTGTGCGTGGTGATGCTGGTGCTGGTGGCATTCGTTGTGCCGCACTTCTGGACGCGCATGAAGGAACTGGCAACCGCGGATGCAACGCAGGTCTTAATCGCCGCTGTTGGCCGCGGTGAAGCGGTGGTGGCAGACAAGATGATGATTTACGCCGATGCCGCTCGCGAGGTGGAGCCGCCTGCCGGATTGGGCATCAAGCGCAGGCTCTTGCTCACGGGCGTAGCGGCCATTGAACTTGACCAAGCGGGCGGGAGTTCCATCGCCACGGAGTTCACCGCCGAGGACGCTGCTGTTGATATTCATGAAACACCGCGCGGCATGGTTGCCAAAATTTCCCTCATGAATGCCACGGTGGTGCGTCCCTCCGAAGGCGCGATCGTCACGCTTCCGCTTGCAGAACCGGAGGCTTCGTCGCTCTACAGTGGGTTCGAGCGCGGCCCGAAATTCTTGGCCATCCAAGAAATTTTTGAACTGCGCGGCGACGTTGATCGCTCCGAGACAGTCGGTACCGCAAAGCGACCGCTTACCGCAATACTGGGCGAGTTGGAACTTTGGCGTTGTGTGGAACCTGCGGTTACTCGTGGGACGATTGAATTTACTGAGCCTGGAACGGAGCGCATGTTCAGCATCAGTCAGGTGGTGGTGAAGAACGGTGAGCTGCATCCGGCGCCTGGTCATGACGATTTCTTGCTCTTCGAAACAGCAAAGGGCAAGTCGATCCGAAGTGCTCACGCATCGGCCGGCACGTTGCGCGCCTTGAGTGAGGCAGGTTTCGAACCACGATTTGCCCTGATTATTCCGGGTTCTACCCAGGCCCAAGACCTCGTCACCGGGCTTCCCGGTCGGTGGGCGCCACGGATCGATGATCTACTTCCGGTCGGTTGCGTTCCGAAGGATTGGTCTTCGGTTCCGAGTGTTGATGTGCTGCGCGCGGCTCGTGAATTCCCCACCGTAGATGAAATCGCGCCGCTTTCGGCAATGCGCGCTCAGTTGCCTCGGCAGGTGGCGCGCCTGAAACTGATGCGAGACGATGTGGTGTGGGAGTGTGATTCGCACGTTGCCAACCGCCTTGCGCAGTCAACAAGCATCGTATTGGTACTTCTCCTTGGCGCTGCGCTCGCCGTTGCATTGAAACGCGCGATGCCGCTCACTGTTTATCTCTTGGCGTTTATCCCAGCGATCAGCAACATCTTCCTAGTCTCTGGTGGTCAGTTGCTGATGTCGGACGGAAGTCTGTGGGTCGGCTCGTTCGTCATGTGGGGCGGGAATCTCTTGCTGCTTTCAATACTGTATTTAACCTGGAGGCGCATCGTTCGGAACTGAACCGGCGAGCAACTAGCGATGCGCATACTTGACCGAACCATCATCGGACGCTTTCTTTGGAACTTCTTTGTTCTGTTCACGCTGCTCTTCGTCTTCGCGTCATCAATCGATGTGATTCTGCAGATGGAGAAGTACTTGCGTGCAGCGTCATTTGTTGTTGAGAATGGGATCTACAGCAACCGGATTGTGGCGTTCTTTGCCATGATTGTGCAGTTTCACGGACCGCGTGCGTTTCAATTCTTCCAGTTCATGGTTGGTCTGCTATGCGTGGGTGCCATGGGATTCACGTTCTCGCAGATGCATCGCACGCGCGAGCTAGTGGCGATCATGGCTGCTGGCGTTCCGCTTCGGCGCTGTGTGTGGGCGGTAATAGCGGCATCGCTGGGACTGAATGTCCTTGGCGTGCTGAATCAGGAACTTGTGCTTCCGAGTTTCGCTGACCAGTTGATGCTTGATCACTCAGATCTTGGTCGACGTGATCGCGCCTCGTTTCCGGTGACAGTGACGCGTGATAGCGCTGGTAATTTGCTTTATGCATCCAGCTTCGATCCGGAGTCGCATCGGATCACTGGATTCCTTGGTCTTGAACGTGATGAGCGTGGTTCGCTGGTGCGCCGCACTACAGCGCCGTCGGCGCAGTGGGACGAAGCGCGATCCACTTGGGTATTGACGGGCGGCACGTCTGTCGTGCGCGACCCCGCCGTGCGCGATGGTGTGACGCAGTCTCCGCCGCCAGTTCCAGCAGCGGAATGGAAGACGGATCTTTCGCCAAAGGCCATCACTGCACGGCACTACCGACTCTTTGCGCAGATGCTCTCGAGCGCTGATCTTGGCAAACTTGCAGAAGCCGGAGCGCTCGACCGTTCGCAAGCGGATCGGATGCAATTCGGGCGTGTCGGTTCGGTGCTTGTGAACCTATTGGTGTTGGCGATTGCCGTGCCGTTCTTTCTGAAGCGCGGGCCAGCCAATATGTTGCAGATGTGTGTCGCCGCAGCCATCATTGCGGTGCCCACCATCATCGTTTCTGCCGTAGTCATGGCGGCGCCGATCAGTGGATTGCCGGCGGCGGTAGCGGTTGCGATACCGATCGCTCTGCTTACCCCTGTGGCGGTGGCCCGGATCTCGTGGCTTCCATCCTGACGCGGTTCCATCCGTCGGAGAGTGCGGCGTCAAAGATGGTTGGCTTGGCAGTGCGCACCAGTTCTTGCGCAAGTTGATCCATGCGAGCGCGCTCCTGAGCAATGCGGACGGCCCGCGCTGCCTCTTCGTGCACTGCGCTGAGTGGCACACCGTCGCCTGCAACATCCCCTTCGTAACGAACGATCACGTAGCCGGTGCCCACAAGTACGGGTGCAGATACAGCACCCACCGTAGTCACTGACCAGAGCGCTTCGCGTACGGCGGCAGGCACTCCCGGATCAAGCTTGCTCATGGGGGAGATCAGCCCGCCGCGAGTGCCGCTGACGTCAGTGCTGATTTCAGCAGCAATGTCTTCGAAGCGATCACCTTTCGCTAAGCGATCGGTGACGGCCTGCGCGCCGCGGAGGTCAGGGACGGCAATCACGCGTGGCTTTCGCTTGGCTCCGTGCGCTGCATCATGGGCCGCCACAATCTGTGTCTCTTGCACCTCGACATCGGCTGCCACTAACGCACGCAATACGGCATTGCGCCACAGCAGTCCGTGCCAACGCACGGGTCCAAGGCCTTGGCGCGCCCGTAATTCTTCGAGCAATCGCTCCGCGCGCGCACGGTCTTTATCCAGGTAACCAAGCAGCAATTCTTCTTCGCGCTTGAGCGCTGCGGCGTCCGGCGCGATGCCGCGCGCGCGTGCTCGCTCTGCGAGTTGTTCGTCAAGCAGCACTTCTTGCAGCGCGGCACTTCCCGCGAGTTCTGCAAGCACGGGACGCAGGCGGTCCCACGTGATGGTGCTGTCCTTCCAGATCGCGGCAATTCCAGCAGCGCCGTCGACACTCTTGGCAGGCGGCGGGCCAGACGGTGCGGGTTCAGCAGGAGGCGCGGGCGTTAGCTGCGCACAAAGAAGGATGGCGACGATCATCGCGCTGTTCATTCATGCAGTCTACGAGTGTCTCAGTGGGCGAGCGGCACCTTGTAGACGACGCCGCCAGAAGCGGTGTGCGCCACTGGGTTGAGGAGCGCCGCCACCGCCCGCACGCGATCTGGCGTCAGGATGGGGTCGATCCAACCGGACGCCTTCCAACGTGCCAGCATGGACTCGCCGATTGCAAGGTGCGTGAGGTGCTCATCGGTGCTGAGCGCACGCGCAGCGGCGACCGGGTCGTGTGGATGCGCGCGCAAGACGCGCGCCAACGGACCGCCGTCCCACACGGTGCCGGTGACCGGCGCGGTGCGGCACCAGAACACATCGGCATCGCCTTCGCTTCCGAGGATTGCTTCCGGCGGCAGCAGCCAGTTAGCAATCCACGCCAGAGGCATGACATCGCCGAGTGCAGCCGATTCCTGCGCAAGGGCGGCGGTGCCAGGTCCAATGTCCATTGCTCCGGCGCGGAGCGCGGCGCACAGTTCCACATTGTTGTCCGTGCGTGGGTCGAGCCGCATGAGGAGGGCGGGCTGCAGCGACCACGCGCTCAGCAGAAGAACTGTCAATCCAACCATCATCCGGCGCGCATGATGTGCGATCACGGGCGCCGCCAACACCGCCACTGCCACCGTCAGCGGCACGGCGCAGGGAAGCAGAAAGCGAGACTTCATGTGCGTGGCGAACATCCAGAATGCAAGTTGCAGAATCAGCATCGCCCCGAGTGCAAGACCTCCGCGCCGCGCGCGCACGAGCAGTGCCATGATCGCCGCGCTACCGATCCAGAACGCGATGCTCCATTGCGGAAGCCACGGATCGGTATTCGGTGCTGCGCCGAATCCTTGCAGGAAGGCCGCGTTCCGGAGCTCAATGAAGCGTGCACCAATCCCGACGCCGGCGGGTGCTCCATGACCTGCGGCGAACCGAGTCATCTGTTCGGCATCCCACCATCCGCTGCCGGTCCCTAAGAGCGGAACCGCGAACGGGAATGTTGCGGAGCCAGTCGCTAGATGGTTTCTGATGAGCCACGGAGCAAGCACAAGGAGTGCGGTGAGCGATGCTGCCACCACGCTTGAGGCGAGTGCGAGTGCGTTGGGTGCGGATCGCGGTGCTTGCGTTGCGCTGGCACCCGCGCTGTTCGCTTCGCTCAACGAAATCCCCGCGCTTGCTTCATCCGTAGTGCGCGCCGTCAGCAGTGCCCAACATGCGAACGGCATCACCACCATGCCTGCGGCCACGAGCTTCGCACCAACCGCCGCGCCGAGTAGCAGCCCGAGCGCGATTCCGATTCGCCACGCTCCCGTGCTTGCGCGCGCCGTCCAAGCCAGCATGGCAGCGGCAAGCATCAGGAGCACTGCCATTTCGTTGTAGGCCAGGCTGGCAGTGACAATCACCCACGGAATGCCGAGGAATCCGCACCAACCGATGGCTCGCGCCCATGCACGCCGGCGCGGATCGCCGCCTGCGAGTGTTTCCGCTGTGGCGGCAACCATCCACGCAGCACAGACCGCGAGCAACGCATGCATCATCTGCGGCGCCATGGCCATCGCGTGCGCGGGTGCCGGGCCGGACGAGAGTGCGAAGAACTGCAGGTAAGCGCCCTCTACGAAACTTGGGAACGCGGAATACACATTGTTTCGAAGCGGCTCGAGGGCGCCTGCAGCGAGCCACTCCTTTGGCAACTCAAGGTGATATGCAAGAGCGTCATAGCCGCCGAACTCGGTGCTCCACGCAAGACCGGGCGGAATCGCGGCGGCAAGCGCCAGTGCAGCCAATGCCGGAAGCGCGCACCAGAGCAGGGGATCGATCGCCATCCGACGCACGCAGAACAGACCGCGAACGAATGGCCATGACAGTCCCGCAAGGAGCCAGCCGATCGCCATGCCCGTCCACCACACCGCGCGCGACCATGTATGCGCCGGGAGGCAACCGCATGTTGCAAGCAGGTTGACCAGCACGAGTGCGAACGCAACGCCGAGCCCAAGGGCGAGCGGTACTCGGCGCGGGTCGCCAGCACTCATGTTCGGAAACAGCAGGCGCCGGAGCACTCGACCGTAGCCAGCGGCTGCAGCAATCCAGGCGATCGGCGCGAGCCCGGCCGGCGCCAACCAAACTTTCGCTGGAAATCCGCTTGCCGCAAGTACCCCGCCCGCAACGGCCAAGCTGCACACCGCCAGTGCGGCGAACTGCGCACGGCGGTCGAGGGGGGAGTTGGGCAGGGTGGTCGAGGCGGTCATGCGGACATCTTCTCAGATCGCTCATGGTCCGGCGGGCGCATGACCGATATCTCAGCAGCACAACGGCGGACAGAAGTTCGCCCGCGGAATGCACCGCATCACCCCAGGAACGGAGTTCCACATGAAGGTTCGAACGACACGCTTTGGAGAAGTTGAGATCGACCCCAGTCGCCTGCTCGTGTTTCCACACGGCTTGCTTGGGTTTGCCCGATTCCGCACATTCGCGCTCTTGCAGCCCGATGATCGCGGCGTCTTCTATTGGCTCCAGTCGATTGAGGACCCGGAACTGGCCTTCGTGGTGACCGATCCAACCGCATGGGCAACCGGCTACAGCGTGCCGATTCGTGCCGGCGAGTTGACGGAACTTGGCCTTGAACGGGCCGAGGATGCCACCATCTTTGCCATCGTGAACCGCCGTGACGGCGCCATCACTGCCAATCTCCAGGGCCCGATTGTCGTAAATGCGGCATCGCGCACCGGCATCCAACTGGTGCTAAGTGATCGCACTTGGAGCACGCGACATGAGTTGGTGCGTCTGCCTGGCACCGCGGTTGCGCAAAGCGCCTGAAGCCCGCGCGCAAGCGCGGCACAAACTACGGACCGCCGACGGATCGTCGGTCCCGATTGCAAGCCACGGAAGGCCACCATGCTCGTTCTCTCAAGACACTGTGAAGAAGCCATCATGATCGGTGACGATGTTGAGATCGTCATTGTTGACATTCGTGGCGACAAGGTTCGCTTGGGCGTCAATGCTCCAGCCCGCGTTGCCGTTCATCGCAAAGAAATCTACGAATCCATCCGCGAGGAGAACGCGCAGGCCGCGTCACTTCGCGGCGTGCTTGGTTCGTTGCCAGGTGGGCCATCCATGGCGCATCAACGTGCAGCTGCCATCGCCAGTATTGCAGCGGCGCGCATCAGTGCGTAAGTGGCGCAACGCGTAAGCGGAGCGCAACGAAATAAATACAGCCAGCCGTCGCAGTAGTGCGCGAACCGGTGGCAGGGGCGGAGTGAAGGGAAAAGGAACAACGCCCCGCGTGATGCGGGGCGTTGTCATTGGTACTTGCAATGTGCTGATGAGCGCTGTTCTGCAGCTCATCTACACGCGCTTTGCGCGCGTCACGATTTAGGCAGCCTTGGCCGTCTTCGCGTGATGCTGAACGGAGCAATGCGTGCGGGCCGTGGTGACCAGCGTGTCGAAAGTCGCTGGATCATGGATGGCGATTTCGCTGAGCATCTTGCGATTCAACAGGCATCCCGCACGGGACAGACCATTGATCAGCAGGCTGTACTTGAAGCCGCGCATCCGGCATGCCGCAGTGATGCGGGTGATCCAGAGCTGGCGATAGTTGCGGCGGCGCAGGCGGCGGTGACGCCACATGTTGCGCAGGGCGCGCATGATGGCGACCTTCGCTTGCTGCTTGAGGCGGCTCTTCGTTCCGTAGTAACCGCGAGCTTCGCGGAGAAGTTTGCGGCGAGCCTGGGTTCGGGCTGCGCCCTTGCGTGCACGTGGCATGGGGTGTCCTCAGTGTCGTGTCCGGCGGAGGCCGATTCGATCGGCGCTTTGGTCCCGACGGACGATGCG
>CANJHD010000009.1 GCA_947474065.1 Planctomycetaceae bacterium
CCTTCTTTGGCGCATCAGCAGCACCACCCGAGCCCGCATCGCCCGCTGGTGCACCTTCAGCCGGCGCAACCCGCACTCCAGGAACGCGCGACTTGATGATCAAGTCAACGGCCTCGCTGGACGGCAAACCAAGCGCGCCGAACGCCGCGGCCGCTGCGTCTGCCAACGAACCGGTCGACTTCTTCACGAGTTCACGAATCGCATCAGCCTGAGCGGTCGTCGCCTTCGAACCAAATCGACGCGCGCCCTGACCAACAGGCGCCAAGAGCATCGTCTGCTCATCGCCCTCTGCAGCCAGCGCAGCATCAATGATCGCGCGTTGTGAACGCGTGCTGTCAACCATGGACAAGAGCGCTGCAACGGAAACCTTCACGGCTCCCTCTTGGGTTCGCAATGCATCGACAAGCCCTGACTCAGCATCAGCAATCTTGTAGACGCTGCCCGACGCCTGGCCGATACGCGTGAGCGCTTCGACGCCGTCGTTCACATAGCGCGAACTGTCTGCAGCGCCCAATCGACCGCCGAGCGCCTTCGCAACCAACGCATCTGCGCCAGCCTTGAATGCGTCATCGGAGATGTCTGCGCCGAGCACCACGGTGCGACCGTCGTCAGCAAGCTTGTCGAGCCCCGCCTTGTCGGCAGGCTGAGCCACCACAATGACTGGAATCTTGGCGCCAATACGCGTAGCGCGTACAGCCTGATACTGCGAACGCACCTGCGCGCCGTTGCCAGCGATGACCACCATGTCAGCTCCAGCATTCCGAGCTGCGATCTCTCCAAATTCCTTGGCATCACGGGCTGCGGTCAACGGCATAAATCCGAGTGCGCGAAGAGCACCAGCGATGCGCTGCGCATCCTCAGTACCGCGACTGATCACACCCGCGTAGGTTTCGCTGCCACCGCGAACAGCTTGCGCTAGGAGCGGAACAACCTGCTCGCTTCCAGCAAACGAAGCCTTCGGCGTGATCGAAGCGAGCGTAAACGCGGCCTCGAACTGCACGCGGCGATCGGTGTAATCAAGAGCCTTCACAACCGCGGTTGAGCCATCGCCAATCATGGCCGATGCGCTTGCGGTTTCGCGGAGCGCTGCGAGCGAGGCGCGCACCAGACCGGTGTCCGACAAGTCCATGCCCATCTGCAACACGGCCTGCATGGTGTGAGGGCCAGCAGTGGTTGCATAGAACTGCGCGGAGCGTCCTTGGCCATCAAAGAGCGGATCAATCACGCCGTCGGCCATCGAAGCCTCGCGACGCAAGTCAGCCGCAACGAAGATAGCCAACGCACGATCGTCGCTCGCATCAAGTTCAAGCGCACGGCGCGAAAGCATCATCGCCATCGCATCGAAGTACACCTTCGTGGAAATGCGATCAGCAGCGAGGCCGCCGAACTCCGTCCACTTCCAAACGTTCTGCATTGATTCCGACGGATACGCAGCAAGCGATGGGTCAGCCGTCAGGAATGCATACGCCTGATCCGCATAAGCCTTGTGCGCAGGCTGATCCGTGGCGCCGAGCGCGCGGACCGCGTCCATAGCTGCGCCGGTGACATCGGGGGTAACGCCCTTGGTTTGCGCCAAATCCAAGAGGACTGGCACCGATACCGGATAGCCAAGTTGACCAAGGATCACGCAGATCTTGCGCTGCGCTGCGGGATCAAGCGACTTCACTGAGAGCGCAAGCGGAAGCGCGGATTGACGGCGCATTTGAACGAGCATCCGCATCGATGCGGCTTCAAGTCCAAGGTCACGCCCTTCCACGATCTGGCGCATGAGGGCAGGCACGGCGTATTCGCCAGCTGCCATCAATCGATCGGAGGCGATCATCTGACCGCGCATTGGACCAACGAGCATCTTGACCGCTTCTTCAATGCGCTCAATCTTGCGAGCAAGCAATTGCCGACCCGCTTCGAGTTTGGTTTCGAGTGCAGCAGATGCGTCAGCAACATCTGTCATGCGACGACTCCGACGGAACGCATCGTCCATGCGCTTGCCGAGATCCGCACCGTCGATCACCATCGCGAGTTCGCTTGGCTCCACCGAGTCAGCAAGCAGAACATTGGCTGCTGCCGCTGCGCCGTCGGGCTTGGCGATCATGATGTTGTGAACAAAAAGTGTTGCCGCTTCAACAAGCTTGGCATGGTCAGAACCACCCTCTGGGCGAGCCGCTGCCGGGGCAGCGCCATCCTGCGCCAATGCAGGCAGCGTCCAGCCGCCACTCATGGCGACGATTGCGAGCGGGAGAATCAGCTGCGAACGCTTCAGGACGTGCACTTCTGGACCTCAATTTCGGAGCGCCGCACCCACACAGCGGGAGCGGCTCGTGACAAATAGCGCCCAGCCAGAGTGGCTGAACGGGGCATACGGAGGGCGGGAGGCGAGTGCCGCACCGATCCTTCGGTGGAGGGCTACGCAGCCGACCCCCTTCCGGATGCCCGGGAAGGGTCGCGAATCTACGCCACCGGACGCCTCGGTGTCAATGAAAGTTTCGGGACGCTCCCCCATAAGAGCCGCTACACTCGATCGTGCGCAGGCGTTCGCAGCCCCGTGGCTGCGGAAGGCCGAAATTTGGCGCATTCGGACAGGTCCGTCCAAATGCACAAATTTCGGCTCGGGAAGGCGGTGAAAGACCGCCGCGGACGCGCCGCCGTGAATGGGGCAGCGGGCACTCCCGCAGCCGGTTTCCACTAGCCACTGGCTCCGCGTGCAACGCGCTGGGCTGGGAAGGCGGAGCCGGAGCCTCTTAGCCGGAAGACCGGCCTGCGCATCGGTCACGCCCACGCGTTTTGGGCTCAAGACCGGACGGACCACTTACGGCTGCTTCGGCAGCCGAGCCAGGCCATCATGGATTTCATCTCTGTACATGCCATGGACGGCATGCCCCCGCGCATCATCGCGGCGTGCATCAGCGCGGCGCTCATCAGCGTGGCAGCGATCGCAGATGTGCCACGGTGCGCGTCAACAGTTGTTCGCTACACGGCTGGAAGCGGAGCGGGTGGCTCGTACCAGAATCCTGCAAGCGCGCTCGGACCACCAACGCGATTCACCGGTGTTGGAATCGAACCCGGCGCAGTCACTCCATTTCGTCCAGCCTTCATGCCGTCAGAGATCGTGTCAATCGGTCGCGGCGGTGAACTTGTGATCGCATTTGACGAGCCAGTAACGAACGATCCCTCGCATCCATTCGGCATTGATCTCATCGTCTATGGCAATTCCATGTGCGGCGACCTTGCCTATCCGGGTGGCGTTGCTGGATGGGTGTTTCAAGAAGGAGGCGCGATCGATGTGAGCAGCGATGGCGTCACCTGGTTCGCAGTTCCCGGTGCGATCGCTGACGGCGGACTGCCGACGCTCGGCTGGAGCGATGTTTCGCCCTACTCCACTGCGCAAGGCGCCGTGCCAACCGATCCAGCACTTCCGATTGACCCGCACATCACTGCGGAATCTATTGTTGGTCTCAGTTGGCCGGAGTTGCTCGCCGTGTACGGCAATGCCGCGGGCGGCACTCGTATTGATCTTGCTGATGCGGGCATTACTTCGGCACGGTTCATCCGCATTCGAGTTGCCGCAGATGCTGCAAGCGTTCCAGAGGTCGATGCAGTGGTTGCCGTTCGCGCGGTGCGAGCAATTGCGGACCTGAATAATGATGGACGCATCGATGGCTCTGACCTTGGAATACTGCTCGGCGCGTGGGGTTCGTGCGCCGAATGTTGGGCCGACATGGATCATGACGGGCACGTGAATGGTTCCGATCTTGGAATTCTGCTGGGGTCCTGGTCATGACACGTCGCACTCCCGCCGCGCGCCGCGCCTTCACGATCGTTGAACTCCTCGTGGTGGTTACTGTGATTGCCACTCTCATTGCGCTCCTCTTGCCTGGACTTCGATCCGCTTCCGGAATTGCTCGAAGTACTGCATGCACATCCAACTTGCGGCAGATTTCAATTGCCTGCGAGGCGTATGTTTCCTCGAACGGCGCAATGCCAGCCGCGGTCCTTTATGTCCTTGATACTGGCGTGGTACGAACCATCGCGTGGGACTTTGAACAGCGCGCCGGCGTGGTGACGCCCGGACCATTGTGGAACTACACCGACACGCCGCTCGCCGTGCAGCAATGCCCGGACTTTGAAGGCGCTTCCACATTCGGCGCGGATCCGTACACGGGCTACAACTACAACACCAGTTACCTCGGACATGAGGGCACGTATCCAACCATCGCGAGCGACGGCACGGCACTTGATGGATGGCGAACCGCGCGCATGGGAATTCCACCAACCGCGATCTGCAATCCATCTGCCACCGCCGTCTTCGGGGACGGAGGATGGCGTGGCGGCGCAAACAAATTCATGCGCGCGCCGATGAATCGCGCCGAGGGAGACCTTGGTCTCGTAGCTGCGGGCACCCAAGCATTTCGGCACTGGGGCGGGTGCACATGTTGCGCGCACCTTGATGGACACGTGTCCACATACACAGAGCCACAGTCAAACCCAGGCATCCCGCCAGCAATGGCTACTTGGGTGATGGACTTCCCCAACAACGGATTTCTCTCCGCAACTGATTCTTCATATGGAGGCGATTGATTCGTGCGGATCGAACGATGCGTCTGTCATAAGGTGGAATTCAGCACCGTCAAGCGGTGGCTAGCGTCGCATCCCGGCGCCCTGTTTGCAGAAATCAAGCAGGAATTCAAGTGCGGAACCGGATGCGGCCTATGCGCGCCCTATCTGCGCCGCATGATGCGCACCGGCGAGACGGTCTATTACCAAATCGTCACCGAACGCGACGAGCCGCCGACGCCGGAGTGACCGTGCGCGCCACCCATGTGGCTACTGCGTCCGCCATCAGCGATCGACCTTCTTCGCCGTGCATGTCGATTGCACCTGCCGCGTCAACACCACGAAAGAATGCATCGGTGAATCCGATTTCCACACCGTCGCCGGCGCGACCGGTGACTGCGAGCGCTGCGCGCCATGCCTCCAAGTGTGCCGCCGACAGCAATTCATCAGCGGCCCCTTGGACAAAGAACGCTGGTCGCGAAAAAACTCCGACCGCTTCGAGCGGCGCAAGGTCCGCGAGTTGCTCAATCAGTTGAAGTGTGATTGAGGATGTCCACATCGGATCGTCCTCATTCTCCGGTGTTCGACGACTCATGATCTCTGCGCTCGGTGCGCCTACGCACACCAGAAGTTGCAGATCCTCGCGCCGTGCCGCTGCCAGCGCGCATGCAGTCCCGGCAACCCAAGTGCCAGCCAATCCCACGCCACCGGCGTCTGAGGAAACCGATTGCAGCGCATCAACGATCGCATCGATCCACATGCCAACATCCGGCGACCCCGCAAAGTTGACCGCTCGAAGCCGGGCGACGCGAACGCCGGCGCGCAGCAATCCCACCGCCAACGCGTCATCGGCGAGTGCCACGGGAACAGAATCTTCTAAGCCGGGCCACTGCGGCGCCAAGAGCACCACAGGCAGAGCCGACGTGTTGGCGCCGGTGCGCGTGCGCGCGAACCAGCCAGGATCCACAGTGGGCGATGCAACAACGCCATCCGCACTTCCCCATCCACCAGCAATGCTGAACGAACGCGCACCGTGTTCGGCTGCGAGCCATTCCTCAGTGAGATTTGTCTGCGTTGCCATCGCTCAGGATCTCCCGAAATTTCGCTCGAGATCCCGCATACTGATACGCAGCGCGGTGGGTCGACCATGCGGACATGCAGTGCCGCGTTCGATGCGATCACGCAAATCAAGCAGCGCATCGATTTCTGTCGGCGACAGTCGATCACCCGCCTTTACGGATGCTTTGCAGGCCATCATGTCAAGAACTGAATGCAGTGCGGTTTCAAAGTCCGCGTGACCATCCTCTGCAATCTGCGCAAGTAGGCCCGGAATGAACGCCGCCGGCTCAACCCCGCGCCCGAGGAGAAAGGTCGGATAGGCGTGCACCAAGACAGCACGCGGACCAACCGCGCCAAGCTCAATTCCCAGACGCTCAAGGAGTGGCCCAGCGTCAGCGATTGCTTCAACCGCACGCGGGTCAGTTTCGATCGTTGCCGGCACAAGCATGCGCTGCGACTCAAGCGGAGCTGCTGCAATGCGCGCCTTCAATTCCTCAAACATTCCGCGCTCGTGCAGCGCATGTTGGTCAACCACCAAGATGCCTTCTGCATCTTCCACTACCAAGTAACTGCCATGCACCTGCATAACGCGTCGCGCTGTGCGGTTGCCGTGCAGCGTGTCATCCGGTGCGCCAACAAGCACAACAGGCGGTGCGCCGTGCAGTGCGCGATCAACAGCGAGCGCGGCAAAGTTACTGAAATCATTGCTCGATGAAGAAGAATGCGTGCGATCGGCGTGAGCACTCGCACCGCCTGTGTAACTGCCCCCTGTGAAACTGCCGGCGCTTGGTGGAACTACAGCGCCCTGCATTCCGTGCACGACGCCGTGCGCGTGATGCATCAGTGTGAAAGATGGCACAAGGTCTGCGGCGCGCAGCGCATCACGCACCGCGCGCATCACGCATTGGTGAACGAAATTCGGTTGCCGAAAGCGAACCTCCGTCTTGGCTGGATGAACATTGACATCAACAAGCGATGGATCCATCTCAACCGCAACAAATGCGATCGGGGTTCGTCCCGGATCAACAAGGCCACGAAATGCTTCCTTCACAGCGTGCGCAAGCGTTCGGTCGAGCACCGCGCGCCCGTTCAGAGCAAACCGCAACGCGCGACCCGAGCCGCGCGCGAGTGATGGTCGGCCGACCAAACCCCACAGAGTGATTGGAGCGCCGCCTTCAAGGACCGTATCGGCGTTCACTTCCAACAACCCTTCGGCGATTGATTCCCCGAGCACCGCAAGCACGCGACGCCGAGCATCGGTGGTGGCAGGAAGATCAATCCGCGGCTTGCCGTCTGCAACAAGTCGAAACGCGATATCTGGGCGGCACAGCGCAATTGATTCCAACACTTCCTCAATGCGACCGAGTTCGGTTGACGCAGTTCGCAGGAACTTTCGGCGCGCGGGAACATTGTGAAACAGTTGCCGCACTTCGACCACTGTCCCGATCGGGCATCCGGCCGGTCGCACTTCGCTGGCTACGCCGCCGTCCACTTCAATGCGCGCGCCGGCATCGCTGCCTGTCACGCGACTGGTGATCGAAAGTCGCGAAACGCTTGCGATGGACGCCAGCGCCTCGCCGCGGAAACCCATCGTGCCGATGGCCGCAAGGTCTTCAGAAGAGGAGATCTTGCTCGTGGCGTGGCTTGCGATGGCAAGCGGAAGTTCTTCAGGCGGAATGCCGCCTCCGTCATCAGCCACCGCGATGCGATCGACGCCACCGCCATCAACTGAAACCTCAATGCGCTGCGCACCAGCATCAATCGCATTCTCAACGAGTTCCTTCACAACGCTCGCGGGACGCTCGACCACCTCGCCAGCAGCAATCTGGTCGACAAGTTGGCGAGGAAGGAGACGGATCGGCATTCGCGGATTGTAAAGATCGCCGCGACTACTGGACTTCAGCTGTCTTCTGTGTCACACTGCGCGCATGGAAACGCCTCGGACGGGCAGCAATTCCGGCGCAGGACGCGCCCCGGCACGACCCAAGACGTCTACGGTGGCTATCGGTGACATTCACGGCTGTGGGGCGGAGTTTGAGCAATTGCTGGTCTTGGTTGATCGCTGGTTTCCTGGCGCACGCACCATCTTGGTGGGCGACCTCTTCACCAAGGGACCGGAGCCGGGTCGCGTCGTACGCGCCATCATGGATCGCCGCGCGCAGGGGCATCGCGTTGACCTTGTGTGTGGAAACCATGACCTACGCCTGCTTGGAGCGGTCGTACGCATGCAGTCGGGCGCGAGCATTGATTTGTTGCCGCGCACTGAGCGTGTGGCAATTGAAATGCTGCAGCGTGCCGGGCTGATGCGCGAGGCCACATGGCTTCTCACCGAGGCATGCGACCGCGTTGATGTTCGACACCCGCGCGGAACGTGGACCGTTGTACATGGTGGCATCGATACCAAACTTGGCGTTGAGCACACACCTGATGATGTGAAGATCCACCTCAAGGCTGCAGAAGGCGAACCAAACTGGTGGGAGCACTACAACGGTTCGGAAGGGCTCATCATCGTTGGGCATCGACCGGTGCGCGAACCGATCGTCCTTCGCGGCGAGAACGGTGTTCCATATTTCGCCAACATTGATACTGGCTGCGCATACGGAGGTGCGCTGACTGCTTACTGCATTGAAGCCGACCAACTGCTGCAAGTGCGCGGCGAGACGCTGCCGATTCCAGGCATCGAAGTCCCGACCGCATTCCGAGGTCAGAAGTCCACTACCGGGTGATTTGCGCCGCAGAATGTTCCATTGAAACAGGCTGCTTCGCTAGCGAACATCGCGCATGACGATCGGCATGCGCCGTCCTGGACCGAACGCACGCACACTCAGGCGAATGATCACCGGAGCCTGAGCACGCTTGTATTGCGCCATATCGATAGCACGCGTCCATCGCTCAACCAGCGCGCGATCAATCGCATGCGCTGCAGCGATCGCATCGATTGAGCGCTCCTCTTCAATCCAGCCGCGGACAATCGCGTCGAGAATTTCATAGGGCGGAAGCGTGTCTTGGTCCGCTTGGTCTGGCCGAAGTTCAGCGCTCGGAACTTTGGCGATGCTTGCTTCAGGGATCGGCGCGGTGACGAATCCAAGAGTGACTCCCGAAGCCAACCCCAGTTCTGCGCAGTGCGCATTGGCCCAGCGCGCAAGTGCCCAGACATCTGTCTTCAAGAGGTCGCCAATTGGCGCAAGCGCGCCGCACATGTCACCATAGAGTGTGGAATAGCCAACCGCGTATTCACTCTTGTTCCCAGTTGCAAGCACTAATGCACCAGTTGCATTTGAGAATGCCATGAGTTGTATGCCACGCAGGCGGCTTTGGAGATTTTCGTCAGCCAGGCCATCAAGCGAGGCGCCGGCGCTCGCAAAGTACGGCGTTAGATGAGAAGCAAGCGCGTCATGCGCGGGTTCAATCGGAATTTCGAACGCCCGCATTCCAAGCCGCCGCGCAAGTTCCCACGCATCTGCGCGCGAACCATCACTTGAGAACCGACTTGGCATCAATATGCCCGTCACGCGGTCCGCGCCAAGAGCAGCAACGGCAAGCGCAGCAACGAGCGCGCTGTCAATACCACCAGAGAGCCCAAGCACCGCGTGGGTGTGGCCAGTCTTGCGGAAATAGCCTGAAATACCTGTGATAATTGTGTGCCAACGTTCAGCGTGCTCCGCCCCGGCGACGAGGCCGGAATCATGTGGCTCACCAGCCGCGCGTGGCGCGTGGAAGTTGTGAAGCAGCGCATCGAAACCCCAACGCGGCGCGGCAATTGCGGTGCCGTCAGAGAACACAATGCGCGCGTCGCCGTCAAAGACTAGGTCATCATCAGCTCCGGACGCATTCAGTGAGCAGATCGGTATGCCACCGCGCCGTGCCGCGGATCGCAGGATCTCCGTATGACGAGCGTGCTTTCCGGCGGCACAAGGACTTGCCGACGGACACACGATCACCGTTGCGCCCGCCGCAACTGTCTCTGCCACTGGATCGATCGAATAGGAATGACCGGCAGCAAGTGCATCTTCGCCGCGCCAGAGGTCTTCGCAGATCACAACGCCAACGCGCTCCGTTCCGCATGCAAAGACAAGCGGCGATCCGCCCGCTGCGAAGTGTCGCGGTTCGTCAAAGACGTCATAGTCGGGAAGCAGTCGCTTGGCATAGGTTGCTTCCACGCGACCGCCACGCAACAACGCAACGACGTTCATGATTTGACCACCGTGGTCGGAGGCGCGCATCGATGCGCCAACAAGGACGGCTACCCCGCCTGCTCCACGCCTGAGGAGATCTGCGGCGAGAGCCACGACCGCCCGTTCACAGGATTCGACAAAGCCCTCGCGCTGCAGGAGATCCCGCGGCGGATAGCCAACCATCGAGAGTTCAGGAAATACCACGCAGTCCGCTCCGCCGCCGGAGAGTTCCACGGCGCGATCAAGCATTCGCCGGGAATTTCCGGGAACATCGCCAACCAGGGCGTCGAAACGTGCAAGCGCAATCCGCATGGGAGGAGCAGTCTAGGTTGGACCGCCGCATCGGTGCGTAGCGAATGTCAACCTGCGCGGCGCGCACTCGTGCGGGGCGATGTCACTGCTTCGAGCAACGCACGCACCGAATACGGCTTACGAATGACCGCTTCAAACCCGCGTCGAGTAAGTGAAATGCCGTCATCGGTGAATTCTGCGCCGCTAGCGAAGAATCGCGTGCTGGCAAAGTTTGGCCGGGACCGCAGCGCGGAGATGAAGGCCACCGGATCGCCGGCAGAGTAATCAAACACCACCACGTCAGGAGTCGACGCCCCACACGCGACTGCTGCTGAGAGCGCATCAGACGCGGTTTCCACTGTGTAACCACCAAGATCAGTCAGCACTTCACGAACGGTCTCCGTAGCGGTTCGATCAAGGTCTACCAAGAGCACGCGAGTAGTTGCCGTCGCTTGCGGCGCTTCGGCCGTAAACGGAATCCCGTGTGTTGTAACGAAGTTCTCGAGCGCGGAAACATGGACACGACGGTCACGCGATCCAGGAATGCGGTAGCCATCAAGGCGACCACCATCGATCCACTTGCTGACGGTGCGTGCTGCCACATTGCAGATGCGCGCCACTTCGCCAGTGGTGAGTGCTTCCTTCTCCGTGCCGAATGCGTTCTGTGTCATGCGATGCTCCTTAAGAAGCGCCAAATAAGTTTCGCCGCATCCATCGTCGGACGCGGTTCCACGGCATGAATCGACCCCCCGGGAGGGCATCTGAAGCACACATGAAGAGATTTTTGGAAAAACTCAGCCCACCGGATCGCTGCGAGAGGTGATTCGGACCCCGCGCGCGAGCAATGCCTCAAATAGTTCCTCGGCGTGGCCGCGGTCACGTACCTCAACGACGCACTGCACTGTCACGGTGGAAACATCAGCTTCGCCGAAGGTGCGTTCATGGAGGATGTCCTGAACGCTCGCGCCGCACTTGGCAAGTGTGCCAGCAAGGTCGGCCAAGCCGCCCGGGCGATCGCTGATCACTGCGGAGAACTTCACCAACCGTCCGTCAACTGCAAGACCTTGCTCAATCACGCGGCTGAATACCAACGGGTCAATATTGCCGCCGCACAGAACAAGCGCCACACGCTTACCTTTGAGTGAATCAAGTTTGCCAGCAAGGAACGCGGCGAGCGGCGCTGCACCAGCACCCTCAACAACGCCTTTCTCTAATTCGGCGAGTCGCAGAATCGCAAGTGCGATTGCGTTCTCATCAACAGCGACGCACTCGTCGACGCGCGTTCGCGCAATCTCAAAGCTGCGTGCGCCAACTTCGGGAACTGCAAGGCCATCTGCAAGCGTTGCGATGGTTGAAACTCGCACTGGCTTGCCGGCAGCCATCGCTGCAGCAAAGCTTGCACAGCGGGTGGGCTCGACGCCAACAATGCGCACGCGTGGGGCGATTTCTTTCGTGGCGAGGGCAATGCCCGCAATCAAGCCGGCGCCACCAATCGGCACGACGATCGCGTCAAGATCAGGAACTTGCTCCAGAATCTCAAGCCCAATGGTGCCCTGCCCCGCAACAATCGCGGCGTCATTGAATCCATTGATGTACGTGAGATGCTCATCAGCACCGAGCGTGTCGGCACGGCTTCGCGCCTCAGCGATGTTGTCACCGTAGTTAAGAACGCGCGCGCCTAGCTCACGACAACGGCGTTGCTTGACGAGCGGCGCGTGCATCGGCATCACTACTGTCACTGGAATACCCAAGCGTTTCCCGTGCAGCGCAAGCGCGAGCGCGTGGTTGCCAGCACTTGCAGCAATAACTCCACGAGCACGTTCTTCCGCGCTCAATAGAAGCAATGCGTTGCATGCACCACGCTCCTTGAAACTTCCAGCGCGTTGCTGAAACTCCAACTTGCAGAAAATGTGCGCTCCGGTAATGGCCGAAAGGGCAACGCTCTCGACGCATGGCGTCACCAATACTCCGCCAGCAATGCGGCGTCGCGCCTCAACAATGTCTTCGAAGCGAACATCAGTGACGGCGTGCGCGGGCGCGTGAGTGGTTGCCATGTTCAAGGTCCTTGGGGCCAATTAGGCCTTCGGACCCGCCTTCCGTACGCCATCACTCAGCGTGTACTTGGCATCATTGCTGCGGAAACGCGTGGCAAGATCCTTTGCCATCGCGTCGTAGGCCGCCTTGTCCTTCCAAGTGTTGCGCGGGTCAAGCACTTCGGTCGGCACGCCAGGAACTGAGGTTGGCATATGCAGACCAAAGATTGGATGCTCAACGAACGTGGCATTCGCAAGTGAGCCGTCGAGCACTGCCGAAAGAATGGCGCGCGTGTAACTCAACTTGAAGCGACTTCCGACTCCGTATGGGCCACCTGTCCAGCCCGTGTTCACGAGCCACACCGTGCTGCCGTGCTGCTTAATCTTCTCGGCAAGCATCGCGGCATATGCCATCGGCTCGCGCGGCATGAACGGACCGCCGAAGCACGCGCTGAAGTTCGGGGTGGGCTCCTTCACGCCCGCCTCGGTGCCAGCAAGCTTCGATGTGTAACCATTCACAAAGTAATACTGCGCCTGCTCAGGGGTGAGCTTGGACACGGGCGGCAGAACGCCGAATGCATCAGCAGAGAGGAAGATCACATTCCTTGGGTGCGTGCCGATTGAAGGCATCACCGCGTCCGGAACAAAGTCGAGCGGATAGGTGACGCGCGTGTTCTCGGTGCGAGCCGCGCTGTCGTAGTTCGGAACGCGAGTCACTGGATCAACCACCACATTCTCAATCACGCTGCCGAAACGAATGGCGTTCCAAATCTGCGGCTCGCCTTCTTGGCTGAGATTGATGCACTTTGCATAGCACCCGCCCTCAAAGTTGAAGACGCCGCGGTCCGACCAGCCGTGCTCATCGTCGCCGATCAGTCGGCGTTTCGGGTCGGCAGAGAGCGTGGTCTTGCCCGTGCCGGAGAGTCCGAAGAAGACCGCAACATTCGAAGGATCATCCTTGGCCACGTTGGCAGAGCAGTGCATCGGGAACACGCCCACCTCAGGAAGGTCGTAGTTCATTGCATAGAAGATCGACTTCTTGATCTCGCCCGCGTACCGGGTTCCAACAATCAGAACCAACTTGCGCTCAAGGCTCTGGACAATGCAAAGTTTGTTCTTGACGCCGTACTTCGCTGGGTCTTCGAGTTCAAGGCGCGAGGCATCAATGATGGTCCAATCGTTCTGCCACGTCGGCAGCTCATTCGGCTCGGCATTGATGAAGAGCGTCTTGGCGAACAGACTGTGCCAGGCTTCTTCAGTGAAGACAGAAACCTTCAGGCGATACTTGGTATCGGCGCCGGCATATCCATCGAAGCGGAAGACATCCTTCTTGGCCCGCATGTACTCCATGACCTTGGCATGGATCAGGTCAAAGTGCGCGGAACTGACCGGCTGATTGACCTTGCCCCACGCGATGTTGCCGTGGATCTTTGCGGTGTCTTCCAAATACTTGTCATCGGGACTGCGACCAGTGCGAGCACCGGTATCGCAGTTCAGGGCGCCATTGGCTGCAAGCATGCCTTCGCCGCGGGCGATGGCCAATTCAACGAGCCGTGCCGCGGCGAGGTTCGCGTGGACGGAGGCGGTGCCGAAGTCATGCTTCTGGCGGGCAGCGGAGGGCGCAGCGGTGGTCATTGGTTGATTGCTTTCCAAAAGAGGAGCGTAAACGGCGAAGGATACCGACTTAGTCGCCCGGTTCCGCGACAAGAATCCGAGGGGATTGACCCCCCTTCCTCGTCCGGATACCATAGTTTCCCTTCACTACGGCGGCCGTAGCTCAGTTGGTAGAGCATCGGGTTGTGATCCTGAAAGTCGCGGGTTCAAATCCCGTCGGTCGCCCATCTAAACAAACCATCCCCCGTTCTTATGCGGGGGTGGTTCGTTTTTGGGGCACCGAACACCTGCAAACCGCTATGGTGCGCGCCATGCGCATCGCCGCCCTGCAGTTTGATATCGCCTGGATGGACCCCGCACGCAACTGGGCCACGATCGCGCGGCTCGCTGCGTCCGTAAACCTTGCACCAGGTGACTTTGTTCTCCTGCCCGAGTTGGCTGACACCGGTTTCGCCATGGATCCGCGACCCGAGGGCAGCCCCGATCCAGTTACCGCCACTGCCGAGATCGCGCGGCGGCACGGAGTGTGGATCCAGTCTGGGCACGCCGAGCGCGATGCAATTGACAGGCGTCTGCGCAACGCCGCCAGCATCATCCGCCCCGACGGATCGGTCGCCGGTACATATCGGAAGATGCATCTCTTCTCCCCCGCGCATGAGGACCGACACTACGCGCCCGGAGACAGCATCTCAGTTATCGATGTGCCGCTCGCGGACGGAACATGGCGTGTGGCGCCGTTCATTTGTTATGACCTCCGATTTCCCGAACTCTTTCGCCTTGCAGCACTTGCGGGCGCTGAAGTCTTCACGATCGGCGCAAATTGGCCCGGCTCGCGCGCGGTACATCGCCGCGCACTTGCGGTTGCGCGTGCCATCGAGAACCAAGCATTTGTGATCGCATCCAACCGTATTGGTCACGATCCCAACGCCGCGTATCACGGCGACTCCTTCGTCGTTTCGCCAAGTGGCGAGATCATCGCAGAGGCTGGCGATGGTGAGTTAGCACTCAGTGCAGAGCTCGATCGCAACGAGTTGTTGCGATGGCGCGATAAGTTTCCGGCCCTTCGCGACCTGCGACGCTCGCTTCTTGGCAACGTCCGCATTGCATGAAATCGCCCGGGATTCCGCGCAAACCGATTGACGCGCCACTTCACAGCTCTACACTCCGCCCACGCAAGGAATGCATGGGTGCGGCGCGGTCATGAAGGCAGCGGCACTCGAAACGGAATCGCAGGAGGCGAACACCGATGAAAGTAAACAGTTTAATGAACTCCACGGACGCAACGGGCACGCTGTGGGAGTCGCACTCACTTTGCGCGATTGCCGAGCGCCCACATGCGCGCGTCATAGATGAATCCGTTGCAGCAGGCATTCGCTCTGCGTACTTCGCAGAATCAGGCGAATTGGCCGTTCGTTACGGAATTAGCGTTGCAGATGTCATCGAACATTTAGAAACTGCCGGACTTGGTCGAATGCCGCGACCAGAACGCGCCATTGAGAACATCAAATGCGCGGTGCATGCAGCCGCACTGACGCGCGGCGTTGCGCAGTCATGGGCTGACCTTCAGACCGTGCTCGCTCCTGGCTTTGATCGCGCGTGCGCTGCGCGCCTTGACGCGATGCGTGGCATCGCCTTCGCGCGCCGCTTCTGGATTGACCTGCGCATGTCCACGCTCCACCATGAAGACCGACTAGCGGCTGAACGGCGCGATGCCGCCCGCAGAGGCGCAGCAGGAATATTGGATGCAGATACCCCGGGCAGCCGGTCACGTACCCCGCTGCGCCGACCGCGCGGCGTGCGCGCCCCGGACCTTCGGACCTTTGCGGCAACCCGCCCACTGCGGTATTGGCTCGCAGAAAGGCTCCTTGGAAGCCTCGAAGTTGAACTCGGGCGGGCCGCAAGTGCCTCGGAGCGCCTTGACACCGTCGAGGAAGTGCGTACTCTTCGTATTCCTGCCCAGATGGCCGCAGGCGCGGAAACGCGTCCCGGATAAGATGGCGACAACCAAATTACTGCTCGATGCGGTCCGGAAACGGCTCGTAAAGCGCGAGGCACTTTAGCTCAGTTGGTAGAGCAGCGCACTGAAGATGCGCGGGTCCGCGGTTCAAATCCGCGAGGTGCCACTGAAACGCCGCCCGATCGATACTCCGATCGGGCGGCGTTTCCCTTTTTGCACCGCTTCGGCGTACTGAAGCTACCCTTCCTGACTTGGGATCACCCATTGATGTTCGACGCCTGCGCGAGGAAATCCTCTCGTGGATGACGCCTCCCTCTGCCGATCGCGGCGGACGAGTGGCAGGGCGGCAAATTCGCCGCCTCGTGGAAGCACTCGACGAACCAAGTGGACGCGAAGATCGATTCCTAAGCACCGTGGCCGAAGCCGTGTTGGCGCGTCGTCTCTTGGAAGCAGGATGCACCATCGACATCGAGCGCCTCACCGCTGGTGGTCGTCACGCGGACTTCTACGTCCGTGCATCCACTGTTGAGTGTTGGGTCCATGTCAAACGTGTCGGGGCCCCGCACGCAATCGAGTCGACGGCTCCACTCCCGCCGGTCTTGGCAGGACTTTCTTCAATCACACGCCCAGTGGCAGTTGCGGTGCGATGGTCGCCAACGGCAGACGATGCACAATTGCAAAGTCTGCGTGCGGCGCTTGATCCGTTCGTGCGCGAGGCCAGCGTTGGCGATGAATTGGTCGCTCGAGCCGAAGATGGTGCCTGGCTCGGCGCGGCTCGCATCGTGGCCCCCACCGCCGACGGAACTGTTTCAGTCCGCACCGGCATTGATGCCGGATGGGAAGCAGCCATCCCACGCGTACAACGCCTGTTGCGCAAGGCATACTCGCAATTCATGCCAGGGGCAGTGAACGTCATCTGCATCGCAAGCGATTCGTCCGCTGCGTATGACGCGGTTGAAACCGCGCTGCTCGGATCCATCATTGAGCGTTGGGATCGGATCCCGCCGCGCGGTCATCGAGTAGCGCACGGCCGTGCCGAAGACGGCTTCTGGGCGCGAGGCCAATACGAAATGAGTTCGCTTGTCGCATGGTTCCCGGTCGATGGAAGCTCCCCGGCTCGCATCTGGGAACGCGCGCCGCACGGCACCCCGCACGTTCGTGACGGCGCAGTCGCCTCACTGATGACGAGAGTGCTTGACGACACCAAAGACGATCATCACTCGTCGTCGTCTTCTTGACTTACCGCGTAGGAGTCATGCGGGCGAATTCGCGGCGCGACATCAACCTTGATATCCGGCCACAAAGCGCGCAACCCCTCATGCGCTGGCAGCCCATTCACCAACATACGGACGCCACTTGAAAGCAATTGCTCAAGTTGCCGCCGTCCGATTTCAACTTTGAGTTCAACATGCGCTTCAGTCCAGTCCCGTCCAAGAACCGGAACTCGCTTCTCCACAAAGTCCACCGCACGACCATCGGTGAGCGGCACTGAAAGCGTGCAGGAACGAATATCACCCTTCATGAGTCCAAGCACGCGCTCAGAGAGTTCCGGAAGCCCCGCGCCAGTGAGTGCAGACATCGGCATCGCACCCGGAACACGCTCCATCCACTCAGCAATGCGTGGATCGGGACCAATCCTCGTTGGCGGCAAACGATCGGCCTTATTTAGAAGCAAGATGCGTGGCTGATGACTTGCACCGATCTCGTCGAGTACTGACTGCACCGTCTCATACTGCATGAGCGCGCTGCGGTCCGCAATATCGAGGACAATCAGTATCACATGGCTAGCGATGGCGTCTTCGAGCGTTGCACGAAAACTAGCAACCAAATGATGGGGCAGCCGCTGCACAAATCCAACGGTGTCGGAAAGCATGGCCGCATTGCCACCAGCGAGATTCCAACTTTCAACACGCGTGCCGAGCGTTGCGAACAACTTGTCAGCGGCATACGCCCCGCCCCGAGTCAGTGCGTTAAACAGGCTTGATTTGCCTGCGTTGGTATATCCAACCAACGCAGCGGTGAAGTGCTCATCACGACGCTGCTTCACTTCGCGCGAGCGGCGCCCTTCGATTTCGCCAAGTTCGCGGCGCAGCTTGTCTAGCTTCGCCTTGACGATGCGCCGGTCAATCTCTAACTGCTGTTCACCAGGTCCGCGCGTTCCGACGCCCACCGGTGCGCCACCAGTGACCTGTCCTAAGTGAGACCACATGGCACGCAATCGAGGCGCCGTGTACTCGAGCTGTGCAATCTCTACTTGTAGTTGCGCCTGCTTAGTGGTGGCGCGATTTGCAAAGATGTCCAAGATCACTTCGCTGCGGTCGATCACTTTGAGTTCGAGCGCCTTCTCCAATTCAGCGATCTGGCTTGGCGCGAGTTCGTTGTCAAAGATCACTACCTTCGCACCAAGTTCTTTGCACATGGCCGACAGTTCTTCCACCTTGCCCTTGCCGATGTAAGTCTTGCCACGCGGTGCAACCCGGCGCTGCTCGAGAGTGCCGACTACGCGCACCCCAGCTGTCTCTGCAAGCGCCTGCAGTTCCGCAAGCGAGTCATCAAACGTGGTTTCATTCTCTCGAAGGCGGACGCCGACAAGGATCGCGGCCTCGGCCCGGATGTCGACTTCTGCGTGGCGTCCTGTTTCCATGTGGGGAGGATTGTAGGACGGGCTGCCGCGCCCCTATCATCGTTGCGTGGTCCGATTCACTATGTTCTTCACTTCTGCCCTGTCCACGGCGCTCACGGCGTCGGCGCTTCAGGCAGGAATGCCTCAATCACCTGAAGAAGGCGCACGCGCCGTGCCCCCGGCTACGGAAGGCGCCTACCGCTGGCTTGACCCAATCATTGATCTTCGGGCACTCATTGTGGGAAGTTATGTTGAGTCAATCGACTCTACTGCGATGCAGCGCGCAGCGATGGAAGCGATGACCAAGGCGCTTGGCGATCCGTACACCGTCTACATCCCGCCGGCAGATGAGCGCGCATTTCGCACACAGATGTCAGGGAGCTATGTCGGCATTGGCGTTGAACTGGATCTCGATGACGGCAGACCGCTGGTGATTACTGCCATCGACGGCTCACCAGCAATGGAAGCTGGCATCCTGCCCGGCGACACAATTCTGTCTGTTGACGGCAAGTCCACCGAGGGCGTCGGAGCTGCGACACTGGAGTCGCTGCTTCCCGGTGCCCCAGGAACTGTTGCCGCACTCGTCATCCGCCGCGCGGATGGAAATGAACGAACCCTGAATGTACCGCGACGCGTTGTGGAAACTCCAATCGTCAAAGGCATACTCCGTGACGCAGATGGCTGGCGGTTCTCCATCGACCAAGATCGGCGCATGGCGTACATTCGAATCGCGCAATTCAATGACCGCACGCTTGCCGAACTTGATGCCGCACTCGCGCGCATTCGAGCTGACGGCGTGTCCGGAATTGTTCTTGACCTTCGCGACAACGGCGGAGGGGCGCTCACCGCTGCTGTCGGAGTGGTGGATCGATTTCTCTCCGCGGGTGCGATTGTCAGCATTCGCGGCCGAGGCGATGTCGGTCGGACGTGGGACGCTACGGCCACTCCGGAAGATCTGCATGTTCCGCTCGTTGTTCTCGTCAATCAAGGGAGTGCGAGTGCGAGCGAAATTGTCGCGGGCGCTTTGCGCGACAACGGATGCGCGAAGATCATTGGCACGCGCTCCTACGGCAAAGGAAGCGTTCAGGACATACTGCAACTTCCGGACGGTGCCGGTACGGTCAAGATCACAACCGCTCGCTATTACTTGCCGAGCGGCGCGTCGCCACACCGCACGGCGGGTGCTGCCAAATGGGGCGTTGAACCGGACACAGGGTTCCGCGTCCCCATGACCGAACAAGAATCCATTGCGAGCGTTGCGGCCCGTCAGGCGCGCGAAACGCGCGGCGCCAACAATGCGCCGCCCGTCATGTGGAACTCATCGGCTTCAATCCGCACCGTTGCACACGACCCACAACTTGCCGCTGCGGTTGATGCGTTACAGGGTTACCTTGATATGGTGGAGTGGCCGGTTGTCGGCGACCTATCTGGTGATGTTGGCGCTGGCAACGATGAACTGCGATCAAGCATTGAATACCGCCGGCGATTACTTGACGAACTTCACCGAACTGATCAGACAATCAGCACCCTGCGCCGTAGCGGCGCGGGGGTTGATGACCCGCTACTAGCAAACGACGCATCACTGATCGATGGCGCCATGGAGCTCCGCGATCGCGATGGTCACGTCGTTGGTCGTTGGATCATTAAGGACCCATCGGCACTCCGCAATGGAATCGGCGCGGGCGCAATACCCGCTCCGGAATACACGCCCGCGCGTGAAGTGGAGGGCAAGTGACGTCCGCCGCCCACGCCGAACCACCAAACGAACCCACCGCGGGCACGCTGATCCTCGGCATCGAGACAAGCTGTGACGAAACCGCCGCAAGCATTGTTGAGTGGCGCGATGGCGCGCCGCGGGTTTGCTCCAACGCGATAAGCACTCAACATGAAATCCATGCGCGGTACGCAGGGGTAGTCCCTGAACTAGCAAGCCGAGCACACCTCGAGCGAATTGTTCCGATGGTCCGCGAGGCAATTCGCTACGCAGACCTACAAGATCGTCGCATCAGTGCGGTTGCAATTGGTAATCGGCCCGGGCTGATCGGTTCGCTTCTCGTTGGCAACGCTGCGGGGAAGGCATATGCCTGGTCCTTGGGCGTTCCAGTGATCGGTATTGATCACATTGCCGCTCATTTAACTGCAGGTCTGCTTGATGCGCCGCCAGTGCGTTGGCCCGCATTGGGGTTGGTGGCATCCGGCGGCCACACGCACCTCTTCCGAATGAACGGCCCGCGATCAATGAAGCTCCTCGGTCGCACCATTGATGACGCCATCGGCGAAGCGTTCGACAAGGCGGCGACCCTACTCTCCCTCGGATACCCGGGCGGACCACTCTTAGATGCCCGCAGTTCTGCTGGAGACCCCACTGCCATCCGGTTTCCTACTCCGCGCCTCACCGCTCGCAGCGTTCGCGAGGGTGGCACCGACGACAACTGCCTCCGAGCACCGACTGAATCAGGCTCAACATTCGCGCCCGTACTCTCAAACGACCGCACTCTTGATTTCAGTTTCAGCGGAATGAAGACGGCTCTGCTCTACGCAGTGCGCGGCGTGCCTCCGGTCACCAACCGCCCCGCGCCCCGGCCGCCACTTCCACTCACCGAACAGCGGATCTCTGACCTATGCGCCAGCTTTCAGGCCGCAGCGGTTAATCAAGTCATGGACGTCCTCGCCCGCGCATACGACAAACTCGCGGCACAGGATGACCGACCCGCAACGCTTCTCGTAGGCGGCGGCGTCACCGCCAACCGCCATCTTCGCGCCGAACTTGCCAAGTTTGGCGACCAACGAGGAATCGATGTCCGATTGCCACCACAGCAATTTTGTGTTGACAACGCCGCCATGATTGCGGCACTTGCACACTGGAAATTCGCCGCCGGCGAGTTCGACAATTTACGACTCGCGCCGCGCCCGTTTTCCGCACTCGGCCGCTTCTAGTCATCGCCGTACCGAAAGCACAGCGCCGGACGCCTCCGTCGTGGGGCGTCCGGCGCTGGAAATTCACTACCTCCGACAGCAGTGGAATCAATCGTCAGCAGGTGCAGGGGGAGCCTTCGTCGGCGCCGATGGATTCGCCAACCGCTTGGTCAACACCTCGCGTCGGATCTCCTCCATCAGATTCGGGTTCTGGCGCAGGAACAACTTCGACGCCTCGCGACCCTGTCCAAGACGCACATCTCCGAAGCTGAACCAAGCACCCGCCTTGTCCACCACGCCATCGAGCACTGACAGATCGAGAATATCTCCCGACACCGAGATGCCCTCCTCGAACATGATGTCAAACTCAGCCTCACGGAATGGCGGAGCAACCTTGTTCTTCACCACCTTGGCACGAACGCGATTACCAACATTGCGATCGCCATCCTTGATGGCGCCAATACGGCGAATATCAATGCGAACCGATGCGTAGAACTTCAGCGCGCGGCCACCAGTGGTCGTCTCCGGCGAACCGAACATGACGCCGATCTTCTCGCGCAACTGATTGATAAAGATAACGATGCACTCGCTCTTTGCGATGGCACCCGTCAGCTTGCGCAGCGCTTGACTCATCAAGCGTGCTTGCAATCCAACGTGGCTATCACCCATATCGCCTTCGATTTCTGCGCGTGGGATCAAAGCTGCGACCGAGTCAATCACGATGACATCCACCGCATTGGAGCGGACCAACATCTCGCAGATCTCGAGCGCCTGCTCGCCCGTATCTGGCTGCGAAACAAGGATCTCATCGAGGTTCACACCCAGACGCTTCGCCCACGAAGGATCGAGCGCATGCTCGGCGTCGATGAACGCGGCAACGCCGCCATTCTTCTGGCTATTCGCAATGACAGTCAGCGCGAGCGTCGTCTTACCGGAACTTTCTGGTCCGAAGATCTCAACGACTCGACCGCGCGGGAGACCGCGTCCACCGAGCGCAATGTCAAGACTGAGCGCCCCGCTCGAGATCGATGGGATCACAGGCACCGACTCATTGTCGAGCCGCATGATCGATCCCTTGCCGAAGTTCTTCTCGATCTGGCCAACCGCAGCCTCGAGGGCCTTTGTCTTGGAAGTGCGCGCTGTGATTTCCGCAGGTGTCAACTTCGCCGCAGGCTTGGCAATGACGGCGAGCTTTGCGTCCTTGGCTTCGCTCTTAACGTCACTCTTGACATCAACGCGGGAGTCGGACGCCTTGCTGGGGGTCGTGGGCATGGAACCCATCTTCCCAAAGTTCTCGCGCCCTGCGGGGATCGCAACCGCCGCGCCTGACGTGGAGCTGGTGGTGCGGGCGGCCGAGGCCGGGGTTCCGTTCGTGGTGGTATTCGCCGTCGTAGTCGTCTGTGCCATCTGTTTCTTTCGCTCCGTCGGTTGGGGCAACCCGTCTGGGTCACCGTGCTGCGTTCCTTGCACACTCTGCATTCCGCGTACTTTGCGGTTCATGCGTCTCATGCGTCTCATGCGTCTTCTCTGCGTAATCTGCTGACTATTCCGATGTCTGTTCGGGTTTTGATAGGTTCTCCGATTCCATCGGTCTTGTCAAGGTCTGTTCGGTATTTTTTCGGGTACCCCGCCGCGCGGGGAGCCGTCGCTAGGTCCGAACCCGGCTGGCGATGGGGGAACAGTACGACCTGAAAGTGAAGTACCTGCGACATCACGCCCTTTTTCTTTGGCGAAATTCTGGCGGGGAGGCTTTTTTCAAACCGGCCCTCTTACTGGCTCGCATTCGCCTTACGAGGACGGCCGCTGAGCGCGGCCCTGTCCTCTCCGGCGAGTGCGGCCAGGATGCGCGGTTTCCCAAACCGGCCTTCTTACTGGCCCGCAATCGCCTTACGAGGACGGCCGCTGAGCGCGGCCCAGTCCTCTCCGGCGAGTGCGGCCAGGATGCGTCTTTTTCAAACCGGCCAGGGGTGGCGGGGTCCAAACTGTGCGTGCGGATACCTTCAGCGTGCTATTTGGCCTGGGTTTCCGGCTGCATCACATTCGGACTCGGCGGTGGATAGTCAGCCAACCGAATAGTGCGGAACCACTTGATCGTGCGCGGAATTCCCTCCTCGATATTGATCTTGGAATCCCACCCGAGCTCGCGCTTTGCAAGCGTAATGTCCGGCTGCCGCTGCAATGGATCATCCATCGGCAGTGGCCGGTGCTCTATCTGTGCAGTGCAGCCCGCATCGCGCGCCACCGCATGCGCCAGCTCGAGCATCGTGAATTCGTGCGGATTGCCCATGTTCACCGGACCCGTGAATTCCTCGCGCGAATCCATCATCAGGCGGAACCCTGCAATCAAGTCGTCCACGTAGCAGAACGAGCGCGTTTGCGACCCATCACCGAAGATCGTCAACGCCTCGCCACCAACCGCTTGGCGAATGAAATTGCTGACCACGCGCCCGTCGTACGGATGCATGCGCGGCCCGTATGTATTGAAGATTCGCACCACCTTGATGGATGTCCCATACATGCGGCGGTAATCAAAGCACAACGTTTCCGCTGCGCGCTTGCCCTCGTCGTAACACGCACGCGGTCCAATCGGATTGACATTGCCGCGGTATGACTCCGGCTGCGGATGCACTTCCGGATCGCCGTACACCTCGCTGGTCGAAGCATGCAAGAGCCGCGCCCCCATGCGATGCGCCAGCTGCAGCGAATGCAGCGCGCCAAGCACCGAAGTCATCATCGTCTTCACCGGCTCATAGCGGTAGTGCCCCGGAGCGGCCGGACATGCCATGTTCCAGATGTAATCAACATCAAAGTCAAACGGATGAACCACATCGTGATGCACGAAGGTAAATCCGCGCTTCCCCTCAAGATGGGAAATGTTCTGCCGATTCCCCGTGAACAAGTTGTCAAGGCAGATCACGCTGTGTCCAGACGCAATCAACGAGTCGCAGAGATGCGATCCAAGAAATCCGGCACCACCTGTGACCAATGATCGAGGCATTCCGCGAGTGTATGCGCTTTCTAGCGGCTAACGCCTTGACCGCCAGCCCTCGCACGGCGAACATCCACATTCATGCAACGAACCCGCCTCGTCCTTGGAGCAATGACCGGCACGAGCATCGATGGCATTGATCTCGCCGTTGCCCGCATCGAAGGCTCGGGACTCGCCATGCGCGCGACGTTGGTGGCGGAACGCTCTGCCCCACTCGGACCCCTTGCCGAACGGCTTCGCGCCGCAGCGAACCAACATCCAATGTCCGCCGGCGAATTCGCTGCGATCGCGCGCGACCTTGGCATTCTGCACGCACGCGAGTCCGTCGAACTACTTCGCACTGCTGGCATCTCCCGCGTTGACCTTGCTGCATTGCATGGCCAGACCGTCTTTCATCGCCCGCCGGAAAGTTGGCAACTGCTGAACGCACATCCCGTTGCACTCGCACTCGGCTGCGATGTGGTGTTCGACCTCCGCGGCGCAGATCTTGCGCTCGGCGGACAAGGCGCCCCACTGACGCCGCTTGCCGATTGGATTCTCTTTCGCACTGCTCACCCACGCGCCATCATCAACCTTGGCGGCTTTGCGAACGCCACATTCCTTTCCGCTGATGACGGCCGCTCGCACACTCAACAAGTCTCGGCCATTCGTGGAGCTGATATCTGCGCTTGCAATCAACTGCTTGACCACGCGGCGCGCATCGTGATCGGCAATCCATACGACGCAGGCGGCGCGGTCGCAGCCACCGGCACCCGTAACGATCCCGCATTCACAGAACTCAGCACACTCTTAACTCCTCGCGCTGACGGTCGCAGCCTCGGCACTGGCGACGAGTTCTTCGCATGGGTCGATCGCCACGCGCACCACCTTGCACCCGCCGATCTTCTTGCTACTGCAGCCGACGCGATCGGCGACGCGATCGGTTCCGCGCTCCGAGCGTCAGGCGCACGCGATGCCGTTGTCGCCGGCGGCGGCGCGCACCACGTGCGACTCTGCGCAGCCATCGAACGCGCCGCCAACTGTCCGGTGATTTCTTCAGCGCAGTTGGACGTACCCGTTTCCTGCCGTGAGGCACTCGAATGGGCGATTCTGGGCGCGCTAGCGGCTGACGGGCTCGATATCGCGCTTCCAGCAGTGACCCAACGGCCGCCAATTGGCAACCTGCCCTCGGGAACATGGATTCGCAGCAGCGATCCAATCTTGCCGCCTACCCTGAACGTGACCTGAACACTGCCGCGGCACACTGCGCGAGAGAACTGAATTCGCGCCCCGTACCCCCCGGACCCGGAAGCAACCACCATGGCAAAGCCATCCGTCCTAATTGTTGAAGACGAGCCAGACATCGCAGAGCTGATCCGCTTTCACTGCGACCGCGAAGGAATGGAAGCCCGCACAGTTGGCACTGGAAAGGTTGCGCTTGATCAAGTCAAGCGCGAAACGCCGGACCTCTTAATTCTTGACCTCATGCTTCCCGATATCGGCGGCCTCGAAATCTGCCGACGTCTCAAGCAGTGGCCAGAGACGCGCGAACTTCCCATCGTCATGGTGACCGCAAAGGGCGAAGAGACAGACATCGTGACAGGTCTTGAGATCGGCGCCGACGACTATGTTGTCAAGCCGTTCAGTCCACGCATTCTGATGGCTCGTGTCCGCGCCGTGCTGCGCCGCAAGTTGGATGAGCAGAACACCGCCGCTGACAATCGCCTCGAGCGACTCGATCGCCGTTTGGTCATCGACCCAGATCGACATGTTGTGAGCGTCGATGGCAGCATGGTTGAACTCACCGTCACCGAGTTCGGGATTCTGAATCACTTGGCACAACGCCCCGGATTCGTTCGCACCCGCGATCAAATCATCGCGGCCGTCCACGGTCGAAATGTCATCCTCTCGAGCCGAACCATTGACGTCCACGTCACTGCGCTGCGCAAGAAACTCGGCGAACTCGCCAGCTGCGTCGAAACGGTGCGTGGCGTCGGATATCGGTTCGGAGAAACCCTCGTCGCCGTCGAGTAGCGTTCCACGCATTCATGCAGCCCACCACGGAAGCAGCTTCGTATTTCGTGCCATGTGTTCTGGCCTCACTCGCAGCCGTCGCCTGCGGAACTCTGCTTGCAATCATGATCTTTCAGCGCCGCGCTGAACATCGTCGCATCGCAGCGGCACTCGGCGCACTCGGCAGATACGAATCGAATCCAGTGCGCGGAGCTCGAGCGGCGGCAGACGAAGCCATTCGACTCGACGGCGCACTCAAAGAACTACGAGCGATCTTGGCGACTGCTCCGGTAGGAATCGTTGCGCTTGACTCCATCGACCGCATCGTGACTATCAACCCTGCCGCAGTACGGCTCTTTGATGCAGGTGACCGCCCTGCCGAGGGTCGCCTCCTTATAGAAATCGTTCGCAGTCCCGACCTTGAGACGCTCATTGCCAGCGCCCGCGAAACCGGTCGCCGCGCAGAGGCCGAACTGCCGTTCTCTGCCGCCGGGGGCGAACGCCGCGCAGGCTGCTCGGTGGTTCCGCTCTCGCGCGATGTTGGAAACGCGCAACTTCTCCTCGTCCTTGAAGACCGCACGGAGCTGCGCCGTTTGGAATCGCTGCGCACGGAGTTCGTTGCAAATGTAAGCCACGAACTCCGCACCCCCATCACTTCCATTCGCGGTTACGCAGAAACCCTTGCAGAGAACTTCGAACTTCCGCCCGACGCTGCGCGCTTCTCGCAAACTATTGCACGGAGCGCTAGCCGCCTCGGCGCCATCATTGATGACCTGCTGCTGCTCTCCTCGCTCGAAGATCCATCAGCACGCCGCGATATCGCTAGCACGCCGGTCCGCATCGCTGGCATCGTGGCGGAAGCGGTCGAGCAAGTCACCCCTGCCGCAAATGAAAAACGCCTCGCGATCGATGTCACGGTCGACCCTTCTCTCTGGGTGATGGGAAGCGCGGGACTCCTCGCGCACGCAGTCGCCAACCTGGTCTCCAATGCAGCCAAGTACGGACCCGCCGATTCTCGAATCACGGTCACCGCCGCTGCCGAGGCTGGCTATGCGGTCATCTCCGTCTCCGATCACGGTCCGGGCATCCCAGAAATTCACCGCGAACGACTCTTTGAGCGTTTCTACCGAGTCGATCGAGCCCGCAGCCGCGACTCAGGGGGAACAGGCCTCGGTCTAGCGATCGTCAAACATGTTGCCATGGTTCATGGCGGGTACGCAGGCGTGGAAAGCCGAACGGATGCCAACCATGGCAGTACGTTCCGGATCCGAATGCCGCTTGCCACCGAGCGCGGGGGCAAAAACCTGCCGATGGCGACCACGCCCGTGACCCCCGCGAGTTCGATGCAAACACAATCTGAACATAGCGCCGGGACACTGCCCACTGCCCCAGCATCCCGCCGGACGGCCTGACGGAACACGCGTCGAATAATCGAGTTTGACACTATCTGAACGAGAACCACATGAACCATATCCGAGCAACCACCCTCTTCCTCGCAGCCGCCGTTCTCGTGTCGATCGCAGCAGCACCAACGACCCCAAACCAAGACCCCAAGAATCTCAAGGGCATCGTCCGCGTTGATGGCTCGTCCACCGTTTATCTCATTGCCGAAGCGGTCGCGGAAGAATTCTCAAAGGTTGCACCAGGGGTGAATGTCACCGTCGGCATGTCCGGGACCGGCGGCGGTTTCAAACGCTTCGGTAATGGCGAGACAGACATCTCCAACGCCTCACGCGGCATCAAGAAGACCGAGATCGAGGCATGCAAGAGCCACAAGATCGAGTTCATTGAACTACCCGTTGCATTTGACGGCCTGACCATCGTGACTAACAAGGAAAATACGTGGGCAAAGCAACTGTCCATAGCACAGATCAAGAAGATCTTTGCCTCTTCCGGCGCAGCCAAAACTTGGAAGGACGTTGACGCTTCTTGGCCCGACGAAGCCATCAAGATCTACTCCCCAGGAACCGACAGCGGCACCTTCGACTACTTCAAGGAAGTCACCGTCGGCAAGGAAGGCAAGATCCGCTCCGATATCAGCGTGAGCGAAGATGACAATGTGATCGTGCGCGCCGTCGAAGGCGACAAGAACGCCATCGGGTTCTTTGGCTACGCGTACTTTGTCGAGAATCAAAGCAAGTTGAATGCCGTCAAAGTCGTCAATCCAAAGACTGGCGCCGCGGTTGGTCCATCCCCTGCCACCATTGAAGATGCCAGCTACGCGCCGTTCAGCCGACCACTATTCATCTACGTGAACAAGGCATCGCTTGCCAAGCCAGCGGTGGCTGCATACGCCGCATTCGCCCTTGAAAATGGAGCCAAGCTTGCTACCGAAGTTGGCTATGTAAAGCTTCCATCCGTCATTTACGACCGCGCCAAAGCCAATCTCGCCGCGACGAAACTTGGAACGCAAATGCTTGACGAGAACGGCATGGAACGCATGGGCGTTCTTGCAGATATCTACAAGTAATCGGCACAAGCGTTCCACCCACGACTCAGTGGGGCGCACCACGCCGTCGTCCTGTCCACCGGTTGCGAATGCCCTGCTGAAACTATGTCGAACGCCGCCGAAATCTCAGCAGCAGCCGTTCGAGCCGCGGCAGCCAACCGCCGTGGGATTGCGCGTTCAAGAGCAGCTCGTATTGGCACTGAACGGATCATTCGCGGAACGCTCCTCGCCTGCGCGCTGATGTCAATCGTGACTACGTTCACCATTCTGGTGATCCTGCTTGCGCAAAGCGTTTCATTCTTTGCCATGCCGCAAGTCTCAATATGGGAGTTCTTCACGGGCACCACCTGGGCCCCGCTCTTGGGCGAAGAGAAGCACTTCGGCATCTGGCCACTTATTGCAGGAACGCTCCTCGTCACTTCCATCGCAGCGGCATTCGCACTTCCGGTTGGGCTGATCGTCGCCGTCTACCTGAGCGAATACGCGCCATCGCGCGTGCGTTCCATCCTGAAGCCAATTCTTGAAGTTCTTGCGGGCATCCCAACCGTTGTCTATGGATTCTTCGCGCTTGCCGTGATCACCCCGTTCCTGCACGATCACATCAGCGAGTCGTTTGGAACGTTCAATGCACTCGGCGCAGGGCTAGCTGTTGGAATCATGATCCTGCCGATCGTTGCAAGCCTCTCCGAGGACGCGCTCCGAGCGGTGCCGCGCAGCCTGCGCGATGCAGCATTTGCAATGGGCGGTACACGCTTTGATGTAAGCGCCAAGGTGGTTGTTCCAGCTGCGCTCAGTGGAATCGTCGCGAGTTGGCTGCTCGCTATCACGCGCGCCATCGGTGAGACCATGATCGTTGCGCTTGCTGCTGGCGGCCTCGCGCGCATGACGCTCAATCCCGCGGATGAAGTGCAGACCATGACTGCGTACATGGTGCAGATCTTCACCGGCGACGCACCCGCGTATGGAATTGAATACAAGTCCAGCTTCGCAGTCGCCACTGTGCTCTTTGTAATCACGCTTGCGCTCACCATGGCAGGCAACCTCTTTCTGCGCGCCTTCCGCGAGGAATACGAGTGATGCACTCCCTCGGAGCACAAGCGCAGTCCAACACCCGGCGCCGGTCGCCGGGGGAGATTGTTGCAGCAGCAGTTCCAGCATCACAGTTGCGTCGTCGCGTCGTTGATCGGACGTTTCTCGCCCTCTGCATCGTGTTCACCGGACTTGCAGTGGTGATCTTGGGAATCCTCCTTGTCACTATCTGGCAAGACGGACACACGCGGCTCTCCTGGCAATTCCTCAATTCATTTGCTAGCCGCCGCACCGAAGAGGCCGGCGTGCGCGCACCAATGTGGGGCAGCATCTGGGCGTGCGTGATCTGCGCACTCGCCGCGGTTCCGATTGGTGTGGGAACCGCCATCTATTTGGAGGAATTTTCCAAGCGCTCCCGCTTTCGAAGTTTCATCCAACTCAACATCGCCAACCTCGCAGGCGTTCCCTCGATCGTCTATGGAATCCTTGGACTCACTGCGTTCGCGCGCGCATTCGGTTCAGCGAGTACTGATAGCCCGATCACGATCGGGCAACCTGAATCCTTCTTCTATCTACAGCTTCCGTTTGGTCACGGGGTGCTCGCCGGTGGACTGACGTTGATGCTTGTTGTGCTACCGATCATCATCGTGTCTAGCCAAGAAGCACTTCGATCGGTTCCCCGCAGTTTGCGCACAGCCTCGCTTGCGCTCGGCGGAACGCAGTGGCAAACCACTTGGAACATCACACTTCCGGCATCGATCCCAATGATCATGACTGGTGCCATTCTTGCCATGAGTCGCGCCATTGGTGAAGCCGCGCCCATTCTGGTGCTTGGCGTGCCGCTCTTTATTCGCACAACGCCGATCAACCTCATGAGCGACTTCACCGTCCTCCCTCTGCAGATCTACAATTGGGCCATGCGCCAGCAGTCGGGATTCCATGAACTCGCGGCCGCTGCCATCATTGTGTTACTCGCCGTCCTTCTCACCCTCAACGCTGTGGCTGTGATCATCCGCCATCGCCTGCAGCGTGCAGCCAGCTGATGCAACTTTAAGCATTCCCATGACGACCCCTGCTAACGCATCCCCGCCACTCAATGTTGACATCAAGCCGCCGACGCTTGCAGTGGCAGTCAGCGCTGCAAGCGTCGGCAGTGAAAATCAGCCCGAAGAAATCGCGATCCGCGCGCACGGGCTCAACAGTTGGTACGGCACTGTGCAAGCACTGAAGGGCATCTCCCTTGAGATTCCAAAGTGCCGCGTCACGGCATTGATCGGCCCGTCCGGCTGCGGCAAGAGCACATTCCTCCGCTGCATGAACCGGATGAACGACCCCATCCCAGGAGCCCGCGCGTCCGGCACCCTGACCCTGCACGGCGATGACCTGCTCGCCCGGACACTCGATGTGGTTGAACTGCGCCGCCGCGTCGGCATGGTGTTCCAGAAGCCGAATCCATTCACAAAGTCGATCTACGACAATGTTGCTTTCGGACCGCGCCTGCACCGCTCTTTCCGCCGCACTGATCTTGACGAACTTGTGGAGAACTCGCTCCGCGCTGCAGCGCTCTGGGACGAGGTGAAGGATCGCCTGAAATCAAGTGCGCTCGGTCTTTCGGGCGGTCAGCAGCAGCGCCTGTGCATTGCGCGCGCCATTGCCGTTGGCCCGGAAGTCCTACTGATGGATGAACCATGTTCGGCGCTTGATCCCAGGTCAACCGCCAGCATTGAGCAGCTCATCCGAGAGCTTGAAACCAACTACACGATTGTGATCGTGACCCACAATATGCAACAAGCAGCGCGCGTTAGCGACCGCACTGCGTTCTTCTTCGAAGGCACGTTGGTGGAATGCGGAAGCACCGATCGCATCTTTACAAATCCCACCAATAAGCAGACCGAGGACTACGTCTCCGGTCGCTTCGGCTGATTGCACGCTAACCTGAGTACGAACAATGGCAATTGACCTTCAGTCCCAGATCGTGAGCCTTCGCCGCAGCCTGCTGGCAATGGGCTCCGCAACCGAGCGACGACTCGCGCTCACAGCACGCGGCCTTGTGCATGGCGACATTGCCGCCGCCGAAGAAGTCAAGGCCGGCGACTCCGAAATTGACAACATGGAAGTGGAGCTCGAATCGCAATGCATGCGCATTCTTGCCCTCGGCGCACCGGTTGCACATGACCTTCGTTTCGTACTCAGTGTGGTACGAATCTCGAGCGACTTTGAGCGAATCGCGGACCTGAGCCGTGGTATCTGCAAGAAGGTGATTCGCTGGTCTGCTGGCAACGGGCCAACCGAAGTTCCTGGAGCACTCGCCGACATGGCCAGCGCAGCCCAAGCCATGCTCGCCGATGTACTGAGCGCGCTCTCCGACGAAGACACGGAACGCTGCCACGAGGTTCGCCGGGCAGACCGACGCGTCGACGCGCTCAACAAAGAGGTCGTGGCTGCGTCCCGGCAACTGATTCAAGAAGATGTTTCGCGCACCGCTGAAGCGATCGACATGATGCAGATTGCGCAGCGCTTGGAACGGATCGCTGACATCGCCACCAACATCGCCGAAGATGTCATCTTCCTCGTCGATGGCCGAATCGCTCGGCACGCAGAATGACGGACGCGGGCGCGTTTCGGCGAATTCGTCGTAAACCAGTCCGTTTCGGGCGAAATGCGCTGTGCCGCGACCCCCGAGGCAACTCCGATAATCCGAATTAAACCTTTTGAACGCACCCCCTCCCGCCGCGCGGGGATTTCGTTACACTACGCGGCTCGGAAACAGCCATGCATTACCCGCACAGAATTAGTCGCATCAAGAAGGTCCGCAAGATTGGCTTCCGAGCTCGTATGAAAACGAGCAAGGGGCGTGCGATCTTGAATCGCAAGCGTCGTGTGGGTCGCAAGATTCAAGTGCGCTGAACCCGTGACGCCCGACCGTGAGGCGCACCCAGCAACTCAATTCAATCAGAGCCTGAGCACAGACATTGGTCACGGTGCTCGGAGTCTTCGCATTGTTCTCATTGGACTGCGCGGATCTGGGAAGACCACCCTCGGCCGATTGCTTGCGCAGAGGCTCCAAACTCAGTTCATTGATCTTGATGATGTCACCGTTGCCCGTTCTGGGCAGGCATCCGTCAGCGCCCTGTTCCATTCCGTTGGGGAGCCAGCGTTCCGGGTTGCTGAATGTGCGGCTTTGGAGCATGTCTTGGACGCCCCTTCCACATCCGGCGCGGTGATTGCGCTCGGCGGCGGAACGCCAAGCACGCCGGAAGCACGCGCGCTTCTTGCAGCAGCTCGCGCCGCCGGCACCATTCGAATCATCCTCTTGGAAGCCCCGTCCGAAACACTCGGCGCGCGATTGGCATTGGATCCAGGCGACCGACCACTCCTCGCTGGCGGTTCCTTCGCGGAAGAAGCCGCGCTCCTTGGCGCGCGCCGCCTACCCATCTACCGGGCGATGACCGACGCGGTGGTTTCCACGAGCGGCGACACCGCCGCGAACTTGGAAGTACTTGCACGCGCCGCGGGGGAATGACTATCGATGCGATGTAGTCAGCGCGTCGGCCACGTAATGTGAATTTCGCCTTCAGGGGTATCGGAGGCAATCCCTAATTCTTTGAGGGCCGCGAGCGCTGCGAGTTGCTCGGATTGCTTCTTGCTCGGACCCCACGCTCCGTCAAAGCGGCGCGTCCCGGCTACTACGCAAATCTCAAAGCACTTGGCATGATCGGGCCCCTGCTCATCAAGCACCGTGTACTGCGGCGCGCCCATGTCCAACTGCGCAAGACACTGCTGCAACACCTGCTTGAAATTCTGCTGATGCCCCAACCGCAGCGCGGAATCAATGCGCAACGAAAGGCGCGGCAATACAAAGGCGCGCGCTGCTTCTAATCCGCCGTCGAGATACAGCGCGCCAACAACTGCTTCAAATACACCCGCAAGAAGGCTCTCTGGAAGCCCCTGCGGACCGCGAACCCCCTTGTCGATCCGCATCCAACTTTCCATGCCGCATTCGGCGGCAAGCTCAGCGCAGACGCGACCACTGACGATGTTCGACTTCACCTTGGTGAGTTCGCCCTCAAGAAAGTCTGGGCGCTCGGTGAACAAGTGCGTACACACGATGAACCCCAAGACGGAATCGCCGAGGAATTCAAGACGCTCGTTCGAGTTCAATCTTCCATCAGCTGCCGACGAGTGCACGAGCGCGATGGCCGCAAGTGATGGATCGCGAAACCGATGCCCGGTGATCGCAGCCATCTCGTCCAGAATTGCGGGATCAGGCGTCAGCGCCACGCGAGCACCATCTCGATGAGATGCACGGCGGATGCCAATAGCAATCCACCGATGCCGCCGATCACGAACCAACCCGCAGTCTGCAATCGCTCGCGGCGACGACGAGCGGCGGGACGATGAATTGCCTCGGATGCAACGACAGGAACCGAACGTGCCGCGCGGGATGCTGTAGCAGCCGCGCCCGCGACCGGCGTCGCAAGTGCGGCCAGTGCTGTTGCATGCTTGCCAAATGATTCGGTGACTGCAGCACCCATGGCACCGTCGGTTCCGCTGTATTCCGCTGGGTCAAATCCGGCAAGATCCTCTCGCATCTGCGCATACGCATCGGATGCCAAGACCCATGCCGCGTGGCCAACGGAGTGCGGCGCGCCTTGGGCTTCCTGCCAGAATCGGTCGAATGGATTGTGCCCCGCCCGACCAGCAACAGCCATCTCGGCGGAAATGGCATTCCTCGCAGAGAGCGCAGCGCTCACCGCGGGGTGCTGAAACGGATGTTCGTGATCAAAGTGTGCCACTCGCTGACAGTACTTTCGGTCGGACACGCCTTCGCGTTCCAACTTTCAGCAGCGAAGAATGCGGCACGACTCACTCTGGCCAGCAGCAAGTGCGGGCGGCAATCCGGGTGATGAGCCGCTCACGGTCACGCGGGGTGGCAAATGCGGTGAATTGCACTGCCATACGGCGCGGACCCGGGTCGTCATCATGGGAGAAGACACGCACCACCACGCCGTGCATGCGGATTGGCTCATTCTCAGCGGGTGGATAAACCTCGATCTGCACCTCAGAGCCGGTCGGGAGTTCGTCATCAAGCTCAAATCGCATACCGGTCAGCGAGACGTCGTAACCGTGACCTTCAAGACCACCAGTCGGGGTCCCGAGCCCGGAGTCAAAGTCTTCAAGACCAAGAGCTTCCAAGCCCGGCTCATGCAATTCATTCGGATTAGTGGGCGCTGGGCGACTTGAGGCAGGAACAGCGGCAACAAATGCTGCGAGGCTGCCGGCTGAACTAGCCGCAGGCTCCGTCGAAGGGATCACTACCACCCGTGTGTAGGCGGGGGCAAACCGAAAGCGATCATCCGATCGCCGGTTTGGGGCTTCAACGCTAACCATTCCAGTAGCTCCTTGGCCGAACATTCCGTGGCCGCATTGATTGTTCGAACCTGGGTGCTTCATAGGGAAACGTCCTTGGACTTCCAATGGTTCGGCGATTCTGCTCGTTGAGCATGAAATCCCCAATCTCGGACGCTTCTGAGGGCAGTTCATCCATGAACTTCCGACCCATCCACCCTCTGATCGAATCGCAACGCGCGATTTTCAGGTGTGGACAGTGACAGTCTGCAATTGCGAAGCCCCCCGGTCATGTAATGTGTGCTTGGATTCTTCAATATTCACTCAGAATGTCACTCGCTTCCGCGGATCATCACTCCTCACAAGCCCCCGAATGACACCGTGACACGGCCACCTGGTCACAAGAAATTCACCCATGCAAGACGCGCAAACCCTTATGGAACAAGCATGTACGACAGAATCGCTGCTTGGCCGATCAGTGGTTCTTGTGGGCTATGGGAACCAAGGTCGCGCCCACGCCCTCAATCTCCGCGATTCAGGAGTTATTGTCAAAATTGCGGGTCGAACCGGGTCTGCCGCCCGAGCGCGGGCCCAATTCGACGGATTTCAGACGGAAGATACGGCTGACGCGGTGCCCGGGGCAGACTTGGTGATCGTTGCCTTGCCGGACGAGGTGCATGCCGAAGTCTGGAAGAGCGCCATTGAACCGTATGCGAAGCGCGGGCAAACAATCGGCTTCATTCATGGGTCGAGCGTCCACTTTGGACTCGTGCGGATTCCGGACGGAATTGGGGCGATTTTGGTGGCGCCAAAGGGCCCCGGATCCACCCTTCGGGAGCGATTCATCCAGGGTCAAGGCATTCCCGCATTGCTTGCGGTTGCCCAAGAGCGCGATCCTGGAACAGGCGGGCCAACTTCGCATGCGCTCGCACGCTCGTGGGCCGCTGGCCTCGGTTGCGCACGCGCCGCCGTTGTACGCACCACCTTTGGCGATGAAGCAGAGACCGACCTCTTCGGTGAACAAGCCGTGCTCTGCGGCGGCATGATGGGCTTGGCGCAAGCAGCCTATGAAACATTGGTCGAAGCGGGCTATCCACCACTCTTGGCGTACATGGAGTGCGTTCACGAGATTAAACAAGTGGCAGACCTGTTGTACGCGCGCGGACCAGCCGGCATGCGCTCGGCGATCAGTAACACCGCCGAGTTCGGCGCGTACAGCGCCACGCCGCGCATGGTCGATGATGCCACCAAGACCGCCATGCGAACACTGTTGAAAGAAATCAAAGACGGCACCTTCACCCGAAAGATGCAAGCCGACCATGATGCCGGCGCCCCGTGGTTCCGAGCGCAGCGAGCAATAGCCAAGGCGCACCCAATGGAACAGTCGAGCGCCGATGTACGCGCATTGATGCCGTGGCTCGCGGCGGAGGCAACCGGCGATACCACACCGAGCGTCGACACAAGAGCAAACGAACAAGGAAAGCACACGCAGCAATGACACCATTCGACGCTTGGATTCTTGGCATGGTGGAGGGGATCACTGAATACCTCCCTGTATCGAGTACCGGACACCTGATCATCACTTCGTGGCTGCTCGGGCTTGATAAGACTGCGGCGCAGAGAGATGCGGTCGCAGACTTTGAGATCATCATTCAGGGGGGCGCAATCCTTGCCGTTGTTGGCTTGTACCGCGCGCGTATTGGGCAGATGTTGCGTGGCATCGCATCCAAAGTGGGCGTTCATGGGCTCGGCTCTGCAGATCGCATGTCCGCTGGTTGCACCATTGCGCGCAATGTGGTGATTGCGTTTATACCGGCAGCGGCTATTGGGTTCCTGGCAAAGGACACAGTCAAAGCAAATCTCTTCAATCCCGCGTCTGTGATCGGCGCGCTTGCCGTTGGCGGCGTGGTGATGTTGGCAATCGCGCCCTGGCAGTCGCGCAAAATCGCATCGGAGCGTGATGCATCGCTGCGCGCAGCAACCACTGCTGCGATCACGGGCAGCAGCGCAGATTTCACGGGCGCAGCGCTCGCGCGTATGAACGGAATGCAGGCTCTCTTCATTGGACTCTTCCAATGCTTGGCGCTTTGGCCTGGAACAAGCCGGTCGTTCGTAACGATTCTTGCGGGACTACTCGTTGGCCTTGGCGGCGTTGCTGCCGCGGAATTCAGCTTCCTACTCGGACTCGTGACGCTGACGGCCGCTAGTGGTTACAGCGCCCTGAAGATCGTCAAGGCACACCACGCCAGTGAGTTTCTTGAGCAGATTGGCGGCTGGTTACCGCTCGTGTGCGGACTGCTTGTGGCATGGGCGAGCGCGGCATTGGCTATCGATTTCCTGGTGCGCTACCTCGGGCGACACACCCTGGCACTCTTTGGATGGTGGCGACTTGCAGTTGCCGGGATTGTGCTCGTCGTGGCGTGGCAATTCGGCCTTACAATCACACCGTGAACCAACTTCTGCTCTTTCTCCGAAGTCTTGCCATTGGATTTGTCCTGTTTTTAGTGCTCGCGTTCTTCGCGGCAAAGTTCTTTGGCGGAACCCTCTTTCGCGCCACCCCACGAGTGGACTTTCCTTCCGTCACGCTCGGTGGTCACGCATTCTTCCTGAGCGTTAGCCGGGAGGAAGGCAAGTCCCCAACATTTTGCCTGCGGCAAATGGATGCCACCGATGCGAGTGCGAGCGTGCTGTTAGTGCCGCAGTCAGACCGAGAGGCCGACGCATGGACGTGGGCTGAAGTCATGCCTCTTGAAGGCAGCGGACCGCTGAAAGTGCGCTACACACAGCGCGACGGACGCGTTGGGAGTTGCGAAGTCACTGCCACGGGCACTGTGACATTTGCCAAGTAGTCACCCACCGCCGCAATCAAAGGTCTTTGATTGCGGCCATGAATTGCGCCTCATCCCAGACGGTCACGCCGAGCTCCTGCGCCTTCGCGAGTTTGCTCCCCGCTCCCGGTCCCGCGACGACGAGGTCCGTCTTCTTACTCACGCTCCCAGAAACCTTGGCGCCAAGCGATTCGAGTTTCTCCATCGCGGCGCGTCGATCCATCTGCTCGAGTTCACCGGTGAGTACTACGGTCTTACCTGCGAATGGCGAATCCGCTGGCACCTCGCGCGTGGCCGAATATGTGGAACTCACCATGCTGACGCCCGCCGCACGCAATTCATGAATCGCCCGCTGCATCGCGTGTGAGTGAAGTTCCGCGTGAATGCTTGAAGCGGTGATTTCGCCGATATCAGGAATTTGCTGGAAGTCCCAGACACTCGCTGCGAGCATTGCATCGAGATCCGGATACACACGTGCAAACGCTTTGGCGCTTGCCGTGCCGAGGTGCGCGATACCGAGCGCATCTAAGAGCCGAGCGAGTCCCCTGCCCTTTGCTTCAGCGGCGCTTGCATTGATGGAGTGCGCAGTCTTCTCGCCAATTTTTCGAAGCACTAGCGTGCCCGATTTCGTGATGGATTCCGATGTCAGCGCGGCAACTTTGGCAGCGTCGAGCGTGAATACATCTGCAAAGCTCTTAACGAGACCGGCCCTAATGAGTGCATCCACGATCTTCTCACCGAGACCGTCTATATCCATCTGCCCACGAGAAACAAACCACTTGAGACGCTCGCTGAACTGCGCTAGACAGGCCGCATTCGTGCAATAGAGTTTCGGGCCGTCCTTCGTGACAGCTTCGCCGCAACTCGGACATTCCGTTGGAGGCTGCACGGGCTTCGAATGCGGATGCCGCTTCGAGAGATCCACCTCTACAACCTGGGGAATGATTTCACCCGCCTTCTCAACAATGACGGTGTCGCCAATGCGAATATCTTTGCGGTGAATTTCGTCGATGTTATGAAGCGATGCATGCTGCACCTTGCTTCCTGCAATGATTACCGGCTCCATCGATGCGCGGGGCGTGAGGGTGCCACCCTTGCCCACTTGCCAATCGATGCGCGTGAGCACCGTGGGCTTCTTCTCGGCGGGATACTTAAATGCAACGGCCCAACGCGGCGCCTTCGCTGTCACGCCGAGCTCGCGTTGATCAGCGAATGCATCAACCTTCACCACCATTCCGTCGACGGCGTACGGAAGTTCTACGCGCGCGTTGGCAAAGCGTTCGATTTCCGCGAGGCACTGCTCTGCAGAGTTGCAGCGCACTGCGATGCCGGAAACCGGGACGCCGAATGCACGCAGTGCAAGCAGAAAGTCGTGATATGTAGTGACTGGGTGTCTACCGAGCGTGATGTCCTCAACATGACCAACGCCGTGCGCAAGAAAGCTGAGTCCACGCGCACGAACGACCGCGGGGTCAAGGCTCTTCAGCGTGCCCGCGGTTGAATTGCGAGCGTTCATGAATTCCGGCTCGCCGGCGTTCCGGCGTTCTTCATTCACGCGTTCGAAGCTCGCTACTGGCATAAAGATCTCGCCACGAACTTCAAGAACTGGCGGCATGGGCGTGCCTGCGGGTGGCTGCAGTACGAGCGGCACTGATGCGATGGCACGAACGTTGTGCGTCACACGATCACCCGTAGTGCCATCGCCGCGCGTTGCTGCTTCGGTGAGTTGTCCGTGTTCGTAGCGAAGGCTGATCGCAACGCCGTCAACCTTTGGATCGGCAACGGCCGCAAACGGGCGACCGAGTGCGCGTTCGCAGCGCTCCCACCAAGCGCGCAAATCGGCGAGCGAATAGGTGTTGTCAACCGACATCATTGGAACGCGGTGCTTTACCTGCTCAAACCCGGTGGCGACCTCGCCACCAACCCGCTGCGTTGGACTATTGGGATCCGCCAGCAGCGGATGCTTCGCCTCGATTTCGACGAGCTCAGCAAGGAGCGCATCGAACTCAGAGTCGCTCATGAACGGCGCAGCATCAACGTAGTACGCGCGATTGGCGCGATGGAGCAGTACGCGTAATTCAGCAATGCGGGCAATGGGGTCGGAGGCCTTGGCGGGCATAATGGGATCGTAAATCAATCACGGACAGCGAAGGACGTGCTGATCGGTTGCGAAGCGACTCAACTCGCTCGTTTACTGGATCGCATTCGCCGTACCAGGACAGCCGCTGAGCGCGGCTTTGTCCTCTCCGGCGCCAGTGTCAGTCTCCGTCGCCGGCGTTCAGTGTGTTGGGGCCAGTGCCGGCGGTCTTCTCGTAGTGACCATCACCCTTGCGCTCGAAACGGCTGAAGCCAAGTCGTTCGAGATTGTTCTTGGAGAATCGCTGCGTGTCGCTTGATGTCTGCACTTGCGGCGTGACGATCAATTTGCGGACTGGCTCGCCTGTCTCGGGGTGTTGCGTGAGCGTGGGATCGCTCAGCTTCTGGAAGACTTCGAAGATCTCGCCATCGGTGCCGTCTGGCTTGACGATGGCATAGACGTAGGTGGGCATAGGGGGAATCGTAGGCGATGACGCGAATCGGGACGCATCGGCGTGCGACGACGCAAATACTGGCGTGTGGTCGGGATTAATGCATGTGCTTATGCGCGGCTCGAACCAAGGCTGCCGCAACGATGATGTCGGCCTCCCGCGTGGGGCCAGCCTCGCGCTCAATGACGAGGTCCACCGTCCGCGGGAGCGCCGCGACGGCTGCGAAGAATCCAGGCCAATCGACAGACCCCGTGCCGGCGACCACTTCACGGCCCCATGTCCCCGGGACTGCGGTCGGAATTGCATCCTTAATATGGATCTGCCAGACATGCGGCGCGAGTGCGCGCAGTGCGGCCACCGGGTCGCCCATGCCGTACAGAATCATGTTGGCCGGATCAAAGTTCACACCGACATTCGGATGTGCAATATCTGCCAGCGCTGCACTCAGTGTGTTGGCGTCTTCTTGACCCGTTTCAAAGGCAACGCGCACGCCGCGTGCTGCATAGATGTCGGCGATGGCTCGGAGGCGATCGATCATAACGGTGCGCTCGGGGTTCGCGGCATCGTGCGGAAGGAATCCCGCATGGAGCGTCACAAGCTTCACGCCATTGTTGCTTGCAAGTTGAGCTGTTGCAGTTGCAAGCTCTTGGTTGCGCGCCCATGTTGACGCGAGACGGACGCCTCCGGTGCGCTCGATTGATTCGAGCGTGGAATAATCTTCGCCGACTGTTGCCAGCATTCCGCTGACTACAACGATGCCGCGCTCGCGCAGGCGGGAGATCGCATTGCCCCACTCCGCTGGATGTTCGATGCATGGAACGAGCGCAAGTTGCACGGCGTTGATGCCGCAACGAGCCAATGCATCGGCAAGTGCGTCGGGCGAATCGGTGCGCAGGCTCCAAGAACAGACGGCGAGGTGTTGCATAACAGTGGATTTCACACGATTCCAGCGCGTGCTGCACGCCGAAACCCCAGTGCAAATGCGGGTAGAATCACGCGCCCGCCATGTCATCAGTCAACGCCGATTCCACCCCCGTCAACAGCCGCGTCGCAGCAGACGGAAATTCTGCGCGCACGACACTGCCCACATTCGGCTTCCTCGACCGCCTTGAGGCGTGGCTGAGCCGCGTCAGCATGAAGAGCAACATCGTGCGCAAGGCGTGTGCGTCGATCTGGTTGCCGTACGCGTTTCGCTCGGGCCTGACGATGAAGCGCGTTGACAAGCAGAGCTTTGTTGCGGTGCTTCCGTTTCGGCGTGTCAATCGCAATTGGTACAACGCGATGGCGGGTGCGGCACTTCTGGGAAACAGCGAGGTCGCTGGCGGCCTGTATCTCTTCGGGCGATGCGGCAGCGATTACATCGTGGTCTGCAAAGAGATGCGTTATCGCTTCATGCGACCGTGCTACGGTCCGGCGATGTACGAGGTGATGAACGCGGGCGATCTCGACGAGAAGCTCCGGTCGGGCGGCGAATTCAACATTCCGCTCGAGATGGAAATTCGGCAGCACGTACACAAGCCGGGCATCAAGGCGCCGTTGGTGGGCAAGTGCGACATTACGTTCCATTGCACGCCGAAGCTGATGATCAAAGCGAAGCTCGAACGCCGCAAAAAATAAACTGTTGGTAGCTATACACTCTGTGGGTGAGACGCACTCTTGAGAGCATCCAATGGGGTCTGTTCTGCACGTCAAGTTGGACGTGGTGCATCGGCATGTACCTGCCCTTCATGATGCTGCGCCTTTGGGGCTGGCCAGGATTCTGGGCGTTCTTCGTACCCAATGTTCTCGGCTGCACCGCGTTCGGCTTCGTCCTCGACGCACAACGCTCGCGCGCCCTCGCCGCTCGACTCGGCTGGATGTGCGCGCTCTTCAGCGCCGTCACCCTGGCATATCAGTGCTACTTCGCTGGTTGGGCCGCGCAGTACTTTCTCGTCGGACCAGACACCGCATCCGCAACACTCGCGCCGGGCGCACTCCACACCGTAGCGGCCACTGGCGCGCCCATCACGTTGCTCGTCCTTGGCCTTCTGCTTGCACTGCGCGGAAACGCTCTTTGGCGCACTGCAGGCACCGCCGTCACACTGCTCTCAGCACTCGTTGTCCTGCTACCAGGCGGCACGGATCTCACACCCGCCGCCGAGCGCGCGCCGATCACGCCAATGATCGAATCACTCCCGCTCGCGTTCGCATTTCCGACCCTCTGCGCCGGGTTCTTCCTCACACCGTACTTCGATCTCACCTTCCATCGCGCCGCGCAACAAGCACCGAGCCCGCGCATCGCGTTCGCGACCTTTGGTCTGAGCTTCGGAGCAATGCTCCTACTCATTGCAAGTTTCTATGACCCAAGCACGGGCACGCCGCGCATCGGTGCCGCGCTGTTCGCGCTGTGGGGACTTCAACTCCTGTTCACCATCTCTGTCCACCTCCGCGAACTCATTACCGCGCCAGCCGGAATACGCATACCGACCGCTGCTGCCGGGGCCCTGACCGCACTCGCGGTGCTGCTCGCAACGCCCGCTTTCATATTCACCGTCGGTCCCGCACTCGCCCCGGGCCACCCGCTCCTTTATGGTCACACGGGGACCATGCTCCTGCCCGGAGAGCCTGCATATCTGGCATTCCTCGGCGCGTACGGGCTGCTCTTTCCAGTCCTCTTTCTCCTCGAACCCCGTGGCGCTCCGCGCGCGCTGATCGCAGGAATCCTGCTCATTGGCCTGCCCTGCTACCTCTTGGGCGCGTTCGATTTCATGACGTACCTGATGCCCGTACCGTTCTTTCTTGCACAAGTCGCGGCGTGGAGACTTTCCATGCAATCAAAGATGCCGAAGCACCGTTGATCACTCGCGCCATGCAGAACTCGCACGCCATTCCCGCTGATCTTCGCGCGCTTGACGTCGGCGCCCCGACCGCTCACACAACACCGCTGTTTGACACCGCAGCAGCGCGACACCTTCTGAATCGCGCGGGATTCGGCGGCACCCAAGCCCAGGTTGACGCATTGGTCGCCATGGGACTCGACCACGCGGTTGATCTCCTCGTCAATTTCGAAACGCAACCATCGAAGACAGTGAACAGCGACGACTTCGATCGCGATCTCATGCCGCCGCTCAACCGCGAAGAACGCACCGCATTGAATGCCGCACGTGCTAGCCGTGAAGAAGCAGAGGTCGAACGCCTCGAGCGCAAGGAAAATCAAGCAAAGGCAAATGATCGCCGCCAGCTTGTCGATCTCAAGAAGTGGTGGATTGCCCGCATGATCGAATCGGCGCGCCCACTTGAAGAAAAGATGACGCTTTTCTGGCACGGTCACTTTGCCACGGGCGCACGCACCATCGAAGACAGTTGGCACATGTTCCAGCAGAATCAACTGTTTCGAACCTATGCCACGGGCAATTTTGGCATGCTGGTACTGAATGTCATCCGCGACCCCGCGATGATCAAGTACCTCGATAATGACAAGAGTCGCAAGGGTCGACCAAACGAGAACCTCGCGCGCGAACTGCTCGAGCTCTTCATCCTTGGTGAAGGCAGCGGCTATACCGAAGACGACATCAAGGCGGGTGCGCGCGCGCTCACGGGCTACACCTTTGAAGACGACGACTTCGACTACCGCGACGGCAACCATGACGCTGGCCCAAAGACCATCTTCGGTAAAGAAGGCAACTGGACCGGCGACGAGTTTGCACGACTCGCACTTGCCAAGACCGCATGCAGCGAGTTCATCGCATCAAAGCTCTACCGATATTTCGTGAACGACACGCCAGCCGCGGATCTCCGCGCTGAACAGCGCGATGCTCGCGAAGCCTTCATCCGCGCACTTGCCACTGAACTGCGCACGCAACAATACGAAATTAAGCCAGTGCTCGCGAAACTGTTTCGCAGCGCGCACTTTCACCATGCGTCCAATCGCGCAGCCACCATCAAGAGCCCTGCGCAACTGATTGTCCAGACAATTCGGCAGTACGGAACTCCGCCGCGACAACTCAGCGCACTCGCAGGCGCGTGCGACCTCATGGGTCAAGATCTCTTCCAGCCGCCCAACGTCAAAGGTTGGGACGGCGGACGCGCTTGGATCAACACGAGCACCCTGTTTGTTCGGCAGAATGTTGCCATTTATCTGCTCACTGGCAAGCGGCCGGATGTCTACGACTGGGAGAACGACGAGACGCGCTTCGACCCAATCCCCTTGCTCGGCGGTGCCACCACGCCGGATGCCGTGACCGATCGCTTGATTTCCATAAGTCTCGCCGCACCGCCGCACCCCGAACGACGTGCGGCGCTCGTATCGTTCCTTACATCGCAAACACACATGGAGGCAAGCGAACACAGTCGCACCATCGCTGCGCTTGCACTCGTCACCGCTCTCCCGGAGTATCAATTGGCATGAACGACATCAATGCATATAGCCGTCGAGTCTTCATCCGCCAGGGAGCGCTGCTTGCTTCGTTCGCGGCCACACTGCCACACTTCATACAACAGAGCGCGTTCGGCATGCTCGCACCGGACGGCAGCGTGCTCGGTTCGCGCCCCGGCGTTCCAGATGATCGCATCTTGGTTGTGGTGCAATTGTCGGGCGGCAATGATGGATTGAACACAGTCATTCCTTATGGCCAAGCTGAGTATCACAATGCGCGCCCAGTGATCAGTATTGGCGAGCCCGGCAAGCCGAAGAATGGTGGCGCCGCGCTCGAACTTGACCAAGTGAACGGAATCGGACTGCATCCGAACCTCACTGGCTTTAAAGAACTGTATGACGCCGGCAAACTCTGCGTGGTGGCGGGCGTTGGTTACCCGAATCCAAATCGCAGCCACTTTGCGAGTATGGACATCTGGCAGAGCGGTCGCCCCGAGGGTAAAGGAACTGGCTGGCTCGGGCGCTATGTCGATGCGTCGTGCAATGGAAATCCCGCAGCAGATATGGCCGTTGCTGTCGGACGCACCGCTCCACTTGCAATGACGGGAACGAAGAGCGCGCCGATCGCATTTGAGAGTGCCGATCTCTTCCGCTGGCTAGGCGCTGACAAGAACGGCGCAATGGATAAGGAATACCAAGCGATGGTGCGCGCGGGCTCGCTGCCCGGTGTCGAACCTGGCTCGCAGGAAAGTTTCCTGATGCGAACCGCGCTTGATGCACAACTGACGAGCGACCGCATTCGTGCCGCCGTAAGTAAGAAGCCGCTCGTCGCGTACCCGGGGAGCGCGCTCGCCAAGCAATTACAAACCGTAGCCGCGATGATTCGCGATGACATGAAGACGCGCGTCTACTACGTGAGTATGGGCGGTTTCGATACGCATGCCAATCAGTCGGGTGGCCATGCGAATCTGATGCGCCAACTTGGCGACGCGATCTTGGCATTCCAGAAAGACTTAGCCGCGCAAGGAAACGAAGGCCGCGTCATGACCATGTGCTTCAGCGAATTCGGACGGCGCGTGCGCCAGAACGCGAGCAATGGAACCGATCACGGCACCGCGGGTCCGATGTTCCTGATCGGTGCAGGCGTGCAGCCCGGCTTGCAGGGCAAGTATCCGAGCCTCACGGACCTTGATGGCGGCGACCTGAAGTTCACAACGGACTTCCGCGGCGTCTACCAAGAAATACTTGGAAAGTGGATGAAAGCAGAGACGCAATCGGTCCTTGGCGGCGAGTACGCGGCACCGGGTCTGGTGCGCGGGTGAGTACTGAATTCTCTGTGCCGGAAGTCGCATTCTTTGGTCGAACCTATAGCGAGTACTTGCAGATGTTCGCGCTCAGTGATGCGGACCTGCGCGGTCGCGCGATCCTCGATTGCCCATGCGGTCCGGCAGCGTTTGTTGCCAATGCCTGCCAAAGTGGCCTCAATGTTGTCGGCTGCGACCCGCTCTTTGAGTTCGCGCCGGACGAACTGCATGCGCGCGCTACCGCGAACATCAATGATCTCTTTGCGCGGCTCGCGCTTGCAACTGATTCGCTGACGTTCCGCGATCCGGTGAAGTTCCGCAAGGACAAGTTCGACGCACTTGATGAGTTCATTGCGGACTACCGCAACGGGCGCGGGACGCGCTATATCCATGCCGCACTTCCAACATTGCCGTTTGCGGATGGCGCGTTTGATGTAGTGCTTTCGTCCAATTTCCTGTTCTGTTACTCGGGAATCAAGAACGGCGGACTCTTAGAAGACGACCGTTTCGATCTGCCATTCCATCTTCGCAGCATCAGTGAACTCGCACGGGTCACGCGCGGCGAGATCCGTATGGCACCGACGCACGCGATGCAGATGCCGCCGCGTCAGCATCCATACATGGAAGCTGCGATCGCGCACCTCAAAACGCTTGGATTCCGTGCAGAAATCCGCCCAAGCCCGTACGACGATGGTTTCGCGCCGTTCGCTGGCGTACTTGTAATTACCAAGTAGGGCCTGAGTATCGCTGCAACTATTTGTAGATCGGCGCGCCAGCAATCACCAGTGCGCGCCGCCCGGCTGCTCGACGATCGAATAGAAGCCGTCAGCATCGCGCCGAAGTTTGCCCGCCTTTACGAGTGCTTCCCACACGCCCCACGGATAATCGCGCGGCGGCAACATCGCTTGAATGCGATGCTGGCCCGTGCCGCTCATCGGACCGACGCCGAGTTTGGAATCGGCATCAAGTTGCGAGAGCTTGACGCGCTTGCGGAACATACGCAGTGCATCTTGGAGGACAGAGAGTTCAAATTCTTGCGCGGGGGCTGCGTTGGTGGCGGTGCCGTCGACGGCCGCCACACTTGCATCAGCCGATGGCTCCGCCACTTCTTCACCCTTCGCGCGCGCCACGGCCCGCGTGAGTTCCGCGGTGTCCCGTGCGCCCACGAGCCGCATAATGGCCTGCGGATCGAGCTTTGCCTTCAAGAGCAGCTTGTGGATCGCTCCCCAATGCGGTCCGGTGGCGGACGGGTCCGAGGTCACGATCCGCGCAAGCGCGGCGTCGATGTCCTTCACAAGTTGCGGCTGGAGTGGGCTCGACATACGGGCACGATAGTCGAGCGCCCGAACTGCAACGATTGCTGACAACACCAGCCTTCAACAACCGCCCCGTGCCTCAATTCACCGAATCGTCACATCAATCTGCTTGCCTGCCCTGTACGCCTCCGTGCCGGCAAGCACCAACTCCGTGAGCCTGCCTGAATATTCAAAGTTACAGAGCGGTGCGCTCGGCGCACGATCGCGGATCGCCTGCAACCACTCTGCGTGATGTCCGCGACTCGCTGCGATCGGGGTGATGCCCGCCGTGCCACTCGCAACACGCGCGCTCCACTCCGCAGCGCGTGCGCCCGGCCAGACCAACATCTCGTCGTAGTTGGCAAACAGCGCGCCTTCTGTTCCTTGGAAACAGACGCTGAATCGACCGTGATAATCCTGCTTATCCTTCGCGCCAATCTCTTGCACGAACGGCGGCACGCGACCACCATCGAACCAACGCAGAACGAGCGGGTCAAGACTCACACCTGCGGGACCCGACGCAATTCCAGGAATGGCCCACGAAGCCTCAAGCCACGCTGGTGCGCCGACCGAATCGAGCGGCGGTCCATCCGCGCGGACTTCCATCCTGAGCGGAATCGTGCTGGTGCCGCCTTTCACTGCGCCAGCTGGCAAATCCGCGCACGGCGCAAGACCCAATGCCCACACCGGCAAATCCATGATGTGACATCCCATATCGCCAAGCGTGCCCGATCCGTATGCCCAGTACCGACGCCAGTTCGCTGGGTGAATTCCATTGATGTATGGAACGCGCGGCGTTTCGCAGAGCCACGCATTCCAGTCGAGCGTCTTTGGGCACACGGCACCCGGTGTCAACTTGCCGTCGCCCCAACTCTTCAGCTGCCAGCAATCGACTGCGGTTACGCGACCAATCACGCCCGCGCGCACAGCCTCCACCACGCGTCGATAGTTCTCAGTGGCGTGAATCTGCGTTCCCATTTGCGTTGGAACACGTGCAGCACGCGCCAACATGCGCAGTTCGCTCGCTTGTTCGCGCGTATGCGTGAGCGGCTTCTCGCAGTAGACCGGAATCCCTGCGCGAAGGGCGGCCGCTGCAATCGGAAAGTGCGCGTGATCGGGCGTTGCAACAACGATGCCATCAAGATCGAGTTCGCGTCGATACTCAACAACCTGCTGCCACTCCACTGCGCGCGCGGCATCTGGAAACTCCTTGCCAGCGCGTTCGAGATACGAACTGTCAACATCGCACAGTGCAACAATTTGCTCGCCACGCACTTCTTGGATGTTGTCCCACGCTCGGTTTGCAGTGCCAATACATGCAAGGCGCAACTTGTCCGGGCGACGCGGTCCGACGTCTTTGAGGAACGCCGGCGCCGTCCGAGACGAGACGCAGCGCGCGAGGGCGGGCGTGAGCGCAAGACCGGCGGCGGCAAGGAGGAATGTGCGGCGGGTTGACATGCATATCACGGTACCCTCATCCATCTCACCACCTTTGGTACACTCCGGACTCGATGGGACAAATCTTGAACTACCGGTGCGGAGCATGTGGTTCCACGTTTTCATGGATGAGCGGCAGTGGCATGCTCACGAAAGTCGCGCATTGCGGAAAGTGTGGGGAAGCCCACGCATGGCCGCTGCACGACGGTCGCGGCAAAAAGCGGATTGCGAAGTCACAGAAGTGCAGTTGTGGCGGCGTAGTGCGGCTCGACGCGAAGGTGCGATGCCCGGGATGCAAGGCAACCGATATCAGTGCAACTGGCGACAGCGCGCAGTGGGAATGATGCAGCACACTGCTACGTCCTATGTAGACCAATAAGCCTTTTTCGGTTGGTTTCTGAGGGCTTATCAGCTATGCTTAAAATCGACCCAAATTCAGCAGTTGAACCCTTTCGAGGATCGAATCATGTCGAACGAGTATGCCACCACCGCGCGCCAGCAGGCGTTCTTGGACAAAGTTGAAGACACCCGCCACGAGCGCAACATCATCAACGGCCTCGCGCCCTTTCTTGATGAGAAGGCGCCCGAGGACATGTTGGGGCTTTACTCGCCAAACGAACTCGTGCAGTTGCGCGTCCTCAAGGGCACCGATCGCGACCTTGAAAAGCGCATGCCAGTCAAGGTGACGCGGCATTACTTTGAACTCGCCAAGACCAGCGCGCCGATCCGCCGCATCGTCAAGGCGGACCCCGCAGAAACCATGGACCTTGCGGGTTCCGAGGACCCCGGCTTTCAAATGGACTACAGCCCGGTCGAGGGCATGCTGCACAAGTATGAGATGGGCCTTCTTTATGTCGTCTCCACTTGCTCGGCCCACTGCCGCTTCTGCTACCGCGAGGAACTGATCGCGCGTAAGGAGATCACGCGTCAAGACGGCACCGTTGCAAAGAAGGGCATGGCCTCGATTCCAGAGGTGACCGAGTTCATCAAGCGCTTCAACTCTGAAGTTGCCGCAAACGGTGGACGCCACCCAACCTGTGGTCGCGAAAAACTTCGCGAGGTCCTGATGTCGGGCGGCGATCCGATGGTGTTGAACAACTCAAAGATCGCGGCATGGCTTGGCG
>CANJHD010000010.1 GCA_947474065.1 Planctomycetaceae bacterium
AATGAAAAAACCAGCAGGGCCGGCTCTCGCCGGCCCTGCTGGTATTGTCCGGTCGAGCAGATTTACTTGCTCTTCTTCTTCGCGGTCTTCTTAGCTACCTTCTTGGCAGCCTTCTTCTTCTTGGCCATGGTTTGGCTCCCTTTGTGTTACGCGTACGGGTCGGAGTGATCAGAGGCCCGCGTAACTCGGCTCCTGAACGCTTGTTATTAATACCTGTATCGGCACAGCCTGTGAAGGGGGTTGAGAAGAATTTTTCTAAGATTTCTTTGAAAGTGCACTTGATGGACCCCTTCGTGTCGCTACAGGGTGAACTGTAAATCACTGCAAGTGCACGGATTCACCGAGAATTCCCGAGCAAATCACGCGACCTTTGCGGAGAATGCACCCATGACGAGCACTCTGTTACCCCAGTCTCACGCTACTGAAGAATCTTTTCGCCCACTGCGAATTGTGCTGCATGGAGCCCTCGGACGGATGGGTCAACGCCTCTTGGGGTGCATCTCAACCGAACGCGGCTGCCGAATCGCGCAATCAATTGACCGCGACAACCAGCTTGAAGTTCATCCCGGAGATGCAGACGTCGTGATCGATTTCTCAAGCGACGACGGCGCCATGCGTGCCGCGCAGGCTGCAACCACGCTTGGATGTGCGCTCCTTGTAGGTACCACCGGACTATCGCAGGCATCATTGGATGCAGTGACAAGAGCGTCGGCATGGGTGCCGGCGATGGTGGCGCCCAACACTTCACTGGGGGTTGCAGTGACCCGCAAACTCGTCATGGACGCGGCGCGTCTCCTACCAGGCTTTGACATTGACATCACAGAAACGCATCACATCCGCAAGCTTGATGCACCAAGTGGTACTGCACTCAGCCTGGCGGCAGCAGTAGCTCAAGGCACAGGAAAGCCTATGAATCCAGCACGAATTCATCCAATTCGCGCTGGTGATGTAGTTGGCGAGCATGTGGTGACGTTCAGTGGTCCTGGTGAGCGACTGATGATCACTCACTCCGCCACGAGCCGCGACCTCTTCGCACTCGGGGCGCTGCGCATGGCCCGCTGGCTAGCGCAGCAACCGGCTGGCATGCATGTGACCGATGAATGGTTTGCTGACTTTGCACGCGGTTAAGTTCCCTCGCCACTGTGGGGCATCAGCCACCACATCCCCTTCGCTGCTACCCTTCATTCCCACATGGCCACTGACCTTCTTCGTTGGTACACACTTGCCTCGGGCGCCCGCCTCGTGGTGGAACGCATGCCTGGTACCCGTAGTTGCGCGGCGGTCTGGATGCTGCCCGTCGGAACAGCGAGCGACCCCGAGGGTGATGCCGGTGAGGGCGAGGCCACCGTTCTCTCGGAACTCATCCTCCGCGGCGCGGCTGGCAAATCAAGCCGCGATATCTCTGATGCCTTTGATGCACTGGGTGCGCAGCGTCACGGCGCGGCGGCGGTTCATCACACAATGCTCTCGACCCTATGCATGGGCGAGCGCATTGAAGAGGCAATGCGCCTACTTTCCTTGGTAGTTCGGCAGCCGCACCTGGATGCAGACGCCTTGGAATCGGTGCGCGCCATCGCACTTCAGGCGCTGAATGGTCTCGAAGACGAGCCGCAACATCTTGCCGGGGTCCGCCTGCGCGAGTTTGCAATGCCTGCGCCATTCAATCGCAGTGGATACGGCACCGTTGCTGGTTTGCAGTCACTCACCCAGGACCGAATCCGCGCCTCATGGGCCCGGCGCGCACGTCCGGTCGGCACCGTGATCGGTATGGCGGGCGATATTGAGCCCGAGCGCGCCCGTGACATGGTGGAGCGCCTTCTTGAGGGCTGGAGCGGCTCCACAGAGGAACCCGTTGAGACCCGCCCCGCCCTGCGCGGATCGCATTTGGTGCAGCTTGATACGCAGCAGACCCACCTCGCCATCGGTTTCGATGCCCCGCCCGATCGGGATGCCGACGCCCATGCCCACCGCGTGGCGATTCGAATTCTGGGGGGCGCAAGCAGCAGCCGCCTCTTCACCGAAGTGCGAGAGAAGCGCGGGCTCTGCTATTCAGTGGGAGCCTCCTCGGCACTTGGACGCGACCGCGGATTGGTGCAGGTCTATGCAGGAAGCACCCACGAACGCGCCCCGCGCACCTTGGAATGCATCATGACCGAACTGGAGCGATTCGAGCAGGGAATCACCGCCGATGAGTTCCGCGACGCCCTTGTCGGCGCAAAGGCTGGTCTCATCATGAGCGGCGAAAGTTCAAGCGCCCGTGCTGCAACCATTGCGTCGCAACTATGGCGCCTCGGCGAGGCCATGGACCTTGCACAGAGTGCAGCTGAGTTTGATCGCCTCACCCTTGCTGGCGTGAATGAATACATCGCGCGCGACATGGGAGCCGCCTGGCGTGCTGGACGAACTCAGGTGACGGTTGCGCCGCGCTTGGTGGGCTAAGCGCGAACGGTCAGTTCGATGACCGAGTACTGGTCAAGGTTCAGCACGGTGATCTCGCCATCATCCGTTTGAATCTCAAGACGATCGAGCCACAGGCGGTCGTGCTGACTGTGCGCGAACCAACTCCCGGTCTCAGACTGACGGTAACGAAGCACCTTGCCCTCAATGGTGGTGGTGCTCACATGGCGCACCGCGGGGAGTTGCTGCGTAACCCGGACGCGTGTTCCGGCAGAGAATGCTGACATTTCGAGGGACATGGACTGCGCAGTATAGGAACGAGCCGCCGTTACGCGACCGCTGAGCGGGCGCGAATTCGCCACTGACTCACGATCACGCCGGCAAACATCAGGGCGCAGCCAGCCAGTTTCCAGCGTGTCATCGGTGACCCGAGGCTTGTCCAGCCCGTCGCCAGGAAGACCGCCTCGGCCACTGCCGCAAACACGCTCTCAAGGCTCAAGAGGATGGCGGCGTGTGCGGGCGGCGCGCTGCTCTGCGCCACGGTCTGCAATGTGAACGCAATGCATGTGGAGAGCAACGCCGCAAAGGCGAGCGGCCAGGCCACTGCCTGCAAGGCTCCAAACTCGAACACCTCGCGCGCGCCCCATGCCTCGGTCGGCCAACCGTGTGCTACGACCTGCGAAGCCAGTAATGCCGCAGCTCCGGTGACAGCAAACTGCACCACACTGATGACGAACGGATCGGTGTCGGGCGCTGCCCAGCCAATGATCTGCACATGGAAGCTCCACGCGAGCGCGCACGCCAGCACCCAGACATCGCCTTGATTGATCGAGATGCCAGTGACGCTTCCTGAAGGGTCGTACAAACTCAGATAAAAAAGCCCAACCACTGCCGCGAGCGCACCGACCCATACATTCCAGCGGACTCGTTGCCCAACAAAGAGACCGAGCATCGGCACGATGATCACATAGAGCCCGGTGATAAATCCGGCGTTACTCACGCTCGTGGAATGCATTCCCACTTGTTGCAATGTGCTGCCGAGCGCCATGGCGCATCCAGCCAAGCATCCACCGAGAAGCGCATTGCGGCGAGCGCGACCCGGGGCAATACGCCGAAAGCGCGGGAGTGCGATCGGCAGCAGAATGGCTGCACCGATTGCAAAGCGAATGCCAGTGAAGAGCAGCGGCCCCATGTGTTCGGTGGCAAATTTCTGCGCAACGAATGTGGCGCCCCAGATCAATGCCGCGGTCAAGAGAAGTGCATCGGCAGCGAATATCCCAAGCCTGCGTGGCGCCGCCGAGGATGCACTGTTGGTCATCGCGCCGTCTCCGGCCAGCGCACTTCGCGCGAGGCCGTCATCCGAGCTCCGTCAACACCTTCAAAGGTGGCCTGCAATACAACGATGCGCCCGGGCGGCGGATCAATGGAGAGCGGAATACGCATGGAGTAGGTCTCGGTCACCGAATCCCATGCGCGCGCGTGCCCGCCAACTCCAGCGAGGTCTGCGGATTGGCGACCAATCTCGTTGCCATCGAAACGCACCAAGACCGTGAGTTCGCCCAAGGCCTTGGTTTCGTCGCGCTCGCTGTCATAGAACTCGACGCGCGCGTCGATCATGGAACTGCGGCCGACGCGTGCCACAATCGGGGTTGTGAGCGCACTGACTTCCATCTTCTCGGCACGCCAGCGCCAGGTAGCGCCGGCTCCGGCACTGGCAACATCCTTGCCCGCCCGCTCGCCGCATGCAGGAAGCAGGATTGCGGTGACCGCCAGGAGCATTGGCACAATGGCCGCGGGGCGGCGCAAAGCCATGGGCGCTCGGAATGGCACCACCGCGCCGCGAAGCGAGGTGGCGAAACGTGGCGAAGAGCGGTGGTGCGGTTGGTCCATGGGGTTCAGCGAGGCAGGAAGATAGTCGCTGCAATGGTGCTTGTATCATTAACAATCATGCGATCCCCCCTGATCCCCACATGTTGCATCGCCCTCGCACTCGTCGGATGCGCAAGCACCGAGCAACCCGCGGAGCTGTCAACGGCCACTGGAAGTGAAGAAACAACGGGTGCGGTGGCGGTTTCAGGTGAACCTGGCGCCCCAAGTATGGCCGCTGACGCGAACGCCGATGCTCTGGCGACGGCCGTAGAACGGCCTGCGGGAGAAGTGAAGCCAGTCCCGGTTGAGATCTCCGTGGACGGAGCGATGACGACGACCGATCAGATCGCCGGAGCGCCCGCAGCGAGTGCCAAGAGCCCAACCGACACCACTCCAACGCGCGATGGCATGGCACACCGATGGGAGTTGCGTGCGTTCAGTGGCAACCGCATCGAAGTCTTTATGGATTCACAGCCGGTTGCGCAAGACCGCATCGTTCGCAAGGCAAACCACGTTGCAGTGCTTGATGCCAAGGGAACTGTCATTGAGCGGCTCGATATTCCGGATTCGTGGACACCTGAGCACGGGACGAAGGTTGATCCGCCAGGGGTGTACCGCACGCGCGATGGCGCTACGTTGACCGCTCCGAAAGCAATGCTCGGTGGTCGACTTGAGGCCGTACCAGCTTCAACATTGGCGCACCTGCATGCAGAACACACCAATCCATCGGGCGCGGAATGTGCATACGTTGCGCAGGTCATTCCAGGACTTGCACTTGACCAGGCCGGCGTGATGCCGCACGACGTCATTGTGGGGATCAATGGATCAAGCAACGCATCGACCGAAGCAATCCGCGCAGTGGTTCGCACGGCTGCACCGGGAGATCATGTGAAATTCACGGTCGTGCGTGCTGGACAAACCCGCGAAGCAAATGTCACGCTGATTCCTTGGGAAGCCAAGCACATGTTGCGCGCACTCGGGCAGGTTGATGCGGTGGCTCCAGCCACCGCGTCGAGTACCCCCGCTCCAGAAACGGCGGCGTCTGCTGCTGCTGCGAAGGCAACAACCGCGGCGCTGGCGGCGGCGAAAGCAACAGCGCCGGTCGCTGTGCCAGCGGCCGACCCTGCTACGCAGGATGAACTTGCCAAGGCGCGTGCGCGCATCACCGATCTTGAGCGTCGGATGCAGGCGGACGAAGCTGTGCGTCGATCGATTCGACCGCAACCGATGCCTGCGCCAAGTAGTGGTGCAGTGCCGGCACCTTCGGATGCCAAGCCTGCCACGGCGCCAGGGGACTAAGGGTCCGCAAGGTCCGCAAGGCTCTCAGGGTTCCAGGCTCTCAGGGTCCCACGCTCTCAGGGTCCCACGCCTCACTCAGCGTTGCGCGCGCCACAACAGCGTCCGTATTGGCTTTATCGGCATCGAACCGCCGCTTCCCCCTATGGCATAGCCGCGCTAGAATCTTCGGTTCACGATTTGGGAATTGGTGTAACGGTAGCACAACTGACTCTGACTCAGTTTGTCTAGGTTCGAATCCTAGATTCCCAGTTCATTGATCTTCTTCGAACACCGAACGCCCGGTTCATCGCCGGGCAATTTCGTTTTTGGTGCATCACCTTGCTGTGACTTCACGGGCGTTCAGCGCACTTCGCCCGATGCCATCGGCTCGAACGCAATGGAACGAACACCGTCAGACCAAATGGGTGCGGCGCCGGACGCCGGACGAAACCACGTAACAAAGTCAAGGGCTGTGCCATCAATGTGATCGTTGCCGCCATCATCAAGCAGCGAGACTTGGAATCGATATCCCTCGCCAATCAGACTGCGGAATCTGCCAAGGTCAAGGTCGCGCGTCGGGATGCTCCAGACGTGAATCGGGTGATCACCGGGTGCGGACGGTGAGCCCGCCGTACCCATTCGATACGCCGCGACATTCAATGTGCCCTCGCGCCAAACCGGTGTTGGATACGGGCGCGCAAAGAGATACAACTCAATACTGAGCCGATCTGGACGACCGTTCGCATCACCGTCGGTCGGCTTCGGTGCGTACAACGCACTGATAGCGTTGATCGGCACTCCCTCTGGCGCGGTCTGCGGCACGCGCGCGTGCGGCGGCATTGGCCGACCGTCCGATGTCTCCTTGGAGACAGTCTCGCAACCGGCAACACCCAATGTCAGGCCAAGTGCAAAGCAAATCGGTGACGAGTAATTCATGGTGCCTTTGGTGCAATAGGGTCGGGCTGTGGTGGAGTAACAGGGGTCGGTGCAGGAAGTTTGGGGCCAATACTGATACTTCCGTTCGCGTCCTTGGTGGTTACTGGCGCGACTGGATCAGAAACAATCGGCTGGATCAAAGTCGAATCGCCCTTGGACGGCATGGGGGCATCGCCATCGGCAGCGGGCGCCTCGGTGGGCGCACCAATTGGATCGACCCACTCGCCCTTGTCGTTGTACCTGCCCTGTGTGCCCTTGAGTTCTGCCTTGCGAATCTGCTCCTTGAGGCCAGGCTGCAAGGACATACGACCAACGGAATCTTCGGTGATTTCCTTCATGCGTTGCGGGGTACGCACCACATGCGGGCGCAGCACAATCAGAAGTTCTGTCTTCGCGGTGGTCTCGGTCTTTTGCCGGAACGCAAGCCCAATGATCGGGATGTCGCCGAGGATCGGGATCTTGCGGTCGGACCGCTCGTAGCGATCGTTGATGAGACCTCCGATCACCACGGTTTCTCCATCGCGCACGGTGACGGTGGTATTCGCACGACGACGCTCGATGATCGGACTGCGGAAATTTTCCGAGATGTCAACGGTGTTCTTACTCAAGCGGCTGATTTCTGGCTCGACGGCCATCTTCACGAAGCCGTCGGGATTGATTGACGGTGTCACTTCAAGAATGACACCGACTTCTTCGGCACTCACAGCACTCTGCTGTCCCGCAGCACTCACCGTGACGGCGTCAGGAACTCGAATGGTTTCACGAACCTGAATACGACCGCGGGTATTGTTGGCCACCATCACACTCGGGTTCGAAAGCATCTGCACACGATTCTGTGATGCGAGCGCGTTGATCAACAGATCAAAGTCTGGACCGCCGACGGCGATGTTCGGGATCCCGATGCCGGAGAAGAGTGCTGGCGCGAGCCCCACAAGTCCGGGAGCCTTTGGCTGCAGTGGACCAAATCCCGTCTTATTCAGGCCGAATCCACCAGCTGAGTAGTAGCCATCGCCGTAATCAATGCGCGAGAATTCGATGCCGATGTCCTCGTTGTCAACCAGCGTTACTTCCGCCAACATCACTTGAATCAAGACCTGTGGTGGGTCGACATCAAGCTCCTTGATCACTCCCTTGAGTTTCTCTACATAGCGCGGGCTGCCAGTGAGCAGTACGGAATTTGACTTCTGGTCGCCGACCACCGTGACCTGCGCATCGAGCAGGCGACTTGATGCAGCCTGGCGATTATTTCCGTAGACCTCAAGCAACTTGGTTCGCTCGCCATCGGCAAATTTGGTGAGTGTCTGTGCAACATCATTTGCAGTGGCGTTCTTGAGATGCACAATGTGCTGGTCGCGATTTCCAAACTGATCGGTGTCAAGTTCCTTGACTACTTTCTCGACTGCACTGAGATAGTTTGGCGTGCCGCTCACCAGCAAACTGTTGGTGCGCGGGTCGACGGTGATTGAAAGCTCTTGGCGCTCGTCGGGAACCATGTTGAGTTCAAGACCAGCAATGGTCGTGGACTTGCCGGCGCTCTCTGGCGCAGTGCCAGGAGTGGCACCATCCGCGGACGGTGGTGTGCCACCTTCGCGCGGCTTGAGAACATATAGATTTCCCTGCTTTTTCAGGCGGAATAGCTCATTCAGAATCTCCAACACACTCTCCGCCTCGGCATGCGCCATGCGGATCACGCGGACGTTCTGCGCAGAACTATCATCGTGATCGAGATCCTCAATCATCTTCTCAACCAAAGCCATCGAGTCCTTTGGTGCGCGAACAATCACTGTGTTCGATCGAATGTCTGGCGTGAGGCTGATTGATTGCCGAACCGCCGCATTGATTTCCATCTCCGCGCTCTCAGTGTCAAGTCCTGGCATCTGCTTGAGGTAACGCACGATGGTGGCCTGCTGTGTACCGCGCGAAGCAAGTGAGTTTCCGGAGAGAACGCTATCGATCAGGCTAATCAATTCGAGAACATTCGCGCTTTTGAGGCGGACATACTTGATCTCGACCACTTCGAGCGGCTTGGTCGCCTCAAGCTCGCCGATGATCTTGCTCATGGTGGTGATGTCGGATCCAGCGCCAGACAGAATGACTGCGTTGGTTCGTGCATCAACAATCGCTCGCACACTGTCGTTGCCACGACGGCGATTCTCTTCACGGATGTACATATTCTCAAGCATCTGCACGATGTCAGTCGCACGGCTCTTCTTGAGCTGAATGGTCTTGAAGTCACGCGTCAACGCGCTGTCATTTCCGACCGATTTCAGGCTATCAATCAGCTGCTTGATGATTTCCGCGTTCTCTTGACTTGATGCAACAATCAGCGTGTTCGTGGCCAGGTCGCTCTCAATGGAGATGCGGTCCGATGGACGGGCCGTGTCGCCAAGCGTGGCCATGCGCTCGCGCATCACTGTCTGCAGGCGCGGCGCAATTGTTTCCACGCGAACACCCTGAACTGGGATGACATGGAGCGCGACGGCTGGATCGGTGGGCTGCTCCTCGATGCGCGCAACGAGACCTTCGATGTCCTTGAAGTCTGGCTCGGTTGCTGCAATGAGCAAGCAGTTAGAACGTGGGTCCGTCATCACCAGTGGACGCGCCCGCTTGGCAACGGTCTGCGGCATATCGGAGTAGCGGCGCTCCATGATCTGATTCACAGCGGTAGCTACGCGATCAAGATTGCCGCGCTTCATCGGCAACACATGTAGGGGGGCCACATCGGATCGCTCAAGTGTGTCAAGCTGCGCAACAATGCCCTTGATGACATCGAATGCATCAGCGCCGCCAGAAACCAAGAGTGCATTGGCTTGCTCATCAGCAAGCACGGTCACCTTCTGAAGATCAGCGGCGCGCGGCTCGGCGGCGCGCACGCGTTCAAGCCGAGAATCCATGAGCTGCTGGATGAGCGGTGCCAGTCGCGTGGCGCTGGCGTGGGTGAGTTGCAACAGTTTGAGCTCGCGGAGATCGGCTGGAATCTCGCGATCGAGTTGCTTCAGGAGTTCTTCAAGAACCGAGAAACTGCGCTGCGAAGTACTCACCACCAAGGTGTTGGTGCGATCATCAGCCACCATGCGCACCTTGTCTTCTGGGCGAAAGTTCTTCTGCTGCGCCTGTGCGTTGAAGAACTGTTCAAGCCGCTGCGACACGGTGGTTGCGCCAGCGCGCGTCAAGGGATAACTACGAACAGCCGATGCGGGCGATGCATCCGTTGTGTCAAGCCGCTGCTGCATCGCTTCCACCAGGGCAACCGCTTCATCGCGGCCGGCAACGATCACAGTGTTCGTGCGCTCTACAACCGTCAAAGCAAAGTCATCGGCGAGCGCAGTACCAACATCGCCCTGCGGCGCGCCGGTCAGCGTGGTTCCTGGAATCTTGCCAAGCGCCTTTCCTTGCGTGAACAGTTCGCGGACGACACGTGCGAATTCTTCGGCGTCGATGTTCGCCATGGGAAGAATGCGCATGGTGACTGCGCCAGTCATCGGAACATCGTCCAACATGGCGATGAGTTCACGCGCCGCGTTGACATTCTCTTTGGCACCAGTCACCATGATCGAGTTGGTCTTCTCGTCCGCCACGAGTTTCAGTGGCTTGGTGAGGTCGAGCATCAAGTCAGCAGTCAGCACGCCATTGCGGTGAATTCGCAAACGACGAACTTGCTCCTGGAGTGCCTTGGCAAGACCATTGGCACCGGGTGTTGCCGCGGCGTCAATCATCTTCTGTAGCGATGCAGCAACTGCGGGCGCGGCGGCCTTACTGAGGCGCACCAATTCGCCCTCACTCTGCGCCCAAGTTGGCTCGGTGTCGATACCGGACACGAGGTCGGCGATCAGTGCGCGATCCTCTGGAAGCGCGGCAATTGCGAGCGAATTTCGACCAGGAACCGCGAACACCTTCACGGGTCCGCGGACCACGCGACCCTTTGGATCGGTGGCGCCGGCGGAGGTGAGACCGAGGCCGTTCACCGTCTGCGCAGCAGCTTCGGCGGACAGATGCTTCAGTTCCACCATGAAGAGCGAACCGCTCGCCTCTGGGCGCATGCCCTGCAAGGTGGCGGCCAGCGCTGCCATGTCCTCGTAGTCCTTGTCTTCAGCGCGAATGATGATGGTTCCAGCTGTTTCGTCCGGCACGATGCGCGGCGAACGAATCCCACGCGGCTGACCATCCGCCGGGGCAAACACCGTGCGAAGTGCGGCGGCTATTTGGGTTGGGCTGTGACCTTCAAGGACCTTAATGAGGCGCGGCGCTGGAAGGTCGGACACCTGCTCGGCATCCAACTGTTGCACGATCGTTTCGATCTTTGCCAGGTTCTTGCGGTTGGCACTCACAATCACCGAATTGGTGACCGCGTCTGCAACGGCACTCACCCAACTCTCGCCCTTCACCAGATACGCGGGCGCCTGGCGCACAGGACGGCCGTCATTTCCCGCTGGCGCAGCCTGTTGGCGCTCCTGCGGATCACCCTTGAATGCCGTGTTGATTGCCGTTGCGACGCCTGTCGCCTGTGCGTGGCGCAAAGAGAACACGCGCAATTGCAGGTTGGCGTCGTAGTCCTCGCTGTCGAGCTTACTAATCATGGAACGCAGTCCGTCCCACTCTTCCTTTGGTGCGCTGACCACGAGTGAATTGGTAGCTGTGTCTGTAACGATGCGCACTGCTCGTCGACCCGGCGTTTCCGCGTCAACTGCGTCAGGACCGTAGAAGTAACCGAGCGCCTCGCGAATCTTCTGCGCTTCGGCATGCTTGAGCGTCATGAACTCCGTGGTTCGAACAACATCGGACGGGCGATCAAGCTCTGCGAGTAATTGCGTTGCGGTGGCAATTTGGTCCGCGCTGCCCGCCACAATCAAACGGTTGCTGGCGCGGTCGGAATCAATGCGGACTCCTTGCGGATCGTTGCGCGCTGACAGAAGTTGCCGAAGCGTCCAGACCACTTCATCCGCTTGCGCGTGCACGAGTACGAAGGTCTTCACCTGCACATCAGCCGCGGGTGAACCAGTGTCGAGCTTGGCAACCAGTTCTTCCACTTCCGCGAGCGCTGTCGGGGAGGCGGTGACCATCAGTGTGTTAGTGCGTTCGTCGGCGCTAAATTGCGGCGCAGCCATTGGATTGGTGCCACGACGACCACCGAAGAGTTGCTGCAGTGTGTTCGCAAGCTTCACTGCGCGCGCTTGCGAAAGCGTGAAAGTACGAAGAACGGGCTTGTTTGTTGGCTCAGTGCCCTTGGCTCCGGCAACGATCTTCGCAGTGGCGTCAAGAATTTGTTCGATGTCGCGCTCGGGAGCAGAAATCACCAGTGTGCCGCCTTGCGGGTCAGCAACCACTGAAGAACGCCTGGCAAGGTCACCAATGCGGCCACCTGCTGGCGTCATCACTGCAACCGTTTGTAACACCACTTCGCGCAGCGCGGTGGTATCCGCACCAGCCGGAAGTTGCACCACGCGCACCACGCTGCCGGATGGAGGGATGGACTGTTGGGCCTGCTGAGCAAGCCGCTGCGCGCGCTCAACAGCACGCTTGGAACCAACAATGACGAGACTGTTTGTCTTGGGATCAACAGTGATCGTGACGCGCGTGTCGTCATCCTGATCGATCGATGCGGACTGATTCATCCCACCGCTTGACTGCGCAAGCGCAGTGGCAAGAAGCGCGGCGGCAAACCGTGGCGTACGTGGCATCGCCTGCGAACGAGTGTTGGGCTGCACCATCGGAGTGCCGCGTTGTGACGGAAATGCCGTGGTTGGAGCAGGGGTTGGAGCGGGCGTTGGAGCGGGGGTTGGAGCCGGGCTTGGAGCCGAGTTAGGCACTGCTGGCGGCGAAACAGTTGACGGGGTCTTTTTTGGCCCTGATTTCGTTGATGATCCATCAGGCATTGCGCCGGACTGTTGGGCACGCTTCATCAGTTCTTCCATCGTCACCACTTCTGCGCCGCCGCCGCCCTCGCGATTCAATGATCGCTCCAACATGCGGGCGAGTTCCGACGCATCGCCGCGCGATGGATCAATGGCAACCGTGCGCATCTCGCGCCCGGAAACGCCCGCTGCAGCGTCTACTTGCTCAATGACCAAATCGATCTGCTTGTGTTGCGCTTCGGTGGCGCGCACGACAAGACTATTGGAGCTGGTGTTCACTGTCACCAGTGGCGCCGCTGCGCCCGATGGATCGTTTGCGAACATCTGCGTGATGGTCTGAGCAATTTCCCCAGCCTCGGCATTGCGCAGCGTGACAACGCGCACTTCCTGCGCCCCACCCTGCGGTGCGGATTCAGCATCGAGTTGCGCAACCATCTGATCTGCAGTCTCAAGCACTGCCAGCGGGCCGCTGATGATGACCGCGTTCAATCGAATATCGGCCGCTACGCGCACCGGTGCGCGATCAATACCGCGACGCAAATATTCTTGACGAAGGCTTTGCGGCATGTCGCGCAGGCTCATCATGGCACGGTCGGAAAGAAGCTTCTCCACCAATGGAGCCAGGATTTCAGCGCGTGCATGCTTGAGCATCACGGTCTTCACTTGCGCCGTGTCTGCCGTTCCGTTCTTATCGAGCGGGTCAATCAGTTTTTCGATGGCGTCAAGATCTGGAGCGATTCCCGTGAGAATCAAGGCGTTCGAACCAGTGGCCGGAACGATGGAGATCTTCATCGGATCTTGCGTTGCCGGACTCGGCATGGCAACTGAGGCCTGCTGCAGCGCGGGCGCAAGTTGATTTGCATCCGCGAAGGTCAACGCGTGGACGCGAACTTGTTGCGTATCAGCACCAGGAATCGCAGGAGCAGCATCAAGTTGTGCTACCAGTTGATCAGCCACTGCAATCAATGAATCAGGCGCGCTGACAATGAGTGTTCCGGTGCGACGATCGCTCGTCACCTCCACTTGACTCTCGCCACCAGGAATCTCGCGCCGGGCGCGGGTAGTAAGAACTTGCTTGAGGAGGGAACTCACTTGATCGGTGCGGCCGCTCTTCAATACATAGGTCTTGAAGCCAGCGGCGGGTACGCCCTGCAGCTCCTTGATGACCGAATCCACTTTGGCAAATGCAGCTTCGTCGCCAGTGACAATCAGCGTGCGGCTTGCGGATTCCACCTGCACCGTGACTTCTGGACTCTTGCGACCAGCAGTCGATGGCGCGCCAAGTGCACCGCTCTGAGCGAGCCCGCGGATACTTGCGGCGATTTTGTCAAGGTCGCCGCGATCAATCCGCCACGTGCGCACACCAGCCTGTGGCGGCGCTTCAATCCGGTCAAGTTGCGCAACGATGGTCTCAAACTGCGCCTTGCGGTCAGCAGGGCACTCCACAATAACCGTGTTCGTGGCCGCATCGGCACTAATGAAGATGTCCTTCTGCTTCTGCAAGTGCGGAAGCGGACGGCCGCGCGCATCAAGCGGCATGGGTGGCTGCGGATAAAGCTTGTCGAGTGCAGCAGCCACTTCAACCGCGCGACCAACGCGCAACGGAATGATGACTGTCTCGCGCTGTCCTTCCTTCTCGCCGCTGCGATTGACGCCTTCGACGAATTCGCGAATCTCCGGGAATACATCTTCATGTGCGGTCACAATCAGTGTGTTCGTTGCGGTGTCGGCATCCACACGGACTGGCTTCTCGCGGCGCAAATCAGCGGGGCGCTGGTCATAGCGCGCAGTCAAAAGCTGCGCCATCTGGCTTGCATCCGCAGCGCGCACTTGCAGCAGCCGGAGCGGCGGAAGTTGTCCTGGAGTCACGGTATCAAGCTGACGAATGACATCTTCCACTGCCGCGAGTTGCGCGGGCTCGCCAACAACCCACAGCGAATTCGTTTGTTCAATTGGCTCAATGGTCGGCGGCGTGAACGGATGTGCCGGATCGTCCACCTGCGTCTTGGAAACAAGGTCACGAACAGAGATTGCGAGTTCGGATGCCTTTGCCTGCCGCACGGGCACCATGCGACCAGTGCGATCGGCACGGTCAAGTGTTTCCACAAGCGTGGCGATGGACTTCACCTGCTCATCGGTTCCCGTGACGCGAATCTGCCGAAGTGTGTCGATCGCTTCGATCTGCGGCTCTTGGTACTGCGTGCCGTCCTTGGGAGCCAAAATCTGCTTGGCCATCTGCTGCAACGCAGGTGTCACCTTGGATGCCTGTGCGTACTTCAATTCAAAGGTACGAGCGGCGCGCTCCACCACCGTTGCTTGCTCAGCAAGTTTCAGTGCCTGCTCAAACCGTGCGATCGCTGCTTGCGTACCGGCAACAGTAAGCGTGCGACCATCACTTCCAATGTCAATGTCCAGTGCACCTTCAGGGCTGCGCGGATCACGCTCGGAGGCAAGAATGCGCTTGGCGGCAGTGATTGTGTCGGCTGGCTTGGCAGATTGCACTTTCATTACTTGGGTGCGGCGTTCAATACGTCCAGCCTGATCAAGAATGTCAACAATGCGACGCACTTGTTCGCTCTCGCTCGTGAGCGCACTGACGATGACACTGCGACCATCCGGACCGGCAGCGATAGTGACCACCTTGCGCTGCGCCGCGGTCTGCAGATCGCGAATCCCAGGAATGATGCTGGTGGCATCAGCATTGCGCAGCGGAATCATCGTGACAGTCTGTGGATCAATGTCGTCAATGCGCGCAGTGCTTCCGGGAACACGGCGGTCGCCGTCGAGCGCCTCGATCAACGCTGCGCCCTCGGCAACACTCTGCGACGGACCAACAATCGCTAGCTTTCCAACTTCATCCATCGCGAGAACCGTTGGCTTCACTTCCTTTGGAAGCGTGGCATAGAGCTCTTCAAGACGCAACTTCGCCTCACTGGGCGTTACGCCGCGAAGCATCACGGTTCGCACACTGCGGGTCACGGCTGCTGGCGCACCAGGCACGCCCGCGGCTGCTGATCCCTCCGCGGGAACATCGAGCAATTCAATGACATCGGCCAATTGCAGCAATCGAGAACGAACGCCGCGCGCAACGATCGCGTTGGTGCGCTCGTCAGCAGTCATGGAGAGCCCTTCCATCTTGCTCTCCTCGATCTTCGACTTTTTGCCATCCGCGCCGATCACATACTCAACCTGACGCTGACCAATGAGCGAAGAAAGACTAGCGATCAGCGTGTTGGCCTTGGCATGGCGCAGTGGGTAGAAACGCACTTCGTTGTCGGGCTCAGCGTGATCAATCGATTCGATCATCTTGAGCATGCGCCGCACTTGCCCGGCGGTTTCCACAAGGATCAGCGAGTTCTGTGCCTCGAGCGCAGTCACTGATCCATAGGTACCTACAAGATTTCCCAGTTGCTGGGCAATCGGACCAACCCGTGCCGTCTTCAACGGAAGCATCAACGTGACGATGGTGTCATCCGTGACCGTCGCAGGAAGATCATTGACGAAAGTAGGAATGTTCTCGCGCTTCATGTCCGCAAGCTTCTGCAAATACAGCTTGTCCTTCTCGACGCGCAACATCACGTTCTGCGTTTGCAAGAGTTGATTCAGCGTAGAGAGTGCTTCGGGAAGCGTGTATGCGCGCGCACTGATGTAATCAACCGAACCCTTCGGAACTTCTGTCTCGCGAACGATGGGAAGACTGGTGGTGCGGCTGAAGTAGTCCAGAATCTGATCCCATGACTGACCCTTGAATGCAAAGCGAATTCCGCCAGACGTGGGCGCGGGCGCATCTTGCGTGACGGGATCAGCGGGCGTGCTTGGCGCGGCTGGCGCAGCGGGCGCAGCGGGCGCGCTCGAGACCGTGGGCGCACTCGCCGCACTGACGGCGGTCGCATGCACTGGTAGTGCACTCGTGGCAACTGCAAGAACTGCAAGAATCTCAGGGATCAGTCGGCTAGCGTTCGTCTTCATCATGTTCACCTGTCGTGTCCTGCTCACGGCGCTTCAAGCGCGCGGGCTTCAAGACTTTCTCCAACGCGCACGCGATACGTCGCGCCGCCCGCCACGATCCGCGCTGCATCGGCCTGAAGGCCAATGAATGCAAACTCCGCAATCAATTCGTTGACGCGCAACACGCGCGTCTCGCCGCTTTCGGCGTTTCGGAAATACGCCTCGGTGCCGGCGGGGCCATCAACGACACCAGTGAGAAGCCACTGTCCATATGGAAATCCGCCCGGAACCGCGGGCTCGGGTGTGGCTGTCGAACCCGGTACTTCCGTGGCAACCGCTGCTGCTCCGAGTGATTTCGCTGGCCCCGTTGCGATGGAATTCGCACCTGAACCCGCTGCCGATGGAACACGGAACGGGTTGCGCGCTGCAAGTGGTGCGTACTTGGAAAATCCAGCGAGTGCCTCTGCGGAAGGCCCACCCGGCAGCGATGCCGGCTCATGGCCTGGAACGAACGCCGTGCTGAGACGAATCGTCACACGGACTCGACCACCATCTTTGATTGGGTCAAACTTGATCGCCTCGACGCGCTTGAGCATCGGGTCAACAGTGATTCGGTAGACCAAGCGAAATACCTGATCGACTGCGCCTTCACCAGAGATCGTGGCTCGCAGTTCAACAAAGTCCGGTTCGTCACGCATTGATCGCGGAAGCGCAAGGCGAATGAATTCCTGTCGGGCTGGTGACTTTCGCTCAACGGCCGCGCCGGTGGCAACCATGAGATCACGCACTCCGGTTTCTTCCGCAATACGATTGAGCCGCGCCCGCAGCGCCGTGTCAACGGCATCGGTGCGCTCGCCAAGCGATCGGCTCACTGCGGCTGCAATACGGCGATCAACCTCCGGTCGTTGATCGCGCTCCTCGCGAACGCCGCGCAGAAACTCGCCTGTTCGAGCAATGTCCGCATCGGCAGCGGCTCGATCGAAACCAGAAAATGACGTTAGGCGTCCGCTGTGAATCATCCATCCAAGTGTTCCTGCAGCGAGCGCTGCAACGACCCACGAGAGTGGCTGCCGCATACGAACTGGCACAAGCGCTGCGACTCGTTCGCGCAATGCAGCCACTGTTGAAACGGAATTTTCAACGCTGCTCATCGCACCCCCTTGCGGCTTGAGACGGCGGCACTTGCGGCACGCTTGACGGGTGGGCCGTCGAGCGAATCAATCACCATCTCTACTGCGACTGGTAGTCGACGACCAGCCTTACCCTCGGTGCTTGTGGAGCGAACATTGAAATCGCGCTTGGAGACCAGTGATTCACGCAACGCATCAGCCGTTGCACGATCGGCAGCCTCGGCGTCGATAGCAATTCGCACTTCCGCTGGAATCTTCATCGTTCCATCTTTGGAAACGGTTGCTTCGTCAGAGAGCGCCTGTCCATTCCATCCAGTGATCACAACACGCGATGCATCTGGAGCGAAACCAGCGATGTACGACAACGAATCAAGCCATGGAAGATCAGCGTTGGTCCATGCGTCGATGTGTCGCGCACGAAGTTCATCGCGCTTGAATTGACGATGCTCAAGGAGCGCCCCCTCGGCTTTAGCGCGCAATTCCGTGCGACGCGCCTCGATCGTTCCGCGCTCTTTGCGACCGATGGTCCAGCCCATTGCGTAGGCGATTCCAATGATGGCCACCACTGCGTACAACTGCATGCGTCGCCGCGCTGCCAAGTCTGGCGCGCGGCGCGGACTTGCAAGGTCAATGCGCTCGCGTTTGCGCGCGCCCTCAAGAAGCAGACCAACGAGCGGCCATGTTGCACCAGGATCGACCGTGCAAGTGACATCTGGATGTGCAGCTAGGTGTGAGACAGGAAGTCCTGCATCACCTGCGAGCGCCACAACAACTCGCCCAGCAACATCTGCTGGCCCGATCACGTCAATTGCTGCTGGTCGTTGATCTGGCTGTTGCAACCGGAAGCCAGTCCACGAACGACGCGCTTCGGTCACGCTTGCATCGGCATCCGGGTCGACAACTGTCGCTCCACGCGTTGCTCGCAATCCATCACGACCAGCGACTACCAATTCCACCGCGTCGCCACAAAGATCAATCGCCGCATCTGGCGCGTCGCCACTGTCAACGCGGGCGTCGATTGCAGGAAGTGTTTCTAAGAGATACGCCGTTCCAAAGGTACGCGGTGCAATGCGCTCAACAGCGATCCCCGCTGCAGCAGCGATAGCGCGCACGGACGCGATCTCTTTCGCTGAAGCTGCGACCGCCCATGCCTCAGCGCCGATTGGTACGAAGTCAACTACCGCGTCAGCGGAGACCGCTGCCTCGCGCAACATCGCAAGGCGCACCATCCCGGCGATTTCATCGCGCTCAGCGCCAGGCAATACCAATCGCTTGAACGACAATCGATCACGAACGATGGTCCACGTGGCACGGTCCGCGGCAATCCCCGCGTTGCCAAGCGCCAATGCAACAAAGGCGCCGCGCACGGCATCGGTACCGTCGATAACTTCTGTGGGTAATTCGATATCCACGCACCGCGCCACAGTGGCACGGCCGCGTTCAACGACTGCCTCCACCGCGCGAAGGCGCCGGTGGCCAAGATCGATCGCTACCTGTGATTTCACTGGTATTTACGGACTCGAATCGCTCCGGCGCCGCCATCGTCCCGACAGCCCACCTGTCGAAGAACCCGATGAAGACGCCTGCTCATCGTCCTTACCGGATTCCTCTGCCCGGGATGCAACTCCCGCCGGGTCTGGCGGTACATCCTTGTCGTCCCACCGCGTTGCCTGGAAGGGATGTGACATGGACGCAGACTGTTGTTTGCGTCGATCGCGTTCTTCTGCATCACGCGCCGCACGACGCTCGCGCTCTTGATCGCCGAGCGATTTCCATTCCTTTGATCGTGCATCTCGGTCGTCGCGCTCGCGTTCGCCCAGAGTCTTCCACTTTCCGGAGCGTTCCTCGCGATCCGCACGCTCACGGTCGGCCAGCGTGCTCCACCCTCGCGCCTTACTCTCGCGCGCCTGCTTCTCGCGATCAGCGAGCGTTGACCACGGCCCTGACTCTGGGACAGCTTCCGGCGCCTGCTCGCTTGACGGCTTCCACGCACCCTGCGTATCACGGGCCCGCTGAGCAACTTCGCGTGCGTCGCTTTCCGCCTTTCGCGCCGCATCTGCCGCACGAACGGCATCTGCGGCAGGAGAACGCCACGGCTCACGCTTCCATGATGGCGGCGCTGCTTCGGTTCCTGCATTGCTGTCGCTTCCATCGTCCATCGCCGAGTCGTCTGCGCCGCCATTGCCTTGAGAATCGGCGCCAGATTGAGCTGCCGAAGGTGTTTCCATCCCTGAGTCGCTCGATCCATTCGCCATGGCAACACTGCTGTCTGGTTCGTCATCAACCACTTGATCAGCTGCAGCACTCTTTCGCTCACCACTCGCAACTTGTTCAGTGCGAACTTGCTCCGCGAGCGCAGCGGCAATTGGCAAGAGTGTGCAATCACGAATGCTGGCGAAACGCGGTGGATCTTCTGCAAGATCAACAACCACTTCCCACACCTCAATACCGCGCATCGCGCTGCCTTCCTGCATTCCATCAACAACACCAGTAGCAACACGTGCGCGCCACAACCAACTGCGCGCGCACACGAATGGAGCAATCGCTTCAAACTCTTCTGGTGTGAGAGCGCCGGAAGTAACAGGCCACGCAAGTTGCGCGTGCTCACCTGCGGCAAGTGACGCGCGCGCCTGCACCATCTTGGCGGCAAGCTCTGCGCCAACGGCTGGAATGGCGCGCAGCACTTCCTCTGGGGCGTTTGCAATATCTACTTGCCCATGTTCCACCGCCGCGTTTCCAGCCACGACTGCATCGAGCACCGCGCTCCACTTGTCAACGGAAAGTTGCGAGAGGCGCATAGACCGCACGATCATGCCTTGATTTGTTGGGGTTTCGCCACCAATCGCGCTGCGCATGCGCTCTGCCGTACCGCCAGATGTGCGCGCGTCGATCGCGGCCATGCCCTCGCTGCTCCATGCACCGAGTGGCGTTCGTTCGACAATGGTGCCCGTCACGCCGCTTCCAAGAGCGCGCTGCGCGGCAAACGGTGTTGCTACATCTGCAACCGCCAATGTTCGAACGCGCGCCGGTATTGCCCCGCGTGCGCCGGAACCGGAACTGTCCTGCAAGCGACGAACACCAGCAGCAATGCCCGCAGCTACTGGTCCAATCACTCGGTCTGCAGTCAACCCTGATTCTGGTTGAACGATCGCCTCAATCGCATCAGCATTGCCACCGCGCGCCACTGCAACGGTCGCGGCTGCAGAATCAATCACTCCAGTTCCTGCAAGCATGGCGGGGTCAAGACCCGCGAGCGCAAACTTTGCGCACTCCGGAATCAAGCGTTCGCCGGATGGACCAACTGGAAGTAACCGCGCCACCGCTTGCGCGCCATCTGCCTCATAAAGCAAGATTTCATCCGGTAATTCTGGTGTTTCACCATCGGCCAACGAGTTGCGCTGAGCCGAAAGCAGCGCAGCGACGGCCTGACATCCGCTCCATGCGATCGCGCGCTGTTGAGTGCGATCGCGCATCGCAGCCAGGCCGGCGTGTTCCGCTTCCGACGCGGCGAGTAGTCCGCCGGCAACCAGCGCTGCTACCGCAAGCACTACCAACACCGCAAGCATGACAACGCCCCGCCGAACAGATCGCACGTGAATTTTCCGAACCAAATCACGTTCGATGCATGTGCTCATCGCGCCGCCTCCGGAGTGAAGCGCGCGCCGTCCGCGCCTGCAGCGTCGGGAACAGCAATGGTTCGGACTCGGTCCGGAGTTCCAAATTCGTCCCCTGCAGACTGCTCTGTGGAGTGCGCTACGGACTGTACTGCGGGCTGTGCCGCGGACTGCGCTGTTGGAACTCCAAACCAAATGGCGACTTCAACTGCACTTGGCAGGGAGCCCGCGGAAAGCGAGTCGAAAGAATCCGCCCACCCACCCTGCGTCCAATAGCGCACTCGCATACCACGCACGGTGGCGGGCAACACGCTTGATGCGCCACCACGTGCAATCGTGATGTTTCCTGATGCTTCGTCGATCTGCGTTGCGGAAAGCGGAGCGAACGCAGCGCGCGCAAGTTCGCGCACACTGCCACTGCCAGCATCTGTTCGTGATGAAAGCACTCGCACTGACCGATCCGTACCAGTGACTCCAGCACCGAGCGGTCCGCCATCAACAACCGCGGTCTGCAGTGCTGTTTCCAACACACCAAAGAGGGCATCGGCCGATCGCGTCTGAGCTGCGGTGCGCGCGGTGAACTGGCGAGTCCGCGAGAGATCCTCAACGAACATTGCCAACGCGCCGAGGAGCAACATAAACATGCCCACCGCAATGAGCGCCTCAAGAAGCGTGAATCCGCGTGCATTTTTACGGCGATTCATCGAGAAACCTCCGGTCGCTCGGATCCGCCGCCACTATCCCCGCGCAGCAACTGCCGAAGCACGGCAAGGCGCGGAGGATCAGAAGTAGTGACATCACCGCGCCCGTCGGTCTGCTCGTCATACACCTCAACAACGGCAAGTGCTAACCCAGGAAAGTCCGACGGTTCCATGCGTGATTCCACTCGCAGACCAGCGACGGTGTGATCTTCTTGGGAGTCTGTCGGAATGCCTGCTTCCATGCGCGAAAGTTCTGAACGCGCAACATCCATCGCCAATGACCGCCGGGCAGCACGAGCGCCATCGGAAACGGATCCTTCCACTACGCCAAGGACCACAATGCCCGCGAACGCAAACACTGCCGTGGCAAGGAGCACTTCAAGAAGAATGGAACCGCGAGTCTTCACGGGGCAATCCCCCGCGATTTGGCGGTCACAGCGCGTGAATTCTTAGAGGTCACTCGCGGAGCAGTCGTTGCCCCGCCATCAAAGCGGCGCACTTCACCAAAGAGTGGATCAATGGAAATCCGAGTTACTCGAGCACCCGCTTGAATCCACAACTCGCGCACCGCCGCTGCGCTTCCATCAGGAAGAAAGAGCGCGATGCGCTCATCGCCCGCTGCGGCGGAAAATTCGGACCGCTCGGTTTCGATTGCCGGCGCTTCGGTTCCTGCGTGCATGCCCGGATCAAGGACGCGCGATGCCCAAGATTCTTGGATTTTTTGATCAAACCCGCTGTCGCTACCTGTCCCACCATCGCCCATTGAGGCGCTGGAATTCGCACCGGCTCGCGTGGCTACATCTGCAACGCGGCGCTCCATTTCTGCCTTGAGTCGCTGGGCTTTCCGTGTTCCCCGTAGCGCAGATTCCATGCCATCAGCGCCAGCGGCGCCTTCGGTGCCGTCCTCGGCCTGCCGCAACAAGTCGACGGCGCGCACTTCAATGCGTGTTCCCTCGGTTGTCACTACTAACTCGACAACGGTGCCTTCACGCTGTGCCCATGCGCGTGCAGATATCGCCTGTGAAACCGTGTCATCCACGGTGCGTTCAAATGATTGGCTGTCCAGCAACTGCGATCCATACGGCAACACAATGGCTGACAACGCCACCAGCACGCCGATCACGATCAGCAGCTCGATCAATGTAAATGCGCGGCGCGCGCGCATGGGAATCACCGCGGCTTCGCGGTGCCGCCGCCAGATGAGGAACCACTGGACGAAGACCCACTTCCGAAGTCACCGAAATCAGCGTCAGCATTGCCCTTGCCTTTAGCAAGCGAAATATCGTCCTCAGTGCCTTCCTGTCCATCCGGTCCGACCGACACAATGTCAAAGCCGACCGCCACGCCTTCTGCTGGGAAGACATAAACCCACTCGTGTCCCCACATGTCCTTCGGCACGGCCGACTCCAAGTACGGGCCAGACCAACGACCAGCTGCGTCGTCATCAAGTGCCGACTTGTCCCACAAGACAACCACGCCTTCCTCTTGCGTTGGAAGGCGCTTGACGTCATTCTTAAACATCATGATCGCCTTCTTGATCGCCTGCATCTGCACGGTCTGCGTGCCTTCATAGGCCTTGTCGGACTGTCCACTCAAGTTGTAGAGGACGATTCCGCCCAAGGCGAGAAGGATGCCGATCACAATCAGCAGCTCAAGGATGGTGAATGCGCGGCGTGCGCGAAGTGTGCGATAGCGGGTTGAAGTAGTTCGCATCGGGTGTATCTCCTGCTCGGTGTGTTTACCGGGAAGCGTGCTGAGGGTTGCGGCCACGGGGAGCCAGCTCGAATCTACCGCGATTTCTCGCGAATCTCGTCCAGATATTGCTGCCATTCGGCGGCGGTTTCCTCATCAGGCGCCAGTTCGATGGCATCCTCAATATCGCTTGCGCCGCCGACGGGGTCGCCCAGTTCTGCCTTGGCAAGCCCGCGAATGAGCAGCGCAGAACCCCGGACATAGCGGTCGTATTCGTCATTGCCAGTTGTGGCTTTCAAGACCGCCTCGGCGATCGCAAGACCTCGATCTGGCTCACCCTCGGAAATCCAAAGATCCGCCACCGCCAATGCGGCGGATGGATCGATCTCCATTGCCATCTCCCGCGCCTCACTGAAGAGCGCGTCGGCGGATGTGATGTCACCAGCAGCCACTGCGCGTTCGATACGAACCGTCTGCAGCAGTGCGCGCGCGGCCTCATCTTCCGGATTGTGCTCCACATACTCACGCGCAAGTTTCTCTGCGGTGTCGTAGTCCTCGTTCTCGAGCGCGGTGGTGATAGCGAGTTCCTCGATCGACATGGATTCATCATCGCCATCAGCGGCGGCGTCAGGAGCGGCGGGCGTGGCACGCATATCAGAGCCGGCCTTGCCCGTCTTTGCAGCGGCCGCCGCCTCTGCAGCAATCGCCTGACCCGCGGCAATCTGTTGCGCCTGCCTCGCCTCGAATGCAGTGCGTGCTTGATCGCGCGCGGTGCTTAGCCCGGTGCTTAACCCAGCAACCATGGCAATAATCATGGCAATCACGCCAATGAGCAATGCACCAACAAGTGAGACTGCACAACCAACGCCGAAGCCCGTCCAAAAACGACCTTTCGAAGTTTTCGGTGGCGATTGCGGATAGAGCGGCGGCGCATTCGGGGGAGTAGTCACAGAACTAATCTTACGCCTGACCGCCAAGCTGCAGCATCGGCAGCACGAGCGCTAGGAATATGGAAAGCACCACTGCTGCCAAGAAGAGCAGTAGCGCTGGCTCCATTAATTTCACAGCAATTCCAAGCGTGCGATCGACGCGTTTTTCGAGCGTGTCTGCCACCCCGCCGAGAACGGTGGGGAGATTATTTGCACTCTCCCCAACGGAAATCATTTCCACAACATCTGGCTCGAAAAACCCGCTTTCCGCAAGCGGTTTCGCCAACTGTTCGCCGCTGCGAACGGCTTCGGTTGCTCGTTCCACGCTCTCCGCAAGACGCGGGTGCCCGGCAGCGTCGCGCGCAATTGTCATGGCCTGCAACATGGGAATTCCATTTGCAAGGAGTGTTCCGAGCACGCGCGTGAACCGAGCAACGCATATTGCTCGGACGAGTGCTCCATATTGCGGAACGCGTAACTCTGCATCGCGCAAACGACGCTGTAGCGCGGGGCGCTGCCATGCCCACCAAGCCGCCACGGCCAGGAGTGCAACACCGAGCAACAGCAACGGCCATCGTTCCACCATCACATCACTGACACCCATCAGAAATCGCGTTGGAAGTGGCAGCTCGCCCTTGACGTGGAACTTCTTGAACTTCGGAACAAAGAAGATCAACGCCGCGATCACAATTCCGAATCCAACCGCAAGCAAGATCACTGGGTAAATCAGATTGCCGATTACCTTGCTACGCATCTCAGCTTGGTTCTCAATGAAGATAGCGAGGCGAGCGAACACATCCTCAAGAAACCCGCCGCGCTCACCGGCTCGCACCATAGCTACCTGCACATCCGGGAATACTCCGGGGTAGCGCGCCATAGCCTCCGCAAGTCGCTCGCCATCTTGCACTGCATCAGCGATGGATTGCCACGTTGCAGCAAGACGAACATTCGACTTTCCACGACCGAGCAATCGGAGCGACCGCAACAGCGGAACGCCGGCGCGAAGAAGGTCCCCAAGTTGGCGATACGAGTTCGCGAGCGCACGCGCGCCAACACCGCGCGCACGCGCGGCCTGGCGCTCGGCAACCTTGGTGGGCGCTAACCCGCGCGACTGGAGATCGGCAAGAGCGGCCATTTCTGATGCCGCATCAAGCGTGCCGGCAACGCGAGCACCAACGGAATCACGGGCTTCGTAAGCGAATGTCGGCACGCGCGTGATACCGGGATCGGTGCTTCGGGTTGCCAAGTAAATAACTAACGCGGTCAATTCTTGATTTCTAGCGATGTAATGGGGCGAGTGCGGGCAGGATGCGCGGTTTCCCAAACCGGCCTTCTTACTGGCTCGCAATCGCCTTACGAGGACGGCCGCTGAGCGCGGCCCTGTCCTCTCCGGCGAGTGCGGCCAGGGTGAGCGGGTTCTAGACCGAGCATGCATGTGTGTTGCGTTGGCGAGCACCCGCCGTGAGCGTTCGATCATCAGCAAGCTCGTTCTATTGCTTAACCTGTACATATGCGCGTCGTTAGTCTGCTTCCATCAGCCACAGAACTTCTGTTTGCAGCCGGCGGCGGGGATCTGCTTGTTGGTCGGAGTCATGAATGTGATTGGCCGCCGCAGGCGTTGAGTGCTCCAATACTGACGAGTGCGCGTATTGCGCATACTGCTGGGAATTCAGGTGACCCACATGCGGTTGTTGACTCAGCTGGAATTGATGCGGCGGTTCGCGCGTCAATTGCTGCCGGTGAATCGCTTTACCGTCTTGATGAAACTCTGCTGCGTGAACTCAATCCAGATGTGATCCTGACGCAAGATCTTTGTGATGTGTGCAGTATTGATCTTCGAAGTGTTGAACGTATCGCGCGCACATTGCCGCGCGTGCCAAAGATTGTCAACTTGAATCCAACGACGGTGTGGCAAGTACTTGATGACGTACTCACCGTGGGTGAGACTGTTGGCCGTTCCGTGCAGGCGCAGGCGGCGGCCACGGCGCTGCGTGATCGACTTTGGACTGCGAGTGAGCGCGGCGCGCCCTTTGTTGATGGTCCTTCTGTGCTCTTTCTTGAATGGACCGATCCACCATTTGTTGGTGGGCATTGGACCCCAGAACTCATCACCCTTGCTGGCGGTTCGCACCCGCTCAATGTTGTGGGTTGCAAGAGCCGCGTTGCCACCGCCGCGGAGATTATTGCGAGCGCACCCGAGCGCATTGTTGTAGCGCCCTGTGGTCTTCCACTTGATGCCATTCGTGCCTCTATGCCCGCTCTTGAACTTACAGAATGGTGGGGGAAACTTCCTGCTGTTCAGCGTGCGCGCGCGGCGCATGCGCGCGGTGAACAATGCGATGCAGTTATGCTCGTTGATGGCAACCAGATGTTCAATCGCCCCGGACCACGGTTGATCGATGCTTTGGAATGGCTTGCCGCATGGATCAACAAGCGTCCAGAACATGCGCCGGTTGGATTCCCCGCCGAGCCCTGGTGCCCCCACCACCAACAATGAGACTGACGCCATGAACGACAAACTCACTCATGCATCGCAGGAAGCTCTCCAAGCTGGTCAAACTTTGGCGAATTCAGCAGGGCATGCTGAGTATTCACCGCTTCATCTTTTGGCTGCACTGACTACTGATTCACGCAGCGCAGCATCAAGTGCGCTCGAGTGCGCCGGAATTGATCCTCGCCGCGTGCAGGAAGTTGCACGCGCAGAGCTCAAGCGACTGCCGACCGTCGCCGGAACTCAGCCCCGACCCGGGCAGGCGCTTGGCCAAGTGATCACCGAAGCTGAGCGGATCGCGCAAACAATGAAGGACGGCTACACCACCGTCGAGCATTTGCTTCTTGCGCTTGCTTCTGCAAACACACCAGCAAAGACCGTACTGACTACGCTTGGTACAGACGAACGAAAACTTTCGAAAGCAATCCAGGAGATCCGCGCCGCAAGCGGGATAACGAACGTGAACGATCCGAACGCTGAGAACACGATGGAGTCCTTGAAGAAATACGGCATCGACCTCACCGAGCGGGCTAGCGCTGGAAAGCTTGATCCTGTCATCGGTCGTGATGAAGAAATTCGCCGCTGCATGCAGGTCCTCAGCCGCCGCACCAAGAACAATCCGGTGCTGATTGGCGAACCCGGCGTTGGCAAGACTGCTGTTGTTGAGGGTCTTGCTCAGCGAATCATCAATGGCGATTGCCCCGAGCAGATGAAGGATGTCAAGATTGTTGCCCTTGATGTTGGACAGTTGCTTGCGGGTGCGAAGTTCCAGGGGGAATTTGAAGAGCGCTTGAAAGCGGTCATCCGCGAGGTGAGTTCATCCAACGGTCGGATCATTCTCTTCATTGATGAGATCCACACGGTCGTGAGCGCTGGCGCAAACACCGGCAGTCCAGGAGCTGGGCAACTACTCAAGCCGGCCCTCAGCCGCGGTGAATTACGCACTATCGGCGCAACCACGCTTGACGAATATCGCACGCACATCGAAAAAGATCCGGCATTCGAACGCCGCTTCCAGCCGGTCTATGTTGGTGAGCCGAGTGTGCTTGACACTATTGCAATTCTCCGTGGAATCAAGGGTAAATACGAAGCGCACCACAGCTGCCGCATTCAAGACAGCGCCCTCGTTGCCGCCGCTCAAATGAGTGCGCGATACATCGCCGACCGGTTCCTGCCCGACAAAGCTATCGATCTCATTGACGAAGCCGCGAGCAGGCTTCGTATTGAAAATGACAGCATGCCAAGCGTGCTTGACGGTGTGAAGCGCCGCCTCATGCAGTTGGAAATTGAACGCGAAGCTCTCAAGATGGAGAAAGATCAAGAGAGCAAAGAGCGCGCAAAGAAGACAGAGAAGGACATCGCCGAACTGAAAGAAGAAGATCGGCGCCTCACCGCACAGTGGCAGGCTGAGAAGAAAGACCTTGATCTTGTCAACAATGCACAGAAGCAGATCGAGGACAAGAAGGTTGAGGCTGATCAAGCCCAGCGCGCTGGCGACTTTGAAAAAGCCGCGCGCATTCTCTATGACGACATCAAAAAACTAGAAGTGTCACAGCAGGCTGCGCAAGAGAATCTGCAGAAGCGCATGGCTTCCGGCGAGATGCTCGTCCGCGAAGACGTTGACCCTGACGCCATTGCGGCGGTGGTCAGTCGTTGGACAGGAATTGCTGTTTCAAAGCTCGTAGAGAGTGAAAAGCAAAAGCTTCTGCACATTGAAGATGACCTGCGCAAGCGTGTTGTTGGACAGCCGGAAGCGGTCGAGGCGGTAGCCGAGGCTGTGCGTCGCAACCGCGCTGGTCTTGGAGAGTCGAGTCGACCAATCGGGTCGTTCCTCTTCCTTGGCCCGACTGGTGTTGGCAAGACGGAGTTGTGCAAGGCGCTTGCGGAGTATCTCTTTGATACCGAGGCGGCTATGGTTCGAATCGATATGAGTGAGTTCATGGAGCAACACTCCGTAGCCCGACTCATCGGCGCGCCGCCCGGGTATGTGGGCTACGAAGAAGGCGGGAGACTCACCGAAGCAGTGCGTCGCCGACCATACTGCGTGGTGCTCTTCGATGAATTCGAGAAGGCGCATCCGGATGTCAGCAATGTCCTTCTGCAGGTGCTTGATGATGGTCGTCTCACTGACGGCCAGGGTCGCACTGTGGACTTCACGAACACCATCATTGTCATGACCTCCAATATTGGAAGTCATGTCATCATGGAACTCAGTGAGAAGGGCGAAAGCGATGCGCTCATTGAGGCACATGTGATGACCGAAGTAAAGAAACACATGCGCCCGGAACTCATCAACCGCATTGATGAGCAAGTCATCTTCCATCAACTGACACGGGCAGACCTTTCAGGCATCGTTGAGATTCAACTGACAAACCTGCGCCGTCGCCTTGAAGAGCGCAAGATCACGCTGAACCTCACGCCTGGTGCGGTAGAGGCACTTGCCAACGAGGGATATGACCCGCAATTCGGCGCACGTCCACTCAAGCGCGTGATCCAACAGCGGCTGGAGAATCCGCTTGCAACACAAATCCTGAGCGGTAAGTGTCCACCCGGAACAACCGTCACCGTTAAGCACGAAGGCAAGAGCTTTACGTTCGAGTGACGGTGACGGTGACGGTGACGGTGACGGTGACGGTGGTCTCGTAGAGCCGTCTTACTGGCCCGCATTCGCCTTACGAGGACGGCCGCTGAGCGCGGCCCAGTCCTCTCCGGCGAGTGCGGCCAGGTGAGCGTGGTCCAGACTGTGCATGCAGGTGATTGGCGATGGCGATGAACGTCACCCTATCCAATTATTCCACAGTGACGCTCTTGGCCAAGTTGCGCGGCTTGTCGACATCCTTGCCGCGCAATACTGCGGCGTGGTACGCGAGCAACTGCAGCGGAACCACCGTCACTAGTGGCTGCAACATTTCTGGGACATCCGGCACATAGAAGACGTCCTCGGCCATGCTCTTGATGTGCTCGTCGCCTTCAGTAGCAACCGCAATGACGTGCCCACCGCGGCTGCGAACTTCCTGAATGTTGGAAAGCACCTTCTCGTACTGACTGTTCCGCGTGGCAACGAACACACATGGCATGCCATCGTCAATCAGTGCGATCGGTCCGTGCTTCATCTCCGCGCTCGGCATGCCCTCTGCGTGGATGTAACTGATTTCCTTCAGTTTCAACGCGCCCTCCAAGGCAACCGGGTAATTCACGCCGCGACCAAGGAACAACCAATTCTCGCGCTCCATGTACTTCTCGGTGGAACGTCGAATGTGTTCGCTCTGTTGCAGAATGCGCTCAATATGCGCAGGGATCGCTTCAAGATCACGCAGCGCCGAGGAGACAAACTCCTGACTCAGCAAACGACGCCGGCCGATGTAGAGCGCCAGCATTGCTGACACCATCACCTGACCAACGAACGCCTTTGTGCTCGCTACACCGATCTCTGGTCCAACGCGCAAGTAAATACCCGCATCGGTTTCGCGAGAGATCGAACTACCAACCACATTGATTACGCCAAGAGCAAGCGCGCCGCGCGCCTTCGCCTCTTGCAGCGCGGCGAGTGTGTCTGCCGTTTCGCCACTCTGGCTCACTGCAACCACAACGCTGCCTTCACTGACGATCGGATTGCGATAGCGGAATTCACTTGCAAAGTCCCAGTCCGCAGGAATCTTCGCCCACTCTTCCATCAAGTAACTGCCGATCATTGCCGCATGCAGCGCGGTGCCTTGGCCAATCATCGTGATGCGCCGGCTTGATGCAAGCGCGCGCGCGTGATCGCCAATCCCACCAAGAATGATCTGCCCGGCTCGGTGATCAACGCGGCCCTGCAGGGTGCGCGTCAGCGCGGCTGGCTGCTCAAAGATCTCCTTGAGCATGAAGTGCTCGAACCCGCCAAGTTCGATCTCAGAGAGATCCATCTCAAGCGCGCGAATCTTCGCATCAACTGTGACATTGTCGATCGTGCTGGTGCGGAACGAATCCTTGGTCAACTTGGCAACCGTGTAATCCTCAAGCGTGAATGCCTGATTCGTGTGCGCCACAATTGCACTCTGATCACTGGCAACTACATATTCATCGCTGCCAACGCCAACCATCAATGGGCTGCCCTTGCGCGCAACAACCAAGACGCCGGGCTCCTTCTCGCACATGCAGCAGATGGCATACGCGCCAGTGACCTCGCGAAGCGCCGCCTGGACGGCGTGCTCAAGGTCACCCTGGTAGAGCTCGCCGATCAGGTGCACTAACACTTCCGTATCAGTCTGGCCCTTAAAGACGTGTCCCTTATCCGTCAGGTAAATCTTGATCGAGGCGTAATTCTCGATGATGCCGTTGTGAACCAGTGCAATGCCATGTCCCTTGATGGGGTCGTCGCAGTGGGGGTGGGCATTGACCTCTGTCACGCCGCCGTGGGTCGCCCAGCGCGTGTGCGCGATACCAACGCCTCCGTCGAATCCGCGCTTGCCTTCAATCAGCTCCTCAAGAACACGAACGCGCCCAACGCTCTTGGCAATCTGAATAGCGCCCGTCCCGTTCTGAACCGCCACGCCCGCCGAGTCGTAGCCGCGATACTCAAGACGCTTCAGACCCTCAAGGAGGAGTGTGGTGGCTGGCTTCTTGCCGATGTAAGCGACGATTCCGCACATGGTTGTTTGATTCCTTGCCGAAGTAATTGGAAGACGCGGGAGTCGCGCACTTCACCGAGAGTGGATATTGTCGACCAGACCGACCGACTACGATCGCATACTTGCATAGATCTTTGCTTAAAATTCGCTCTAGTTTAGGCGCAAACCATTGTCTGACATGCCTTTAAACACTTCAAATCACCTGCCAACGCCAGATGCTTCAAAGTCGGCATTCCGGGCGTGGGCGCGGCAAGTTTCAAAGAGCCAGGCTGACCATACTGCGGCCATCAGTGGTCAAATATGTGCCAATATTGCTGCCATCTTACGCGATCATGCTGCGAAACATAGCGATCTAAACAAGTGCCGCATCATGGTTTATATGCCGATCCGTGGCGAAATTGACCCGATCATGCTTGCATCGTGGGCGATCTCGTCAGGATGGGAGGTCTGCGTTGGATGGGGGTCAAGCCGCTCTTCCCTCCTTCAGCCAGTAGCCATCGATCCCGCCTGTATGGCCGGCGATACGTGGCACCGCGACCAGTGCGAACCCGACGCCTGGGACATGGCCGTTCCTCGCGCCCATGTACCGGTTCGCACCGCGACCCTGACCGCGGTCGTCGTTCCAGGTCTGGCATTCGACCGCCACGGGCATCGCCTTGGGCGCGGCGCTGGTGTCTATGACCGCTTCCTCGCGACCCTTGCTCCGCACACGCTCCGCATTGGCGTCATCCCCAACGCGCAACTTGTTGACGCGCTCCCCACCGAGCCGCACGACGTTCCGATGCACTTCGTGACCACCGAGCAGCAGACGATTGCAGCCACCACTCCCGCGCCCTAAACCGCGGCACCAACAACTGCGCACGACAAGAACAAACCCGCGCAATCACTGCGGCAAATTGTGGCACAATGCCGATATCTGACACATGCACGGCATTGGACGCCGCGCTCCCGCTCGCACCGCTTGCACACGAGGTCAAGGATGACCCTTCCTAGCCAATCGCCCCGTTCCCACTCGCCTATTTCCGCTGGCGCTCGCAATGCCCAGGGGATGCGCTCGCTGTTCATCGCCGTTGCGGCGATTGGACTTGGCGGCGCTGCTGCAGGATGGTTCCTGACGCATAAGAGCGAGAGCCCGGAGGTGAAGACTGAAACTGCCGCGATCACTGATCCGCTCAACACCGATGGGGCGGCGGCGACCAGCGCCAGCAACACGACAACCATCGCGGACAGCAACGTTGTCACCAACGGAACAAGTACATCGACCGCCACTCCGGCCGCCCCACTCGGTACGTCCACCACCACCGCAGTGACGACCGCTCAGTCCGCTGTCACTGGTGCGGCATCTGCAGGTATCGCAGGAACGCCTGGAACACCAGCGACCACACCGGCCGCGACACTTGGCAACGCCTCGCAGCGCATCCAGCAGGCGAACGCGATGATCAGCAGTGATCCAATCCGCGCCCGCGCTGAACTCACGCGCCTTCTTGATTCAAATGCACTCAGCGCAACAGAACGCGCGCAGGCATACGCCGGCATCAACGGACTTGGAACCGCTCTGTTCTTCTCACCAAAGATTGTTCCTGGCGATATCGCAAGCCAGAGTTATGTGGTGAAGAAGGGCGACAGTCTCGCCCGCATTGCCAGCCGCGAGAAACTCGGTGTTGATTGGCGCTTCATTCAACGCATCAACGGCATGGCAAGCGAGAAGGCTCTGCGTGCTGACATGCACCTGAAGCTTGCACACGGACCATTCGACGGCGAAGTGGTCAAGGCTGATTACCGCTTCAATGTCTATACCGGCACTGGCTCCGAGCGCGTCATGGTTGCTAGCTTCCCTTGCGGAGTTGGTACCAATGACTCCACTCCAGTTGGCACATTCAAGGTGCGTGCTGGTTCCAAGCTCATCGATCCAGAGTGGTGCAATCCGCGCACTGGCGAGAAGTTCAAGTCGAATGATCCAAAGAATCCGATCGGCGAACGTTGGATCGGACTGCAGGGCACAACCCCTGACACCGCCAAGTTCACCGGCTACGGCATTCACGGCACCGTTGATCCACAATCGATCGGTAAGCAAATGTCGATGGGCTGCGTGCGACTCGGTGATGCCGAAGTGCAAGTGGTCTATGAACTCATCGGCGAGTCAAGCACTATTGTGATTCGCTAAGCAACTAGGAACATACGCATGGACGACCAAGATCCACGCGCATTCAACACGTCGCCCGCGCGACGTACAGCTGAAGAAATGATTTCCGCCCTCGGGTTGGTTCGCCACCCCGAGGGCGGTTTCTTTCGCGAAACCTTTCGTGCGCCCGATGCCCCACGCGGAGCGAGCACCAGCATCCTGTTCCTGCTTTCCGCCGGCGAGCGAAGCCGATGGCACCGCGTTGACGCCGATGAACACTGGCTGTTCCACGCAGGCGATCCACTTGAACTTGAGATCGCCGGGCCAACTCCTGACTCGCGGACATCAGTGCTCCTTGGAAGTGATATTGCCGCCGGAGAGCAACCGCAAGCCGTGGTCCCTCGCCACTGGTGGCAAGCAGCGCGCTCGCATGGCGAGTGGACGTTGGTGGGATGTGTGGTGGCGCCCGCGTTCGACTTCGCGCACTTTGAGATGGCACCCGAAGGCTGGGAGCCCGTCTAAGCGGCGCGTTGCTCAATCGTCATCATCTGCCGCGCCCGACGCGCTGGAATCGCCAGCAACCCCTGGCACACCAAGTCCGCGCGGATGTGGACTCGACCAGTCAGTGCGGCGCTGTGGTGCAAGGCGAACCGCGAGTTCAATCGCAGCCTTCATGCTGCCTTCGCTCGCGCGATTCTGACCGGCGATATCAAACGCCGTCCCGTGATCTGGGCTCGTGCGCACAATCGGTAGCCCAACGGTGACATTGACTGCCTTGTCCCAACCGAGAAGTTTCACAGGAATCAGACCCTGATCGTGGTACATGGCAACCACCAAATCCCACTCACCCGCGGCTGCCGCAATGAACACGGTGTCACCAGGAAATGGGCCGTTCGCGTCAATACCAATGCGCCGCGCCGCCTCAATCGCTGGGCGAATGACGCGCCCTTCCTCATCGCCAAACATGCCATTCTCGCCAGCGTGTGGGTTGAGTCCACACACCGCAATGCGTGGCTTTGCAATGCCGAGTTGCTGGCAGAACTGATGCCCAAGATCAATCGGGTCGTACACCTTGCCAATAGTCAGCACATTGCGAACATCCATCAGCGGCAGATGAGCCGTAGCGAGCGCCACGCGCAAGCGCGGCGAACTAAACATCATGGAGTGGCGCTTTGACTTCGTTCGAAACGCAAGCAATTCTGTGTGGCCTGGCCATTTGAATCCACCGATCGACCAGCTTTCCTTACTGATTGGTCCGGTGACGATCGCATCAATTCGGCGCGGATCACCGGGCGCACGCATTGCATCAGTGATGGCATCTTCAACAAACGCTTTGGATAGCAAGCCACCGAAGCGCGTTGGTGCCGGGCGCGATGCGTCAAGCAGACCTTCCGATGTGTAATCAAGCACCAACGGCTGCAGCACCGATCCGTCTTGGGCGCGCTCACTCGCTGCATCAACGCGGAACCAATCAAGGCCAACACGCGCGCGATCGGCTGCAGCAAGCAGCGTCTCATTTCGACCATAGATGACAAAGTTCGCCATGCGCCGAATGGCGGGGTCGGCCAAAGCCTTGACGATCACTTCTGGACCGATCCCCAAGGGATCTCCCATCGTGATGCCAAGGACAGGAACCGAAGAGCTCATGCCAAGATTCTAGATACGCCGCACGTCTGGGCATTGCCTCACGGCCGCGGGTCAGGAATGGTGCCCGGCAGCGTCAAATTTGACGCTTTAAATTTCCCGAAAGTAAACGGCTGAATGGTGACCGGCGGATCCGCTGCCTCGTAATTGGCGGAGCAGCCAATTCCGACCACAGGCTGCCAGAACACAACACCATTGCTTGGAAGCAACGTGTTCATGTACCCGGGGATAGTGAGCGTGCTCCTTCCAAACTTCATGGTGAGTACATCACCCGTCGGGTTGTAGGAGTACACCAACTTCCCAGAGAATGGCTTCGATGACGCGGGCAGTGCCACTTCATCCGAGGCCACTTCCACTCGAACTGGCGGACTACCAAAGATGTCCGAGGTGATTTGAAATGCGGAGTAGCCGATCGACGTTGCCTTCGGCGTCACCTTGACGTACATGCAGAACTCGTAGTCAATTTCGAACGGGAATGGAAATTCTTTTTGCACCGATCGAATGAACACCAGACATTCGGAATCAGCGGGCAGCGCTGAAGACGCGATCGCCTGCTTGGCATCCACGCTCACGCTCCATGAAACTCGCGGCAATCTGAATTCAGAAATGAAGCACGTTGCGTTCGATGCTCCGTAGAGCGGATCCGGAATGGGGTCCACTCCGCCGCTCGTTGTAAAGCGCAATAAATTCGAAGATGGAGCAAGATCAGCAGAGCCATTCGCCATGAGCTCCCACTGTTGCGTCAGCGTTGTGGTGATGAAGCGATCCGACGCGATCGCGCCAAGGAGCCCCATTGCGGCAGCCGCTAGGACAAGCGACGAGATGGTTGTACGGGCGAGCCTCATGAACGCGCACAGTAGCGCGCCACAAGGGCGCACACTGATCGTTTGCACGCCGAATTACATTCAGAAATGGTTTAGAAACGCGCTGAATGCTTATTGGGGCACTAGCGTTTACTCACGCAATCGCGCGCTCTGTGTCAATATCTAGTGCTTTCCAGCCGGATCGATCAACCACAGCCAGTCATCAAACACAAACTCAAAGCGCGCGGCAAGCAGTGCGATGCGGCCCATGACTGTGAATCCAAAGCTGGCTCCGAAGGTGATCATCAAGTACCAAACGCCCACCTTCGCGGCGCGTCCGAGCGTGCCCTTGTGCTCCGCAGAGAAGAAGAAGTACGCGAGCACAGAGAGCACGCCGACAAATATCAAGGTCGCGGCAAGTGATGCTCCCACGCTTCCTGCCCAGTCGATGGGTGCTGTGGCAACTGCTGCTGCATCCGCGCCGATTGCTGCTTGATGCTTCACCACCACCAGCGGGTCGAACATGGTTGCCACCTGCGCCACCAAGTCTGCCTCAACGTATTGCACAAACTTCAGCCCGGCGAACGTTCCAACAATGAACGCCAGCGGGAAGACCCCGAGCCACGAAGCGCGCGACGAAAGTCTGCAGAGGAGCAGCAATCCGAGTCCGAGCGGAACCAGCGCCCACCAATCGACGCCCACAGCATCGAAGGATGGCATCAGATATTCCTTCGTCCACCCTGGTGCGAGCGCGCCCACGAGCTTCGGCACCATGGTGTCCCACACAGAGACGATCATCCAGTAACCGGCGCTGACGCCAATGACCACCGACTCCGCCAATTTGTACGCAGGATTGTCGCGCCAAAGGAAACTGAACACACAGAGTGTCATGATCGCCGCGGCCCATACGCCGACAGTGCGCGTCCAACTGACTTCAATAGATGTCTGCGCAGAATCTTGCATCGAGGCCGTGGCCCACACATCGCCAGTGGTCTCGTTCCAGTTGGTCCAAGCGAATTCTGGCTTCTGTCCAGGCGCGGCGGGCTTCCACTTGGTGACCTCCACCGCCACGCCATCCTTGCCAGTCTCGGTGACGCGCTCACTCACAAATCCTTGCTCGGCGCGCTCGACATAGACCATGCCAAAGCCGTGCGTTGTGCGCGCGGCCTCACCGGTACCGACGGTCGTACCGATGTAAGAACGCACCACCAGTAGCACGCCGATCACTGCGATCACGGCAAGCATCATGCGATGCGCGCGCCGCTCAACCGCAGGGTCATTCAACTGTGATCCATTCGATCCCATGGTGCTCATGCGTGCGCTCCCTTGCGACGACCCGCGAAGAAGATCACATTGCCAACCACAATCAGTCCCACCATCAGCACGTGCGCCACCAACTGCGGCGCCATGCGGCGCTGTGCTTCCTGGAACTTCGGAGCGATTGGCTTGCCGGAATCCATCGAACGCAATTTCGTATTCACGAGCGACTCATATTCCGCAGCACCCTTGATGGCGCCCAACACGCCGGCCATTTGACCGGGGTAGTACGGAATAAGTTGCGGCGTCTGCACGCCGGTGGTTCCAGCAACAAAGGGGAGCGGCTTACCACCTGTCATCGTTGGTGACACGCCGTATTGGATCCACTCTTTGGCGCCTGGATATCCCGCGCTGATGCACACAAGGAGATCAAAGTCGCTGAGTCGATGAATGTCCTTCAGCATCGGCACCTGCGCAAACGGCGTGCTGCGCGCGTCGTTCGGGAAGGCGCGGGGGAAGTCCGCACCAGCCTGCTTCATCACGCCTTCGTTGCCCGCTTGGTAGCCAAGGTCGGCGAAATTCACGCCGTACACATAGGACGGATCATTGCCAATCACATCAGTAAATGTTGCACCAATCAGCGGGCCACCCGGCGCCCACAGTGCCATTCCACAGATGCGGAGTTTGCGAATCACGCAATGATGAATGATGGCGGTGGCCATCGGCTGCAACTCGCCCGCGCTTGCAGGGTCGTAGTCGAACGAGACCAAGACGCGCGAACCTTCGGGCAGTTTCTCAAGTGCATCGAACGCGCCCTGCACTGCTGGTGTCGGCGTTTCGGGGAATGTCTTGCCAGTGATGCCCACCCAAATAATCGGGCCGGCGACTGCAAGGGCCATCATCAAGAAGATCCAGCGACGATCGATCGAGTCGAGCCGCGAGAGGAAAGTCCCATGACGGGCACCAGTGTTGTTGTGGTCAATCGCCATGTCAGTCGCCACTCCCGAGGTAACTGCGGTCGAGACCGACCAAGATCTTGAGACTGGTAGCCGCCACGCCGATTGCAATGCCGATCATCATGGCGCGCGTGCCGGCGTTGTTGAAGACGCTCATGATGATGCTGCTCAGGTTCTCGAGCCGCAGCCAGGACACCCATGCGTTGTTCGCGGGTATCCAGTCAGTGATCAGGACGCCCACATACACACGCCCAAGCAGCACGATGAACGCGGTGCCAAGAAGCAAGATTGCTGCAGTGTTCTTCGCACGGAATGCGCGGAATGCGGCGCTTGCCACATAGAAGGCCAGCAGCGCAAAGAGCGTGCTGGTGATCGGGCTCATCGCGTATTCGTAGAGCCACCAGAACGGCGCGCCAACGGCTTCTTTGTCACCAGAGAACGCAACATTGGGGTGCAACGCATCGGGATGAACGCCGACCTTCAGGATGCCCACCGCCAGCGTGAGCAGGAAAGTCGCGAGTGTCACGGCGGAATATCCCCAGCCGGCCTCGCGCGCGCTGATCTTCATCAAGTTGATCTTCAGCAAATTGGCGCCACCAAGAACAAACGCAATCGCGGAAAGCACATTGAACCAATCGACCACTGCGTTCCCAAGGAATTCCAGTGGATGCACGAACGCGGTCAACACCATCACCAGGCCGGCGATCGATGCAACGATGGCTGCGACGGTGCGACTCATGTCAGCCGCCTCCCATCGAGACGCGAAGGTTCGTGATGAAGTGCGTGATGCCAGTGGATTCAGTGAGCACGGCGAAGGTGGAGAGAAGCGCGAAGCCTGCGATCGCGACCCACACCAATGCCTTCACGATGTCTTGCCCAAGGAGCGTTCCGAGTTGATCGGGCTCGCCGCTCAAGTATGCGCTGGCGGCGAAGAATTCTTCACCGATCAGGGTGTAATCGCAGCTGGCAACAAAGAACGGCAACTGGCTTGTTTCCGCGGTTCCGGCAATCTGAATTGCGCCGATCGCGTTGCCATTTTCCGCAAGAATCAGGCTTTCCGCGAAGAAGCAACCGAAGTAGAAGCACGCGGCTGGACGCTTGCGTGCCATCAGTCCGCCGGTGTACGCCACGAACGCAAACTGCTCATCGCTCACGTAATAAATGCGGTCGGGGTTGTATGAATCAGTGCGACCCGCAGAGAGATACGCCGCGTGCACGGCCTCGCGCGCGCTGGTCATTACTAGGGAGCGGGTGTTCGGTACTTCAATGTCGGCGTCGTACTCGGCGGCGGTCTTGGCAACCTTGCTCAAGATGGTGATGCCCGCCACCGTCTGGATGTTGTCCATGTCCTGAATGCCAGGGACGAACAGGATCGGTCGACCCATTTCCGTGGCGCGACCAACAGCTTCATCAACGGCATCAAGACCGGCGATTTTGCGAACAACAATCGAGTGACCCGCGCGCGCCCACAAGATAGAACCAAGCACTGCCACTACCACCACGACCAGTGAAACGGCCAACACGCCCTTACCGGGCATGAACCAACTCACTGCCATGGAGCTCTCCGCGCCGGCTTCCTGAGCCAGAAGGAGGATGTTGGTCACTGACATGCCGAGGGGTGTACCAAAATGAAACCCCGTTGGGGTAAACGCACCGCCTATTTCGCAGCGCGTGATTTAGCCGTCGATCACTTCAACATTGGCACGCGGCACAGTGATGCGCGATCCGTCCGTCGTCGCCACTTCAAGTACCCGCGCCCGACTGCCGGATCCGAGCACCGCAGGCTGTTCCGGAAGCGCGGCCACCGTGCCGAGTACGCCGAAGTACGGATCGCGGATGACACGCACAGAAGTGCCTATTTCAAGCACTCCGGCGACGGCGCCGCCCGCCGCCGCTGCCGGTCCCCCACCCGCGACGCGATGAGCCGCATCAAGCGGAATCACAATCTCCGGTCGCATGACGCCCGCGCGAATCTGCGTTGCGCCGTTCACGCTTGCCACGCGCCCGGCGTGCGAAGCGAGCAGTTTGAAGGTTCGTGCCGCCATGGCAACATCACCAAAGCCTTCAGTGATGATGAGCGTGATGCCGGTGCGTTCGCTGCCGGTGACTGCAACGCCGATGTCGTGGCCCAAGAAGTCACGCAGGTCTTGATCGTCAATGCCGCCAGACACAATCGCTGCTGCACCAACGGTCTTTGCTTTCTTGATGGCAGCAGCAGTCATGCGCGCGCCGCCGATCACTACGCAGCCCTTCATGGCCGCGGTGATGTGCGCTTCGTCAAGCGTGTCGCCTGCGGCTGCATTGGCCATAGCGATCGGACCATGCGTCTCGCCGGAGACTCCAAAGATTCCTTGAATGAGTGCTACTGCATTTTCAATCACTACGCCCTCGCCGGCAATCACCTCGATCACTTCGCCGGACACATAGGCCTGCACAGCAACTGGGTGTTGCGGTCCGCGGATGATCACCATGCCGGTGGCGTCAGAGATGCTTTCTAGTACCCCGTCTGCGGCAGATTTCACTTCCGTCTTCATCATTCCAAAGATGCCCCTGGAGCGCGCGATTGGTTCGTCCTTCGCCACCGTGTCGCCGAGCTTTTTGAGCATTAATCCCGGCAAATCCTTGGGGTTTGCACTCAAGATATTGGCAGCGCGCATGGGGAATGCGTCGCCTTCCATGAATGTCTGCGCGACCACGGTGTCGGCGTTGACCTGTGCGCCGCGCGTCACAAGCACATCACCAGTGATCGGCAACACGCGCCGTGCGCGGTAGGTGGTGCGGGCAGTGACGGTGAGTCCAGGTGTGAATGCTTTGGCCATGTGTCTGCTCGAAAGGTGTCTAACTATTTGTACTGATCAACCGCCTGCCCGTACTGATCAACCATGTCCGCGCATCACTCATACACACGCAGCGCGGTCAGCCATTTCTGAATCGTGGCGCGCCGTTCGTTCTCTGCGTCTGGAACAGTGATCGCGCGACCGCGTGCATCAAGAATCAACCCAACTGTTCCGCCACGCACGGTGCGCGTCACCGGCTTGCCGGGGCCAGCGCCCATGTCGAAGCCCTTCTCGGGGCTCACTGTCATCTCGCAGGACTCGTGGTGCGCAAGCGGTAGCACCTGCATCTCGCCGACCGCCATGGTTCCCTGCGCGCTGCGCGCGCCGGAGAGCGTCCACGAAAAGCACTGCTTTCCAGGCTTTCCTTCGCCGTGCGGCGCAACGCACGTGCCCAGGAAGATCAGGCAATCCTTCTCAAAGACCTCCATCGCCGCGTCGGGGTGCACGCTTGCAAGTACACCCAAGTGCGGCATCATGAAGATGGAATCTTTCGCCAGTTCCGTGAAGCCTTCAGGCTCAAAACTATCGATCAACATGAGCGCGGTCTGCTCCATGCGCGGCGCGTGACTGAGCACGCCGCCTGACGCAACCAAGAGATCAAGCTTCATGTTGTTCACCAGCGTTCCGCCACCCGCTTGTTGACTGAACGCATCGCCCACGGTGCGTTGTTGCTGCACGCCCTTCAGCGTGGTGGCGAATGCTTTGTGTTGCTCATAGCTCAAGCGCAACGCTTCGCGCGCGACAGCTTGTTCAAACACCAGTGCCTCAAGTGATTGAGGAATGGTGGTCGGGCGAATCATCTTGTTCTTGACGCGGTTGCGCAGCTCGCGCTCGTCCATTGGCAGATGCACCCAACGCATGATGCGCGGCATGGTGGCCTCGGCGCACACGTTGCTGATGGAGTAACTCATGCCCAGGTTGGCGCTCACGGTGCGGTTAAACACGCCGTCAAAGACGCTGAATACGTCGGTAGTTGCGCCGCCGATATCGACGCCCACTGCGTTGATTCCCCGCTTGCGCGCGATGGTTTGCAAGATGTCGCCAACGGCGCCAGGGGTCGGCATGATGGGCGCGTCGGCCCATGAAATCAGTTTGTCGTAGCCCGGCGCGTGCGCCATGACGTGCTCAAGGAACACATCATGAATACGGTCGCGCGCGGGGCCGAGGTTCTCTGCTTCAAGCGTCGGGCGCAGATTGGGAACGATGCTCAGATCAAAGCCCGCGCCGAAGACGCGCGCCACGGCGGGCGCGGCGTCCTTGTTTCCTGCGTAGATCACTGGTAGTTGATATTCACCACCGAAACGCGGACGCGGCTTTGCGGGCGCGATGAGTTCCGCAAGTTCCACCACCTTCTTCTGATCGCCGCCATCGGTGCCACCAGAGAGGAGCACCATGTCAGGGCGCAGTTCGCGGATGCGCTGGATCTGTTCGTGCGGCTTGCGATTGTCATTCGAAGCGATCGTGTCCATGACGATCGCGCCGGCGCCGAGTGCTGCGCGCTTCGCACTTTCAGCGGTCATTTGCCGCACCACACCGGCCACCATCATCTGCAAGCCGCCACCAGCGGACGAGGTAGAGATGTAGACATCGCAACCGTTTGGATCAGTGAGTGACGTGCGGCGAATCACGGTGCCGTCGTCGGCGATCAATCGGCGACCGGAGAGTTCTTGCAGTTCAGTGACCGAGTTAGTGACGCCGAGTGTGACATCCGCAAACGGCGCCTCCACGGTGGTGGGCGCTTCCCCGCGCTGCGTCTGGCGATAGTGGCCATCGACAAGTTCGATCAGGATCGCCTTGGTGGTGGTGGAGCCGCAGTCCGTAGCGACGATGACCTGAATGCGGTCGGGCGTGGGCGGGGTCTTGGTGGACGGCGTGGGCGAGGCAGCGTGCGGGGCGGTCATGAGCGGCGCAGGTTACTTGCGGCGTTCGGGGTGGCGAACAGTGCGGCCCGGGCGAAGAAATGTTCGGTGATACGAGCAGCGGCCGTCAGGCGACTGGTTCGCGCTGCAATTCCTGCGCGACCCACGTGATGCTGCCGCGGCGTTCCAAGTACTTGGCGAGCACTGCATAGCGCACTGGGTCGAGCACCGCGGTTGCAAACGGCTGCATGAAGTGCAACGCCTGCGCGCCGACATTGTTGAGCGGCTCGACGCTCTCCAAGAAGAACACCGCGGGAGTCACGAGCCCACGCCGACGAATCTCCGCAATGAGCGGATCGAGCGCGGCGCGTTCTTCCGGCGAAGGCACGGCCGGGCCTGGTGGCTCGACAGCGAACGCGTGGCGAAGAGTGTTGCGGAGGCGGGAGGGCATGGGCGGGGTCAGCGTAGTTGGGCAATACAGCGGCGCAGTACGCCCGCGGCGGCTCAGAACCATTTCTCTGGAGAAATGTTCCGGTAAATGGGTGCTAAATGACACAATTCGATGCGGAGAATTGGTGGCGGCGGATTACCTTACTAGGTCAAGCGCAACCACCAGGGGTTGCGCATCCAGGCACACACACCAACCGCCCCATCCGGGGAGTTGTTTGAAAGGCATACATATGAGCATGAATATCAAGGCATTCGTGGCCGGGGCTGTCGGAGTGTTGGCGTGCGCAAGCGCGGCGTGGGGGCAGCAGGCGGTGCAGTGGAAGGTGAGCGATGGGGGGAATGGGCATTGGTACAAGAAGATTGAAACAGGAGGAGTCGTATCTTGGACGTCGGCAAAGGTGCAGGCCGAGGCGCTCGGAGGCCAGCTTTCATGCCATGAAACGCCCGCAGAAAACCAGTACGTCTGGCAGACGGCGGTGCAGCCGACTCTGCAGGGCTGGGATGCATGGATCGGCCTCCAGAGAGTCAACGGCCAGTGGCACTGGCTTTCGGGCCCGACAACGTACACCTCCTGGACTTTCAATTCGCCTGACGGCGACTGCGGCGGCGCCGACTTCGCCCACTTCCACCAAAATGGGCCGACTTGGAACGACCTCACCGAGAACGGGATCTATTGCTTCACTGGCGGCGCGGCATGCGGATCCGGACGCGTGTGTTCCTTCTTGGTCGAATGGTCCGCCGACTGCAACTCCGACAACATCGTCGACTACGGCCAAATCCTCGCCGGCGACATGACCGATGCCAACACCAACGGCATCCCAGACTGCTGCGAACAAGGCACCATCTGCCTGGATGCCGATGGTGATGGCGTCCGCGATCCACTCGACAACTGTCGGTCCGTCCCAAATCCCTCGCAAGCCGACTGCGATCAAAACGGCATCGGCGACGCATGCCAATCCAACAACACCGACTGCAACTCCAACAGCGTCCCCGACTACTGCGACATCTCCTCCGGCACCAGCACCGACGCTGACTCGAACGGCATCCCCGACTCCTGCCAACCCGACTGCAACCTCAACAACCTGCCGGACGCGTGGGAAATCGCCACCGGCCGCGCCACGGACTACAACGCTGACGGCATCCCCGACACGTGCCAGGGCGCGGTGATGGTGGATTCCACCACCGACAACCTCGGCGCTCCCAGCGGGCTCGCCACGCGCGAGCACTCCTTCACCGCGCTGCCGTTCGCGGAGTCGGCGGTCACCATCACCATCGATCTCATCGGTGACCTCAACGGCCTCAGTGAATATGTACAAGTCTCGCTCAACGGCGGCACCCCGCGGCGCTTCTTCGAAGCGGACGGCAATGACTGCCCCGCCACACCGGACCGCGCGATCATTACCCTCACACGCGCGGAGTTCAACGCGCTGATATCCCCGAACGGCGGGACCGGCGCGATCCTGGTGGTGTCGATGATCGGCTCCCCCGGCGTCGACTCCTCCGAATGCAAGAACGCGGCGCTCACGCAATTCCGCTTGCAGTACGTGGGCATCCAAGCGAAGTCCGGCGATTGCAACGGTAACAACCGCCTCGATATCGCCGAGACTCACGACGGCACAACGCCCGACTGCAATCTGAACACCGTGCCCGACAGCTGCGACATCGCGCGCGGCGCGGCGCAGGACTGCAACCTCAACGGCGTGCCTGATTCCTGTGAACTTGCAACAACGCCCGCGCTTGACTGCAACACGAACGGCATCATCGACAGCTGCGATCTCGCTACCGGCGGCACCACCGTCGACTGCGACCAGAACAGCCGCATCGATAGTTGCCAAGTGACGGAGACTCCCGGCACTGACTGCAACGGCAACCTGCGCCCCGATGCATGCGATATAGCTAGCGCTACCAGCGGCGACATCGACCACAACGGCACGCCCGATGAATGCCAGACCGTCACCGTGCCCGGTCAGTACGCGGGTATCCAGGCGGCCATCGACGCGGCGCCGGCGAACGAGATGCGCATCATCTCCGTCGCTGCGGGCACCTACGCCGGGCCGATTGCGTTCAACGGCAAGCCGGTCATCGTGCGCGGCGCGAGTGCGGCGAGCACGGTGATCAATGGTGCCTCTGGGCAAACACTCTCAGTGGTGCGATTCAACGGTGGCGAGCCAGCGATCGCGGCGCTTGAGCGCGTGACGGTGCGCGGTGGCATCACTGGAAGCCAGCCGAGCGGGTCAAACGTCCTGGTGGGCGGCGGCATCTTTGGCCAGAACAGTGCGGCCAGTGTGCACGATTGTGTGATCGAGAACAACGCTGCGGGTTTCGGCGGCGGCGCGTACTTCCTGAGTTGCACAGGCAACATCACAGGCACCACATTCCGCATCAATAACGCGAGCGCCGACGGTGGTGGGTTCCAAGCGAACCAGTGCACAATGTCGCTCACTGATACGGTCGTTGAGAACAACACTTGCAACTCGCGCGGCGCGGGTGTGCATCTTGTGCAGGGCGGATTGACGCTCACCCGTGTGACGGTGCGCAGCAACTACAGCAACAATCTGATCGGCGGCGTGTCGTGGTACGCGATCGGCAGCGAGACAGCGTCGTTGGCGATGGTGGATTGCAGCGTCACCAGCAACACTGCGCTTGTGACGCAGGGTGGTATCGGAATATCTGCATCATCGACTGGCACCCCAACCATCTCCCTACGCGGCAGCGGTGTTTGCAACAACCTCCCGCGTCCGAACATCACCGGCAGCTGGACAGACCTCGGCGGCAACACTATCTGCGATTGCGTGGGCGACCTGACGCTCGACGGCTTCGTGAACGGCGCGGACCTCGGCATCTTGCTCGCAAGCTGGGGCGCATGCACGGGCAGTTGCGCGTCAGACTTGAACCGTGACGGTGTAGTGAACGGTGCGGATCTTGGAGTGTTGCTTGCGGCGTGGGGCGCGTGCGGGGGATGATGGGGCGTTGCGCGACGGTAGAGAATGAGAACATCTGTTGG
>CANJHD010000011.1 GCA_947474065.1 Planctomycetaceae bacterium
ACGACTGGCCTAGATAAATGGCTGTACGCGGCTTTGCCGCTGACAGAATCCGGCTTACCGTCCGTGTCGCCCACACTTATGCCCGGATCCCGCGAAATGGGGATCCGGGCACCTTTTTGCGCCGTATGCTTGGCACGTATCCAGTAAAAAAGCGTCTTTAATAGGTACAAATACACAATCTGCAAGAACTATCCACTTTAGGGATTGAGTTTCGCCTTCAATCCGAGACAATTGTCGATCAGCCTGATATTCGCTGAACCAACACACCATGCACGACCCACTCGAAACCAACGTCAATCCACCCAAGGCCTCTCATCCGCACGCCTACGCGATGCTCCTGTATCGCCGCGCTGTGCATCCAGAGTTCTTCGGAATTGAAGCGCGCCGCAAGATGCAGCATGGCGACTACGAGTTCGAAGGCTGGATCTTCAAGGGCGGTCACTGCGTGCGATTCCAATACGGTGCCATCACCTTCTGCGAAGTAGTCGTTGACAATCCGACGAGCCTCCCGGATCGCGGTCTGGCCGGAACGCTGCCATGCGCAGGCGAACACGATCACGAAGAGAAGATCACCGAGAACATCACTTACATGACGACGATTCAATCGGAGTCGCTCAGTGATCATCTCTACCTCGGTACCTACAAGGAAATGCTCCAGCACGGGCGCGACAGCGATTCGCTGATGACATGCTGGACCGATCCGAACGGGAAGCCGAATCTTTCGATCATCGACATGCAGCGCTTCCGCAACGAGATCCACTCGCAGAGCTACCACCTGCGCGCGGGCTCGGGACTTGTGCTGCGCACACAGTCGCTGGTCCAACTTCCTGAACCAGCACCGAAGGAAACTCCGTCGGCAAGCGGACGTCGTCGCTGACGATCTATGACCGTTCCGCTGACCGTTCACGCCGTTCTCGCGCGCTTCGACCGCACGATCGGTCTTGATGTTTCGCCCCGACCGGCGCATGGGCACTCACTCACTCCGCCCATCGTCGGACGCGTTGCGGTCTCTGCACCACAGACAGTGGTCGCCACGAGTCATAAGACGCAGGTCGCACACGTCAGTCACACGGCGAATGTAACAGCAGCTCCGCGCGCGGTTGTTGCCGCACCAGAACTTCCGATTTCGAGCCATGCGCCGGCCGGATCGCGTGAAGAACGTGCTGCGCGGCTTGCAGAGATTGCAGCGCGCCACGCCGCCACATGCCAGTTGTGCGCTGCTGCGGGCAAGACTCAGCAACTCATCTTTGGCGAGGGCGCACCTGATGCTGAAATCATGTTCGTTGGCGAAGTTCCCGGCGAAGCCGAGGAGCGGGTCGGTCGTCCATTCGTTGGCCTAGCTGGCGAGAAACTCGACGAGATGATTCGCGCCATGGGTCTGACGCGCGCCGATGTCTACATCGCAAGCGTTCTGAAGTCCCGATTGCCGGGAGATCGCGCGCCGAGCGCCGACGACATTGCAGCGTGCGGTCCGTATCTCTTGGAGCAGGTGCTTGCGGTGCAACCCCGCGTCATCGTGACGCTCGGCGGGCCCGCTACCAAGTGGATCTGCAGCGTTGATTCAGGAATCTCACGGATCCGCGGCACCTGGCAGACCTGGAACCCGCCTGCAGGGGCTGCGTGCCCATCCATTCCAGTCATGCCCACCTATCACCCCTCGTATGTCTTGCGCACTTACACGCGACAAGTACGCACAGAGGTGTGGAGCGATCTGCGCGCGGTACTTGCGCGCATCGGACGTGCCGTTCCCACGCGCACCACCTCCAGCGAGGCGTGAACTTTTCGTTACGCCAACAGCGCCAGCGCTGCCGATGAGATCAACGCTGAGCCGTTTGAATCCACGGACTGTTCGTACTTGACCATCTCGCGCGTCCGGTGCGGAGCGCAGACAGCGGCGACATACATATTGCCGATCGAGCACCAACGATTAGCGTTGCCGGTCTTGGCTACATGCGTCAAGAATTGCTCGCCGCCGCCGATGAATTCGCCCAAGAGTTCACGATCAAACTGCTCGACGGCATGCTTGCGATTCGCGTCAAGTGCTCCCTGATCGCCAAACTGCGGACCGACATGGCTGAGGTCGGCGCTTGAAACAAACAGCGTGCGTCCACCAGTCTGGGTCAAGATGGACTTCAGAGCTGCTGCGAATTCCTTGGTGCCTACGCGCTCTCCATCATCAGTGATGAGGCCAATGTTGGGATCCGGCACGAGTGCTGCAATCACCGGCACATCGCCGTATAAATGTTGCACCCATGGGATATGGAGCGCAATCGAGTGCTCGGAAGCAAAGTCGATTTGGTCCTTGAAGAGTTTGTCGCCAAATGCGTCACGCAGGCGCTCGAGGATCGCCGCGTCTGGTCGGGCGGTGCCAAGCGGGGTCTCGAAGCCATACTCCGTCATGACCACGCCGTCGCCGAGTCCGAAGTGATTAGTTCCAAGCACCACCACGCGATCAGGACGCTCGCGCGCACCAGTCTCGAGGCACTTGTACGCAGCTGCATAGTTACTTGCTCCGCGTCCGTAATCCAAGTGGGGCGCAACGATTCCGACCACCGGGCTATCGAACTCTGGATCGTCGGCCTTCGCCAATTGCTCCTTCATGAATGCCCGCAGCTGCTCCGTAATCTCCGGTCGGCGCGCCTCTTCGGGGAGTGGGAATGAACCGCGCGTACGGATGTCATCCATCTTGGACTTCTCAAGTGCCTCACTGGTGGGACCCCAGAGGTAGCCAAGTTCATCAAGTTTGCCAAGCATCTGGAGCAGCGGCTGCTGCGCCTCAGCGGGAACGCCAATGCGTTCGAAGACTTCTTCAATGTGTTGCTCGCCATTCAGGGCCAGGAGCAGCCCGATCCACTGATTCACCTGTGCCTGAATTTGCTGTGGGTTGGCACCTTGGAGCGGCATCATGAAGGGCTGCGGGGAGAGCCGGAGCGGGTCCTGCAGGACGAGCAGGGTGACATCGTGTTCCTTGCCGTCCTGGTCCTTAGCCTTGGCAGGGGTCACTACCGGGATAAACCGGCGGACATGAGGACGCTGAACGTGTTCTGGGAGAGAATCAAAGCGGATCGACATGGGATTTCGATTGTACGTAACAGTCGAGCGCTCATAACTGCAATCTGGCGCAAATTTTAGTGAAGTAGTCGTATAACTAGCGGAAGTGCTGCTCATGAATGCGCGGCAAGTTCGACGATGAAGCCAGTACACTCGTCCCCTCAAGGAAATAGTTGGGCGCTTGGAGCGTTCATTTCCGGGAATGGCGGAGTGAAACTCAAAACTAACACCCTTTGACTGAAACAAACTGAATATGACTTACCCATTTAAGACGCGTACTAACATCGTTGCTCTCGTCGCCGTGTTGACGTTGACTACTGCGGTTGCCGCGCAGCAAGCGCCCGCGCGGCCTCAGACTCCGGCGCCAACTCCGGCAAAGGCCAAACCTGCTGACCCTCAGGAGTTGAGTCCGGGTGGTGATGATGCGGTGAGTCCCCTCGCTAATCCGGGCCTGTCCGCCACACAGACCGTAACTGCGGCCGGGGCTGCGCCCGCCGCCGGTCCGGTCGATTCACGTCAAGCGATTAAGTTCGAACCGGAGACACTGAATCTCGGCGAAATGTCCGCGGAAGTGGCAAAGACCGGGAAGATCAAAGTAATCAATATTCTTGACACTCCCGTAAAGATCACCAAAATCACTCCAGGTTGCGGCTGCACGACCACCACTGCGCCTCCTGGCGAACTCGCCCCTGGCGCATCTGCTGAGATTGAAATCACGCTGAAGCCAGGCTCCAAGGCGGGAGTTCAGTTGACCAAGATGGTCACCTTCCAGGTCGAAGGACACGCGCCGCAGATGCTCACGGTGAGGGGAGACGTCAAGGCATTCATCTCCATTTCGCAGGACATGTTGAACGGCCCCACATCACCTGATGCGCCTCCGACGGTCGTGAAACTCACAAGCGTTGAGAATTTGCCATTCAAAATTACGAGCGTTCTCCCGGACGTGTTAGTGAGCGTCCCGACCGAATCAAGCGTTTCCCATGAAATTTCGGTGGACTGGAAGAAGTGGGAAGCAGCTGGAAGTTCAGTCAAGATTTCTGTCATGACTGACTGCCCGAAGGCTCCACAGTTGGTGCTGTTGGTCAAGCGCTCACTCAAGCCAGGGATGAACCCACCACCTCCAACGAAGGAAACCGAAGCCGCACCAGCCATCGTGCTCGCGGCGCGTTCATCTGATCCAGTTGCAATGAAGGCAGCATTGGCTGCTGGAGGCGGAACTGAGACTCCGGAACGCATGTCGCAGCGCACCGCATTGCACTTTGCGGCCGAGAGCGGCAACATGGACATCGTCAAGATGCTCCTTGACGCAAAGGCAAATCCAAATGCACAGGACCGCACCGGCAAGACGCCAGTGACCGTGGCTGCAGAGAAGGGCAAAATTGACGTTCTGACTGCTCTACTGGCCGCGGGTGGCGATGCCAATGCTCGTGATCAGGTACAGGGCTCGCCTCTCCTCTGGGCATCGGGCCTCGGCACCACCGAGGCGGTTGTCATTCTGCTCAAGGCAAATGCCAATCCCAACATTCAGGACGTCAACGGTATGACTCCGCTCATGTGGGCTGCAGGCGTTGGCAAGCCCGAGACAGTCACGGTGCTCTTGGCCAAGGGCGCAGATGCCAAGGCGATCGATCGCTTGACCGGCGAGTCTGCGCTCATGCGCGCGCTCCGTACCGGCAAGACTGAGACCGTCAAGATCATTCTCGCCGCGAACCCTGACATTACCGTTCGGAACTCGCTCGGCATGACGCCATTCTTGGTGGCATGCGCATACGGCGATGTCGACAAGGTCAAGATGCTCGTCGATGCTGGTGCAGACAAGACCGTGAAGGATTCCCGTGGTTGGGGCGCCATCGATCACGCGCGCAATCGCGTCGATGCCCGACGCGAGGAAGTGGTGAAGTATGTGGAGCCGATCGTGCCTGCAAGCACGTCCACTGCGCCGCCACAGACGTCGTCGAGCACCCCGATCGCACCGATCGCGCCAGTCGCCCCAAAGAATTGATGGGGTGACGGGGCTCGTTCACTTCTCTGAAGTATTCCACGATGCGCGTTCCAAACGGGACGCGCATCGTGCGTTTCATGGAACAGAATGTGCCGATGCTCTTATGATGCCGCGCATGAGCACCATGAGTCCGACCGCCGCCGCAACCGCCGCATCGCATCCCACCGTTATTGCTGCCACTGAACTTGCACGAGAAGCGCGACTATTGGGAAGCACTGCGGCAATCTTGGGGTGGGATCAGGAAACGATGATGCCAAACGGCGGCCTCGCGCACCGCGCCCGGCAGTTCGCGCAATTGGCGCGCCTTGAGCACGGCATGGCCACGGATCAACGCTTGGGTGAACTGCTTGAAGCAGCAGCCGACGCCACCGCAACACTTCCAGAAACGCACCCTGATCGAGTGAACATTCGCGAGTTCCGCCGCGACTGGGAGCGCGCGAACAAGCTTCCTGCAACACTCGTTGAAGAACTTGCTTCGGTTTCCAGCGTTGCGCAGCATGAGTGGGCACAGGCACGCAAGGCGAGCGACTTCGCTCGGTTTCGACCATGGCTCGAGAAGATCGTTCATCTGAATCGCCAGAAGGCAGACTGCTTTGGTTGGGATCGCAGCACCGGTGAGCGATGGGATGCACTTGCTGACGGATTTGAGCCCGGCTGCACGGCCAAGTTTGTCGAAGGCGTATTTATTCCGCTGCGGCAGCGCCTGCAGCCGCTCATCGACGCAGTCAAGGACGCGCCGCGTCGCCCGGACAACTCATTCAATACCCACCCGATGGACATTGATGCACAGGAGCGTTTCGCGCGCTTTGTGAGCGGTTCGATCGGCTTCGACTTTGATCGCGGTCGCCTCGACCGCAGTACCCATCCATTCTGCGGCGGAAGCCATGGCAGCGACGTCCGCATGACCAGCCGTTACTCGGCTGATTGCATGCTTGATGGCCTCGGCAGCACGATGCACGAAACCGGCCACGGGATGTACGAGCAGGGGCTTGACCAAGACTGGATTTCCACGCCGATGTGCGAGGCCGTCAGCCTCTCGATCCATGAAAGCCAGAGTCGCCTTTGGGAGAACCAGGTTGGTCGTAGCCTGCAGTTCTGCACATGGGCCAGAAAGCAGATGCCAGAGTTCTTTGGCAAGGCTGCAGATCGATTCTCCGCGGAGCAGATTTACACGGCGGCCAATGTTGTGGAGCCTGGTTTCATTCGCGTGGACGCAGACGAAACGACGTACAACATGCACGTCATGATTCGCTTTGAGCTTGAGCGTGCCATGATCTCGCGCGACCTTGACGTTCAGGATCTGCCTACTGAATGGAATCGCCTGTACAAGGATTATCTGGGTCTCACTGTTCCAGATGATCGTCGTGGTTGCCTGCAGGATGTTCACTGGTCGGGCGGCATGATCGGCTACTTCCCAACCTATACGCTCGGCACTTTGTACGCGGCGCAGTTCTTTGAGCGTGCGCGCGAGGTGATCCCTGGTCTGGACGATGGCTTTGCGCGCGGCGAATTCCGCCCACTGCTCAACTGGCTGAACACCAACATTCATCGGCACGGGCGTCGCCATCTGAGTGCGGCCCTGTGCGAGCATGTCACCGGCGCGCCGTTGAGCGCAGAGCCGTTCATGCGGCACCTTCACGCGAAGGTGCCGGCCATGTATGGGCTCAAGGTGTAAGGTGCGGTAATCCAAAAATTCTCGGAACGCGCTGAGATCGCTTGTCCCTTTATCTAATTGCAAAGCAATTAGTTATGGCGAGGACGACTGCTGGTTGCACCATCGACGAAACGTTCGTCGGCAAGGCCAACGCCGCCACCCGCCGGTGCGAAAGGATTGCCATCATGAAGCTTGACGACATGAACCCGCGTAAGCGAATCGTGCGGAAGTCACTCGGAATATGCCTTGGAATGGCACTGGGAGCGATCGCTACAGCTGTCACCGAGGCCGCCGCGCAACAACCGCCGCACGTCGACCCTGCCATCAGTGGCTCCCGTGATGGATGGCGCCGCGAGGGCCGCAATCGCAGCGCGCCGCCGCCAGTTCAAGGGCAGGGTGCCATTCCCCGTCCACCTGCTGGGCAGGGCGCTGGAGTGCCGCCCGTACCGGAATTTCGTTCCTACGACGGCAGCGGAAACAATGTCCTGCATCCCTTGTGGGGCACGCCGGGCGTCAATTACCTGCGTGAGCGAAGCGGAGCGTTCTACGCGGATGGGAAGTCCGCGCCCGCAGGAGCGAATCGACCCAGCGCGCGGGTCATAAGCAATGCAGTAGCCGCGCAAGGCGATGTCTCAACAGTCGACGAGCGTGGACTCTCCACATGTCTCTATGAGTTCGGGCAATTTCTTGACCACGACATCGGACTGGCCGCAGGCGGATTCACCGAGGCCTTCGACATCAGCGTTCCTGCTGGAGATCCGTGGTTTGATCCGGCTAGCACGGGAACGAAGAAAATCTGGATGGACCGGTCCGCTTTCAACCCAGCTACCGGAACAAGCAACCCGCGCGAACAGCTCAATACCGTGACTTCGTTCATCGACGGATCGCAGATCTATGGTGTTGACCGCGCACGCGCGGCGTGGCTTCGCGCTGGGACCGGCGGAAAATTGAAAGTTCGAGCAACAGAGTTCGGGGACATGCTGCCCTTGAATGACGGAACATTAGCGAATGATGATCCGCTAGGAAACCCGGTCACTTCATTGGTTGTTGCCGGCGATGTTCGGGCCAATGAACAGCCCGGGCTTACCACTTTCCACACAGTATTCCTGCGCGAGCACAACATGCAGGCGGCACGGATCGCCACGCGGCATCCGGAATGGGATGACGAACGCGTCTTTCAGGAAGCGCGCCGATTCGTCATTGCTGAACTACAGGCAATCGTGAACAACGAATTCTTGCCGGCACTCTTTGGACGACCGCTGCCGCGCTATGCGGGGTACCGCCCGAATGTGAATCCCGGACTGAGCAATGTCTTTGCTGCCGCCGCATACCGCAATGGACATTCCATGGTCGGGCCCGACATTGGCGTGATTGATGAAAACTTTGTGGAGATCGATTCGCTGCCATTGCAATCCGTGTTCTTCAATCCCGGCGTGATTGCTTCGGTGCAGGGCATCGACCCGATCGTGCGCTACTTCGCTGTGAACACGCAGCAACTGAACGACACGATGATTGTTGATCCGCTACGGAACTTTCTTTTCGGTCCTCCCGGTGCTGGTGGATTTGATCTTGGAGCTCTCAACATCCAGCGCGGGCGCGATCACGGGCTGCCGGACTACAACACAGTTCGTCGAGACTTTGGACTGAAGCCGGTGCGCTCCTTTGCGCAGATCACTTCGAATGTTTCAGTCGCGGCGAGTTTGGCAGCGCTCTACAAGGATGTCAACAACATCGATGCATGGGTCGGGATGCTTGCCGAGGATCACTTGCCGGGCTCAAGTCTTGGCGCAACGCACAATGCCGTGTTGCGCGCGCAGTTCATGGCGCTTCGCGATGGGGATCGATTCTGGTACCAAAATTTCGCCTTCAATCCGCAGCAGCTTGGAGAGATTGAGAGGACGCGGCTCTCCGACATTCTGATGCGCAACACCAGCGTGACCGGGTTGCAGCCGAGGGTGTTCTTTGCGGAGGATCTGTCGGCGCCGTAATCGCGGGCCTGCACCTGTTCGGCCTTGGGCGGCGTGTCAACTCCATCGGCGCGCCGCCCGTTTCATGCGACCATGTCACGCAGATGGCGCTGCTAGATGCGAAGAAACGCCTGAATTGCTTGGCTTGGACCCCGATAGCCGCATGGGCTTTGTGAGGAGTTAACAGCGCCTGAGCCGTATGAACACCGCCCGCTAATCATCCCGCCCGCCGATATGTAGATAAAAAGTTGGGCGATAGGCATTGTTTCGCTACACTACGGGGCTCCCCGCGCTGCCCACGGAAGTGGCATCGCACTCACCAACGGACCCATCGCATGCCGCTTCGTAATGTCGCCATTATCGCTCACGTTGACCACGGCAAGACCACACTGGTGGACGCCCTCCTCAAGCAGGCCGGCACCTTCAAGGTCGGTGCTCCGGATCAGGAATGCGTCATGGATTCCAACCCGCTTGAGCGCGAGCGTGGCATCACTATTTTGGCGAAGAACTGCGCAGTGAACTATGTCTTCGGTGCCGGCACCGGCGACCTTGAGGGACAAGAGTTCCGTATCAATATTCTTGACACGCCAGGCCACGCCGACTTCGGTGGCGAAGTGGAACGCGTATTGCGCATGGCAGACGGTTGCCTCCTGCTTGTTGATGCAGTTGAAGGACCGATGCCGCAGACGCGCTTTGTTCTTGGCAAGGCTTTGGAACTTGGACTTCGTCCGATCGTTGTTGTGAACAAGGTTGATCGTCCCGATGGTCGACCATCGGCAGTCATTGATGAGGTGTTCGATCTCTTGGTTGATCTCGGCGCTGATGATGTTGCGCTTGACTTCCCAGTGATCTATGCATCGGGGCGCGCCGGATGGGCGAACCGCGATATCAATGTGCGCGACAAGGGCGTGCATGACATGTTCCGCATGATTGCTGAACACGTTCCGGCACCTGCAGAGAATGTTGACCAGCCATTGCAGGCCCTCGTCACCAGTCTCGTGTACAGCGAATATGTCGGACGCATTGCCATCGGTCGCGTCTACAACGGCATCTTGAAGGCCGGCCAACAGGTGGCTGTCAGTAAGGCTGACGGCACTGTGAAGAAGGCCAAGGTCATGAAGGTGAACCGCTTTGAAGGCTTGGGTCGCCGAGAGGTTCCTGAAATTCGAGCCGGGGATTTGTGCGCCATTGAAGGTATTCCCGATATTGAAATCGGCGACACACTCATGGATATCGAGAACCAGGTGCCGATGGCCCGCGTCAAGGTTGACGAGCCCACGCTGCACATGGTCTTCCGTATTAATGACGGCCCAATGGTCGGCAAGGAAGGCAAGTTTGTCACCAGTCGGCAGATCGCTGAGCGACTTGAGCGCGAACTGCGCGGCAACGTCGCGCTGCGTGTTTCGCCCGGAGATGGCTCGGATGAGTTCCGCGTCTCAGGTCGTGGCTTGCTGCACTTGGGCGTGCTCCTTGAGAACATGCGCCGCGAAGGCTTTGAGCTGACCGTTGGTAAGCCAGAAGTCATTGAGCGCGAAATCGATGGCGTTCGCCATGAGCCGTATGAGCGCGTCAGTCTTGACACCGACACCGCAAGCATGGGTTCCGCACTTGAGCTCTTGGGCCAGCGCGGCGGCGAAATTCTCAAAGTCGATCAGCGTGGTGTTCGCATGCACATCGATGCCGACATCCCTGCGCGCGGTCTGATTGGATTCCGCACGCGCCTCTTGAACGCCACTGCAGGCGAGGCAGTGATGCACCATTCCTTCCTCGGCTACCGACCAGTTACAAGCGCCGTTCGCAAGCGCCTGTGCGGCGTGATGGTCGGCAATGATTCCGGTCCAGCAACCACATTTGCACTCTTGCAACTCTGCGAGCGTGGCACGATGTTTGTCAGCCCTGGCGATCCGGTCTACGAAGGAATGCTCGTCGGCGAGAACGCCCGCGACAATGACCTCGTTGTGAACGCGGTGCGCATGAAGCCGTTCTCCAACGTGCGCGAAGCAAACAAAGAAGCAACCCTCGTTCTGAAGTCTGCGCGTTCGATGAGCCTGGAAATGGCCCTCGAATACATCGCAGAAGATGAATTGGTGGAAATCACGCCGATCGCTGTGCGCATGCGCAAGCGCATCCTCCGTGAAGCAGAGCGTCGCCGCAATGAGCGGACCGCGCGCGACCGTGAGGCTGCTCTCGCCGGCGACTGATTTGACGCAGGCGGCATAACCCATGGACGCACGCCACGCGGAGTTGCTGACAGATGCCGTCGAGGAGGCGTGCGCTGTCCTTCCTCGTGCAGAACAAGCTGCGTGGATCGAAGGCATTGCCTCCGGCTACGAAGAAGTAAAGCGCGCTGCAGAAACTGCGGGAACCTCACGGCGTGCAGGCACGTGGTACACGCCGTCCGAAGCAGTGACGCGGATTCTTGATGCTGCAATGTCACCGCGGCCTGCATCCGCCTTCCAAGCATGTGATCCAGCGTGCGGTACCGGGAACTTCCTGGTGGCGATGGCTGATCGATTGCAAGCCATGGGATGGACTGGCACACGAATTGCTGCCGCAGTTCAGGGAATGGATCTTGATCCATTTGCAACAGCGGTTGCACGTGTTCGATTGCGCCTGCGATGTGGTGGCGGCGCCGCTATCTGGCGCACTTCGATTCGCTGCGGCGATGCGCTGGTGGCCGGCGCATGGGACGGTCGCTCATACTCACTCGTTGCCGGAAATCCACCATTCCTTGGCCAGCTCGGAAAGCAGTCCGTCCGTTCGCGAGCTGAACAGGCCGCGCTCCGCGAGCGCTTTGACGGTCATGTTGCGGGCTATGCCGATACGGCCTCGGCATTTCTACTTCTTGGCACTGAACTTGCTCCGCGCGGCACAGTGGCTTTACTGCAGCCAATATCAACGCTTTCCGCTGCTGATGCGCTGCCGATTCGCTTGGCATGCGAGTCGCGCATGACGCTGACGGCAGTACTCATGCTGCCCGACAATGCCTTCGGCGCATCTGTGCGAACATGCGTTCCGATGCTTACGCGCCGTGCGAGTGCAATGTTGCGCGTTGCTGATGCGGGCGGGAAAGTACAGCGCATTGCACGAGACCGATGTACGGGCGGCGCCTGGGGCGCGGCGCTTGCCGCAGTGCGTGGGGTTCCGGATCCAGTGGCATCATGCACTGCGGGAACGCTTGATGACTGGATGCGATCAACTGCAGACTTCAGACAGCATTACTACGGACTGCGTGGCCGCGTTCACGCTTCGGATGGTGCACAGCCAACACCCGAAGCACCCGCACTGGTGACCGTGGGCGCCATCGGCGCGGCGCGGCTCGATTGGGGAGCGCGGCCTGTTCGCATCCATGGACGTGTCTTTGCAGGACCGATCATTCGAACCAGTGAACTGAAGCGCGATGCGGTGCTGGGACCATGGCTTCTTGCGCGGCAAGGACCGAAGATCTTGGTTGCAACACAGACCCGGGCAATCGAAGCGTGGGTGGACGCGAAGGGCATTGCCATGCCATCGACGCCAGCCATCACGGTGACTCCAAAGCGCGTTTCGGATCTATGGAAGGTGGCTGCTGCATTGCTCGCGCCCGCAACTGCGGCCGAGGCGTGGTGGCGCCATGCGGGCGCGGGTATGTCGACGCGGGCGATTCGGGTGTCGGCTTCGCAGTTGCGTGCGCTTCCTGCGCCCGGCAATCGCGCCGCCTGGGCACGCGGAGCGCGGGCATTGGCTGCATGGCAACAGACGGCAACCACGGCTGCACGCGATGAGTTTGCCGAACACATGTGCGATGCCTACGGGGTTCCACGCGGCGCGGAGCGCGAACGGCTCGTGACATGGTGGCGCGAGGCCGTGACCGATGCGCGAACCGCGGCTGCAACGTCCGCTTGCAAACATGTTCTGTTAAACTCGAACTCCGCTGCGACAGTACGTTCTCGGGTTGCCGCGAAAGTCTCGGGCTAGTCTCTCACTCAGCCGCTGAACCGGCGAGTGACCCAGTCTCCAAGGTAGGAATGAGTGCAGGCAGGATGCCAACGATCGTTCAAAAATTCGGCGGAACAAGCGTCGCAGATCCTGAACGGATATTGCGCTGTGCTGCACGCGTTGTTGAAGCACGCCGCGCCGGCAACCGCGTGGTAGTTGTGGTCAGCGCGATGGGTCACACGACCGACCAACTCATCGGACTTGCTGAGCGAATCTCCGGCACTCCGAGCCCACGTGAGATGGACATGCTGATGTCTACCGGCGAGCAGATCTCCGTGGCACTCATGGCGATGGCGCTCCATACGCTTGGCTGCGACGCAGTGAGCATGACCGGCGCGCAAGCAGGCATCGACACGGATGATGCACATCGCAAGGCGCGCATTTCACAGATTGATCGCAGGCAGCTCGAACGCATTCTTGATTCTGGTGCGGTGCCGGTGGTCTGTGGATTCCAGGGAGTTTCACCCAACGGCGATATCACAACGCTTGGCCGCGGCGGCAGCGATACCACCGCAGTTGCACTCGCTGCGGCGCTTGATGTTTCGGCCGATGGCGGAATCTGCGAGATATTTACTGATGTTGACGGCGTCTATACGGCTGATCCGCGCCTCGTGCCCAACGCGTGCAAGTTGCGGCACATCAGCTATGAGGAGATGCTGGAGCTTGCGTCAATGGGCGCAGCCGTCATGCATCCGCGCGCCGTGTTGTTTGGCGAAAAGTTCAGCGTCCCGATTCATGTTCGTCACAGCCAGAAGCCGGATATGGGCACGCTCATCGTGCCCGAGGAGCAGATCATGGAAGACATCGTTGTTGTTGGTTGCGCGCTCAAGCAAGACCTTGGACGTATCAGTCTCAAGGCGTTGCCGCGCACCCCGGGCATTCAGGCACAGATCTTTGAACCCATTTCTGCCGCGAACATCAGCGTGGACGACATCGTTCAGACCGAATTCGGCGACACCACGACCATTGCGTTCACGGTGGAGCATGGGGATATTGCGGATGTGAAGTCCATCTGCCAGGCACTCATCGGCCAGCTTGGCCGAGGGGATATTGATGTGGAGGTTGGGCTTGCCAAGATCAGCGCCGTCGGTACCGGTATGAAGAGTCACTCGGGAGTGGCGAGCCGAATGTTCCGGGCACTTGGAGAGGCGGGGATCGCCATTCACAACATCACCACCAGTGAGATCAAGATCAGCTGCATCGTGGACCGCCAGCACGGGGAGCGCGGACTGCAATTGGTTCACGACTCGTTCGGGCTCGCGGCAGGCGACGGCGCCGCTGCGGCAGTTCAGTCAACTGGGCGGGGTCGAAGATGACTCGAATGTCCGCCTGGAGGGACGACTGTCGAAACAGCCCAAAGCCGCCCGAATCAGCCGGAAGCCCGGAGGGGGCCCCCCTCGGCGGTTCCTAGTAGATGGAATTTAACGTAACAGCCATTATGGGACCTTGTCGACAAAGACGCAACTGACTCCCCCGGAGCCCCTGAGCCCATGCCGATGCGGAAATCCAACCCACTTGCAGCGACCGGACGGATTGTGGCGCCACCATGCGCGCGCTTCCGCCGTCACTTGCGCGGCGTGGGATTGAAATACACCACCGAGCGTGCCGACATCCTCGATGCCGCGAGCGGCTTCGATCGCCCCTTTGATGCCGAAGCTCTGATTGCAGTTCTCGATCTTCGCGCGCGACCGGTGTCGAAGGCCACCGCATACCGCACACTCAAGTTGCTTGTTGAGGCCGGCATCTTGGCCGAACGCTTGCACGCCCGGGACTCGGTCCGTTATGAGTTCGCTCATGGCGGCGATCCCGCGGTTACCACGCATATTGAGATACGTCACGTCGATGGCACTCGAACCGTGACCTCTGACCCTCGAATTGATGCGTTAGTTGCAGAACTCTGTCAGTCGGCCCGGGTTCGGTCGCACAAACACACCCTCGTCATCGAGTGCGCGCCTGGTGAATGAGCGTGCGCGCCGCCGCTACTTGCGCGAGGCGTGACCGTTATCGATCAGACTCTGGACCACGGTGCGGAATGCCACTCGATAAGTCGTCTTCTTCGAGCGGTCGACTGATTGAATAGTCGCCGCGGAACCAGCGCGCCAGATCCGCCAATCGGCAGCGCTTGCTGCAGAAGCGTCCATCGGAACCTTCGCCAAGCGGCGCTCCACAGGTTCTGCAGTCAACGGCTGCAACGCCTGGTCGTACCCATTCGATCTCAATTTCGCGCACATCCTCGCCGGCGTGGCGAAGTCGCACATCAATGCGTACTTCAGGCAAGACCGCTGCAATGCGCGATGGCCACTCGATGGCAATGATTGCATCGCCTTGAGCGAGCAGCTCATCCCAACCAATTGATGCGAGGTCCTCTGAAGATCGAATCCGATATGCATCGATATGAACTAACAGACCAGCTTCGCAGGGATGACGATGTTCAATCACGAACGTTGGACTTGAGATGGCGTCTGCGTCAGCTCCAAGTCCGCGCGCGAGTCCGCGCACGAAGCATGTCTTGCCCGCGCCAAGATCTCCCTCAAGCGTGATGACCGTTCCCGGTGCAACGCGCATTGAGAGCGCGGACGCGATGCGTTCGGTTTCTTCGGGGCTTGAAGTACGGCGGATTTCGATAGTCATTGCGTCGTTCCTAATTATCCATGCTCCCAGCCGAGGGCGGAAACATCGTGCTCCTCGGTGCCAATGCAAACAGTTACGCGCGCTCCGCCCGGCTCTTGGAACCGTCCGACAACCGTGACTGGCGTGCCGGCAACGGACGACGGCGGCTGACCCGTGCAGGCGAAGGCTAATTCGTAGTCTTCCCCGGTACTCACGGCGGATTTCCACCCTGCCCCCGCCGCACACGGCAACTGAGCGCCGTCAATGCGAACCGCTAAGCCTGAAGCAGTGGCGAGATGGCCGGCATCGCGAGCAAGACCGTCAGAGATATCAATCATGGCGTGCAGGCGGTCGCCGAGTGCCTCAACCAAAGCGAGCGCCTCAGCGATGCGTGGCGTAAACGAAAGATGCCGTCCCGATCCATCGCTGCGCCAACCATCGCCAAGGGTTCCGGTGACGCAGAGAAGATCGCCAACACACGCGCCTGCACGAGTCACCACGCGACCGGTTGGCCCGGGCTCTGCGAGGACAGAAACGGAAACCACGAGCGCGCCGTCAGTCGCGGCGTGCGTGCCGATATCACCGCCAACGACTGGGCACCTGAATGCGTGCGCTGCAGCGCGAAGACCATCGGCGAGTGCGCGCACTTCATGGTCAGGCATTGCAGCGGGCAGCGCAACGGTTGCCACCGCGCACGCTGGAACGCCAGCCATGGCTGCAATGTCACTGATATTCCGTGCGAGTGCCTTGCGTGCAATCTGGTCCATCGGAGTCCCAGCAGCAAAGTGGCGACCAGCGATCACTTGGTCCGCGGCAACTAACACGCGGAGTCCAGCAAGTTTCACGAGCGCCATGTCATCGCCCGGCGGAATCAGCACATCGGCACCGCCGCAGCTTGCGAGTTCCGCGTTGTGCTTACAAATATCGGCGATGAGTTCAGACTCACGCATGATGGTTGTCCGCAGCGCTGAGAATTGACAGAAGCGCTTCTGAAGTTCGTTCGGTAGCGCCTTGATGCGCAATGACTACCTCGCGGGCCGCGCGGCCGAGGCGCACGCGTTCGCTCGGATCGTCAACAAGTCGACGAATGGATTTGAACAACTGCGATGGATCAATGCGGACGATGGCATTTGCTGATTGCAGCGCTTCAGCGGAATCCTGGAAGTCATGCATGCGCGGACCGGCGATGATGGCCTTACCGAGCGCGGCGGGTTCCATTGGATCTGAGCCGTAAAGCGCACCGAACGAACGCCCGATGACCACTACATCCGCAAGCGCATACGCCTTGCGAAGTTCGCCAATGGTGTCAAGTAGAAAGAGATCAACCGCGCTTCCTGGCGAGCGCGTCGAACGACGCGAGCACCCTTTCAGTTCAGCGGCAGCTGCATCAAACCACTCGGGCTTTCGTGGGGCGCAGAGCAATTGCACGCCCTTGGGAACCGCCTCGCGGAGCAGCCGATGTTCTTCCGGCGCAGTGGATCCAGCAACCACGAGGGGTCGCGAACGATCGATCCCCATCGCTTCAGCAAAGTCTGCCGCGCCGGGCACTTCATCGGCCACCTGCGCGGTGTCCCACTTCATGGTTCCGGTGACGAACACGCTATTGGCATTCACGCCAAGAGCAACGAAGCGCGCCGCGTACTCCTGGTTCTGCGCAAATACGGAGTGGAGTGCACGGAACGATGACGCCACAATGAATCGTGCAGAGATGTATCGGCTAAAACTGCGTGCGGACAGACGCCCGTTCACAACAACAACCGGGATGCTGCGATCCGCGCATGCAGCCACAAAGTTTGGCCACACTTCGAGTTCGCAGAGCGCCACCAAATCAGGGCGTACACGATCAAGGAATCGGCGCACCATCCAGCTGGCATCAAACGGATATCGCACCACGGTGTGATTTCCAAAGAGCACCTGCGCCCGCGCAAATCCCGTGTCGGTGGTGGCGGCAATCACAATGTCTGGCTTGGCGTGATCGGAAGCGAGTCGCTCCACGAGCTGGCGAATGGCATTCACTTCTCCAACGGAAACTGCATGAATCAGGATGCGCCGTCGTGCCGGTGCGGAAAGCGCGGTGCCTCGACCGAACCGTGCCGCCCAATCGGTGCGGAGTTTCCCCGCGCGGTGCATCCGCCACGCCCAAATAGGCGCGGTCACGGTCATAGCGAAGATGTAAGCCGCATCGCGCAATCGGCGCATCCCGACAAGGATACGGTTCAGGCGCCACCCCGCAGGGGGGTCGATATCATCCCCGGACACATGTCACACTGGCAGCAACTTACCGAATTCGTCGTCCGGCTCCCGCACCGCGCGGGAGAGCTCGCTCGCTTGACTGCCCAATTGCGGGCCGCCAAGGTAGAGATTCTTTCCTACTACGGACCAACCGAAGGACGCTCCGCGGACGGGTTCCACATCATCCCGGCCGACGCGGAACAATTCCGGGAGTTCGCAGCCAAGATCGGCTTGGGAACCTGGGAAGAATCATGCTTCCACATCACCGACAAGTACCGCGACGGGGATCTTGTGGGCACGCTTGATGCCATCTCTCAGGAAGGCATCAACATTCAGTTTGTGAACGCATTTGAATCCGGTGGACAGTTTGGGATTCTCATTTGGGTCGATGACGCAGATGTCGACCGTCTGACGAAACTCCTGAGCGTGGCATGAGTGGAGCCGGTTGGCGCATCGGTGTCGATATTGGCGGCACCTTCGCTGACTGCGTTGGCATAGCGCCCGACGGAACACGGCGCAGAATCAAAATCTTGACGGATGGACGGGTTCGAACGCTGGCAACGCGCGTTAGTGATTCCGATTTCAATCACACGCAGCGACCGCAGTACGCATTGACCGCCCTGCCCCCATGGGCCGCCCCATCACTTATTGGAATGACTGCCGTGGCTGCCGATGGTTCGGAGCGATGCGTCATGGCTGCGCATGCCACGAGCGACTGTTGCGTCGCGGAGATTGATGGTTCGGAATCACCATGGTTTGACCTGAAATCTGGCGAGGAAGCACCGGTTCTTGCGGCGCGGCTCATGTTGGGAGCGCCACCCGGAACGCCGATTGCTGCGCTCGAACTCCGAGTCGGAACCACGCGTGGCACCAACGCGCTCCTCGAAGGAAACACCGACCGCGTAGCGGCATTCGTCAACGAAGGCCTTGAGGGATTGTTTGCAATCGGCACGCAGCAGCGACTCGGATTATTTGATTTGGTTCCCCGTTTGCCGCCAACAGTCGTGAGCAGCGTGTTCAGTATTCGCGGTCGCCGCGGGCCGGATGGTCAGATCACCACTGCGCTCGATGAAGCGCGTGTTCGCAGTGAGGCTCGCCGTGCACACGCGTCGGGATTTCGACACGCCGCGGTAGCGCTCCTTCATGCGCCGCGTGATCCGCAAGATGAAATACGAGTGGCTGCCATTCTGCGCGAGGAAGGATTCGCTCGCGTGGTGACGGGGTCCGAGGTCGCGAGTGTTCCAGTACTCCTTGCACGCGCCCAAACTGCGGGGGTTGATGCCGCTCTGAGTAGCGCGGTGCATGGACTCTTGGCGCGGATTGCCGCGGCGATGCCTGCCGCCCACATCTTCGCAGCCACGAGCGCGGGTGGCGTCACGGGAATTCATGAATATCGCCCGAAAGACAGCCTTCTCAGCGGTCCAGCCATGGGATGCGCCGCAGCACGCACCGCGCTGGCATTGACCGGTATAGAGCAGGCAATCACCTTTGACATGGGCGGCACGAGCACCGATGTTGCGCGCGTTGATGGGTCTGGAATTGCGCTGCGCGGGTCATCGAGCGTCTGCGGCATTACCGTTGCAAGTACCGCAGTCGATGTACACAGTGTTGCTGCCGGCGGCGGATCGATCTGCCGCGCCACTCGTGAAGGACTCTTTGTTGGACCAGAAAGTGCTGGCGCAGATCCAGGACCCGCCTGCTACGGCCGCGGTGGACCACTCACTGTCACTGACATCAATCTGCTTCTTGGGCGATTGCCGGAGCGAATGGCTTCACTTCCCATGCATCGCGCCGCTGCGGAACGAGCGGCCGACCACGAGGCGCGTGCAAGTGGGCGCGATCGCGATGTCATGCTTCGCGAGCTGCTTGCACTTGCCAACGAACACATGGCGAGCGCGGTTCGTGCCGTCACTGAAGTTCAAGGGCATGACCCGCGCGCCTTCGCGCTTGCAGTCTTTGGCGGCGCTGGCGGTCAACACGCCTGTGCCGTGGCGGATGCACTTGGAATGGCTGAGGTGGTCGTGCTGCCGCACGCTGGATTTGTCAGCGGCGAAGGCGCGTTGACAGCGCCTCGGCAATCGATTGCAACTGTTCCATTTCGCTCTCCACTTGGCGACGGCAGTTCACTGCGGTCAGCGCTGCACGCAGTGAGCGACGCGGCACGCAGTGGTCTGCAAGACGCAGGGTCAAACGCCCGTTTGATCCGCGCCACCGCCGTCACTCGTTCGCCTGGACAGGCTGGAACCATTGATGTGGAACTCCCCATTGACGGCAGTCAATTCACTGCTGCAGAGATTCGCGCACGATTCGAAGAACGATTCCGCTCGATGTTTGGGCGTGCTCCTGGAAATGCAGATCCGGAAGTGGAAGAAGTCCGCGCGGTGGTGGCCGCACTTCCAACGCCCTGCCCCATGGATGCATCCATCCGCACCGTTCTGCAGGAACGCGACGCCAGACTCTTCGTCGAAAGCGCTTTACTGCCCGGCGCTGTCGTTCGCGGGCCCGCACTGATTCTGGAAACTGGCGCAACGATTGCCGTCGATAGTGGATGGGAAGCATCGGTCGAGCCAACGGGCGCGCTCCGCTTGCGTCGCATGATCCCGGAGCCAAGCACTCGCACACTCCCGGTTGATGTAGTCGCCGCGCGCTGCACTGCGATCGCTTCTTGGATGGCCGCGATCCTTTCACGCAGTGCACGCAGCGTCAACATAAAGGATCGACTGGACTTCTCCTGCGGCATCCTCACAGCTGATGGCAGCCTGTGCGCAAACGCGCCGAATGTCCCTGTACATCTTGGAGCGCTTGGCGCATGCGTGCGCTCAATCACTGCCGTGCGTGCTATTGAACCCGGCGAAGTGATTCTTACGAATCACCCAGCATTTGGTGGCTCGCACCTTCCTGATCTGACGGTAGTGCGCGCAGTCCACGACGATGCCGGGCGGCGCATTGCCTACGTCGCTGCGCGGGCACATCACGCGGAAATTGGTGGAATTCGGCCTGGATCAATGCCGCCAGACGCACGGACGCTCGCGGAAGAAGGAGTGGCTATCGCTCCGATGCGCGTGGCGCATTTCGGCACGCTTGTCGAGCATTCGCTGCGCAACGTGTTGACATCGGCGCCGTATCCATCGCGCGATCCTGATCTCAATGTTGATGATGTGCGCGCAGCCATCGCAGCCATCGACGCGGGTGCCACGGCACTCGCTGGATTGGCGCGCACTATCGGCAGCGATTCGTTGACCGCCGCCATTGACGCATTACTGACGCGCAGCGCATTGCGCACACGCGCAATCGCCGAGCGCGTTCCTCCTGCCGGAATGACCCGCACGGAATTGCTTGACGACGGCACGCCGATCGCGGTGCGGATTAATCGGACCGATGACGGATTGTGCATTGATTTCACAGGTTCCGGCGCGGTCCACTCCGGAAATTTGAACGCCCCGATCGCAGTGGTTCGCAGTGCCGTTCTCTATGCACTGCGATTGATTGCCGGAACAGATGAAGTGCTCGACGAACACCGTGCGCCGCTCAATGAGGGATTTCTGAAGCCAGTTGAATTAGTCATTCCGCGCGGCATTCTGAACCCGGAATTCCAAGCAGACCCTGCGCTTTGCCCGGCCGTTTTTGCCGGAAACACAGAAACCAGTCAGCGCGTGGTGGATGCGGTACTCGGCGCGTTCGGCGTTGCCGCGGCAAGTCAGGGAACCATGAATAATCTGGTGATTGCTAACCAGGATTTCAGCATCTTTGAAACCCTCGGCGGCGGTGCCGGCGCTGTTAAGCATTCCGCGGGCACTGATGCCGTTCATGTGCACATGACCAACACCCGACTCACCGATCCTGAAACGATGGAACTCCGCGCGCCGGTGGTGCTTGAGCGGCTCGCCATTCGTCACGGTAGCGGCGGGAGTGGCACACACAACGGCGGCGCCGGAATGATTCGGCGCATTCGCGTGTTGGCTCCATGCGACGTGTGCTTTGCAGCGCAACGGCGCACACACGGCGCGGACGGCATTCTTGGTGGCGCCGATGGCAAGCCGGGATTGCAGCGCATCGTTCGTGCCGATGGAACAACAGTAGAAATGCCGGGGATCTTTGCGGCGCACCTTGAGCCCGGTGATGCCTTTGAAGTGGAAACTCCAGGCGGCGGCGCGTGGGGACCGTCAAGTGGTCACTGAGCGCTGAGTTCGATCCGCTCGATCCGATTTGCCAAACCAGTGTCTTCGCTGATTTCAACGAACACGCCGCAGACGCGCGCGTCGTTCTGACCCATCTCGTAATGGACGGGCAAGGCGGTGGTCATGTGCCGGATGACTGCATCAATATCGCGACCAATGACTGAGTCATATGGTCCGCACATACCGACATCAGTAATGAACCCAGTGCCCTTCTTTAGGATGCGAGCATCCGCGGTCGGAACATGCGTATGCGTACCGACGACAAGCGCCGCACGACCATCGCACCATGATGCAAGCGCTGCCTTCTCGCTGGTTGCTTCCATGTGCGCTTCAACTACCAAGATCGGACGTCGCTCTGGAATCGACGCGATCACTTCATCAATCGCCGCGAATGGATCATTGGCTGGAAGCGGAAAGAAGATCCGCCCCAACACCGTGCACACATAGATGTCACGCGTTCGGCGACCAGACGCGGGGATGCGCGTCCATCGCTTGCCGGGCGAGCGGCTCGATAGGTTTGCCGGGCGCGCGATCGGCTCCTCGGGGCTTTCCAGCATCGGAACAATCTTGGGATCCCGGAACACATGATCCCCAAGGGTGATGGCATCAATCCCCCACGACCGGAAAGTGCGGTACAGCTCAGGCGTTAGCCCCGAGCCGTTTCGGGCATTTTCTGCGTTGGCAATGACGACATCCGGCTTCCAGCGCTCGCGCAGGACTGGGAGGAACTTCTCAAGGGCGGCCTTTCCCGGGGCGCCGTTAATGTCCCCAAGGAACACTAGGTTGACAGTGCGACTCATGCGCTACACTCTAACTTGTTCCTGAAACTTGGAATGGCTCGGGTGCCCCGAAGCAACTGATGAGCGATCCGGATCGCAACATCGGAGCGTGCGGGCACAATGTTGATCCATCGGTCGGATCTTCAGCCATTACCTTCAGCTGAGACTATGCCGCAGATGACATCCTTTAAAATCGGCGAGAAAGTTCGCCATTGCAAGCGCCCAGAATGGGGCGTTGGCTCTATTGCCAAGATTGAGGTCATTACCCGCGAGGGTCGGCCCGATCGACGAATCTGGATTCGATTCCCGAATGTTGGGGAGAAGACAGTGTTGGCAAGTTTGGCTGAATTGGAGCATGTGGAGTCGGATTCCCTTGCCACCGCGGCCTCGGCCAGCCCCACCTTGGCAGACATGCACGCTCGGGCAGACGCAGGATGGCTCGGGGAAATCTCTAAGAGCAAGCCGGAAGACATGATGATTGCCCTGCCCGATGCGGCAACGGATCCATTCATTCCGGTTGGGCGTCGTCTCAAGAACGCGTTCGCCTTGTACCGCTTTGATGGCGGATCAAAGCTCATCGACTGGGCAGTCGCGCAGAGCGGGCTCAACGATCCGATGAGCCGGTTTAGCCGACACGAACTGGAGTCATTCTTCCAACGCTGGCGGTTTGCGCTCGATGCCCAATTGGGAAAATTGCTGCAAGAAGCGCGCAAAGAACCGGGGTCGCTTGAGGATGCCAGCCGAGGCGCGCCGCCGGCGGCGATGGCCGCGGTGCGACGGATTAGCCAGTTCCGTTGACCCAACAGGTATTGCGGGCAGATCGTTAGAATCCCCGGATGCCGAATGCCATGGACATCCCGCTCGCTAGGCGCCTCAAGAATGCACAGAGGTACCGCGAAGTCATTGGGGTACTCGCTCGTTACGGGTTCGCAAGTTTCATTGCCAAGAGTGGCTTCTCGCCGCTGCGAAAGGCCAACGCGGACTGGCTGTACAGCCGGGACGGAACGATCGATCTTTCGTCTGCGCCGCTTGAGGTTCGCCTGCGCAAGGCGATGGAGGAACTTGGACCAACCTTCATCAAGATCGGTCAGATTCTTTCCACGCGCCGCGACCTGATTCCTGATGCGCTCGCTGATGAATTCGCACGTCTGCAGGCAGACTGCCCCAAGATCCCATTTGACCGCGTGCGCGCCGCACTCGATGAACAACTAAAGGGCCGAACCGACGAACTCTTCCAGTGGATCGATCCAGAGCCGCTCGCAGCTGCGAGTATGGCTCAGGTGCACAGCGCCATCTGGAAAGACGGTTCAGAGGTAGTGATCAAACTGCTCCGTCCCGATGCGGCGGATCAGATTGAAGCTGACATGGAAGCCCTCGCCTTCGTTGCACGACTCACTGAGGAGCGGCTTGCCAAGACTGGCTTTAGCCCCATGGATATCGTGGCTGAATTCCGCGAGGAACTTCGCCGGGAGACCAACCTCACGATTGAAGCCCGCAGCACAGACCGGATGCGAAACGCCTTCGCGAATGATCCAGGAATCGGATTCCCCAAGGTCTATTGGGAGGCAACCACCACTGGCGTGCTCACCATTGAGAAGATTCAGGGCAAACTTCTCGCCCGTACGCCCTACGCATCCATTCCGCTTGATATCCGCAAGACGATCGTGGCTAACGGCGCACGCGCTGTATTTCGCCAGACACTCGAACTCGGCTTCTTCCACGCAGATCCACATCCGGGCAACATCTTCATTCATGACGATGGCCGCGTGACATTTATCGATTGCGGCATGGTTGGCCGCATCGGTGCCGATGCGCGTCAGCGAATTGCAGAGCTCGTCTTTGGCGTCGCCACTGGCGATGCCCGCATGGTCATGCGCGCTGCAATGCGCATGGGCAATGTGGAGCCCGATTCAATTGACGAACGCGCGCTGCTGGACGATGTGCAGGAAGTGGTGGACCAGTTTGTGGGCAAGCCGATCGCGGAGATCGACATTGCTGCCGTTCTGGACAAGTTCTATCAAATCCTTCGCGATTACAAGGTTCGCTGCCCGGCTGACATGGTGCTTCTCATCAAGGCGATGGGCACCATCGAAGGTGTTGCGCGAGACATTGAGCCCGACTACGAGATCATTGATGCCGCGAAGCCGTTTATCTACAAGCTGGTAAACGACCGCTACTCGCCAAAGGCGCTGACAAAGCGATTCACGAACACACTCTTCTCGTATGCAGAACTCATTGATTCGCTACCAAAGCAGATCACGGGCATTCTGCGCAAGATTCGGCTTGGCGAAGCGAAGGTCAACTTCCACTTCGAAGGCATTGAGCGATTCCGGATGTCGGTGGAGCACATGGCAACAACTGTTGCATATGCGCTCCTCATCAGTGCGCTCCTTGTTGCAAGCTCGGTGCTCCTGCATGCCGCTCATGGTGACACATCAAGCATGGTTGGCACGATTGGTCTCGTTGGATTCCTGCTTGCAGGCTTCCTCTCGATTGGACTGGTCTGGGACATCTGGCGAACACGCCGTGGAGTGACGCGCGCAGTGCGCGAAGAAGAGCGCGATGAACGCAAACTGCATGGTTGACCATCTGCGGGCTTGACAATCTGTAGGAGCAACAGCCCGCGGCACGTTAAAAATGCCGCGGGCCCGGGTGCTGGGCCCCACCCCACGTGGGAGCCCCGCTCCGCGGACCCGCTGCTGCCCTTGCGGGCAGTGTGGAGGGTGCCGCCAATCGGGCACATGCGCAAGGACTATCGGGCGTGAATCTGCAGACTATTTGTGGTTTATTCAGGCAAGGACGCCTGTCGAGCGGCGCTCGCCTCGCGGTCTGCCCGCACTTGGCGGCTGCTGCGACGGACATCTGCGCGGATCGAACCCGGTAAATAATCAACAATCACTGTGGTTTCTTGAGTACAGAACGGTGATCCATGGCACACTCTTGGCATGACATCACAATCTGCCAATACACGTATCGGTGCAGCATTCATTGCCACTTGTATGTGCTGCGCCTCCGCCTTGGCTCAGTTCACTACAAGCGCCGCCACGCCAGACGTATTGGCTACGGGAAACAACGACCAGGTTCAGTCCAAGGTGGTGAACATCCCCACCGGCGGCTTCTACATGAGCTGGTACGACAACAGTGCCGGCGGCTATGACCCGTGGGTGCAGCGCTACGACGCAAACGGCATTGGATTGTGGCCCAACAAAGGTGTTCGAGTACTGGACACCAATTTCAGCAGCACTGAAGATTACGGTCTGACGTCTGATGCGGCAGGCAACGCGGTCATCGTCACTCGCAGTGACAGTGGCAGCCTCAAGATCATTGCACAAGCGGTCTCACCATCCGGGGCGCTTCTTTGGGGCGCCAATGGTGTCACCCTTTCAAGCACCGCCTCGGTCAATGCTCCGAAAGCTGGTCGAGCCGGTGATGGCGCAGCGGTGGCTGGTTGGACAGAAGGCAGCCGAGCGAAAGTGATGCGCCTCACGCCCGAGGGAACGCCTGCATGGGCGTCTGTCGTCACCATTTCAGATGGCACCGCGACCACCTTTCTTTCTGACTTGCAACCAGGTGACGGCGGCACCGTGATTGCATCGATCGTCCGCTACCAAACGTTCAACGCCGCAAAGACTCTGCAGGCACAAAAGTTCTCATCGACCGGCGTGGCGCAGTGGGTGTCAACCAACGTTCGCGTCTTCACGTCTGGTTCACTGCAATTTGGCAACTTCCCGTCCTTTATTGCTGACGGTGAAGGCGGCGCGATCTTTGCTTGGTACGGCACCGGACCGCTGCAAAGTTACGCGCAGTGGGTATCTCCAACCGGAGATCTCCGCTTTGGGCCCAACGGTTCAGGAGTGACCGCCACCACAACACTGGAACGCGTTTCGCCAACGGCCGCATACGACCCGATACTTCGGCGCATCTACCTCGCATGGAACGAGCATGTGCCCAACTCGAGCATTTACGGATCCGGCGGACAGAGCTTTTCAGAAGCCGGAACGCGACTCTGGGGCGAGGCTGGTCTGACATTCTCACCGACCGACACCACCTACGAAGAAACCCAAGCTCGCGTTGCCATGCTTGGCGAATTCCCAACCTTCTCATCCGTGCGATCACCGGCATACGGTTCGCAGATGTCTCGCGCATACTCCTATGACTCGATTGGCACTCCGCGCTGGATGGCTCCGGTGGAACTGACGCCAGGTGGCTTCGTGGGACGCATGGTGTTCATGCCTACTTCTGGTTCGCCTGCGGGCGTGTTGGCTATCTGGGAATCCGGCGCCGTGGGAGTGACGGACCTTGTGGGTGCGCGTCTCAATGCTGACGGCACGCTTGGACTGCCTTCCGTATGCGGCGATCTCAATGGTGATGGTGCCGTCACGGGCGCAGACCTTGGTCTACTTCTTGGCGGATGGGGACCAGCCAATGGTTCCCCGTTCGACCTCAATCATGATGGCGTAGTGAACGGTGCCGACCTTGGAATACTCCTAGGCTGCTGGACCGCCTGACCGAACCCGCATTCACGCTCAACCATTCACGAACGCCCTCGATCGCGCCACGCGCGCTCGAGTCGTTCTGCGCTGATGGGGATCGGCGTGCGCAATTCCTGGGCAAACAGGCTCACCCGGTATTCCTCAAGAAGCATCCGAAACGGCGCGATCGTGGCAGTGCCCCGGCCCTCGGCGGCAAGCGCTGCCTCGGCCTTGGTGATCTCGTCCTCCCAGCGCGCCACTTCCGCCATGGCAACAGCATCGCGTGCGGGCCCCGCCGTTCGTAACTTCCGAGCGCGCAGACCCAACGCGGCTACGTAGCGAATGAGATGCGGAACGTCCTGCCATGGAATGCGCGAAAGCGCGTCCGGTGCGGCCAGGCGCTGCCGCTGCCGGGCAATGTCATCAACTGCCGCCCGCCATGTCGGAGGGGTTGGACCGTCGACGGCCTCAAGAACCTCAACGGACCGCGTATGGAGCGCAAGCGCGGCACGAATGACATCTTGCACAGCGGTGCTGAGCGCGGCAGCCCCTTGATCGACCCGTGCTTCAAACTCTGCGGGCGTTCGCACGATCGGTCGGTCATCAACAAAGGCGCGCCCCGCAACCGCCGAAACCAGCGCGGACATCAGCGCATCGCGACCGAGTCGTGTTGATGCGATCCATGTCATCAGTAACTCTTGGAATCCCGATGCGTATTCAAGATGATGCCGAATTGCGTCACGCGCGGCAATGGAATGAAGCGTGCGGAGCGCGAGGCGTGTTGCGCGTTCTGCCGTATCCGAGTCAGGCGCAAGGCCGAGCGACACGGATGTCCCGCAATCAACCAGCATGGGCCAGGCAATCACACGCATACCGTCAACGGTTGCCTCAATGCGCTCTGGAAGTTCGTCAAAGTCAAAGCTGCGTAAGCCAGAACGGTTCCAGTTGCTATGGAATGCGCGTTCCAGTAGTCCCTCTCGATGAGCGGCGGCCTTCGGCGCAAGCGAGCGGCGCAGCGCAGCGATGTCATCACCTGCAGCAAGCACATCTCCGGAATCAGAGACCACCTCAATATGCAAGCGCAGGTGCGGAGGCAATTGCGAGCGATCAAAGTCGCCTGCCGTCAGCGACATTCCCGCCACTTTGGCGAGATGCGCCGCAACCACTTCAAGGATGGAGCCCTGAGCAAATGGAATGGATTCCGCAGCTGCTTCGGCCACTTCGCGAAGTGGAAAGAGACGGACCCGCAGCCGCTTGGGCAGCGTGCGAATGAGTGCCTCAATCTTCTCGGCAAGAAGCCCGGGAACGAGCCATTCAAGCCGATCGGTGGTTGCCGATCCAAGATCGCCGAGCGTGATCCGCGCATGGATTCCATCGAGTGCCGTGCCAGGGGCGAGTTCGTAGCGCAAATCAGCGGAAGCGCCGCCGCCAATTTCAATGGCATCGGGAAATCGCGCAGCCATATCTGCGTCGGGAGCACTCGCTAAGAGATCTGCTTCGCGCATAAAGAGCATGCGGCTATCGCGCGTTTCAATGCGATGTCGCCACCGCTCGAATGATGGAATGCTGTGCACATCAGCCGGAACGCGAGCGTCAAAGAACGCGAAGCGCGCCTCACTATCAACAAGAAGCCCGCGCTCGCGTCGCTTGGCTTCCATAGCCTCGATACGCAAACGCAATGCGTGATTGTGCTTTATGAATGGAGCGTCCAAGTCACAATCGCCGTCCACTAAGGCGCACTGAATAAAGATATTGCGAGCATCCTCTGGCTGCACTGGTCCCCACGGAACGCGGCGACGCGGAACGATGGTGAGTTCACCAAACTGAACGCGCTCCCATGCCGCAACCTGCCCTGTGGCACGCACCCAGTGCGGTTCAGATCGAATGCGTTCGACCAAGTGCGGGGCAATGCGCTCCACCCAGTCGCCTTGGACGCGCGCGAGTGTTCGGCCGAAGCGTCGTGAAGTTTCCACGATTTCCGCAGCAACTACCCAGTTTGGAGTACGTCGCGCCAATGTTGAGCCTGGAAAGATTGCAAATCGCCCACCAGTAGCCGTGCGATACTCGCCATCCTCGCCTCGGAATCCAAGTTGCGAAACAAAGCCCGCCAGCATGGCACGATGGATGCGATTTGGATCACTCTCATTTGCTAAAGGAGCAGCGCGGATACCGAGTCTCTCGGAAACCATCGATCGCAACTGCTCATGCAACTCAGACCATTCACGCATGCGCTGGTGAGAAATAAAGTGCTCGCGACACCAGCGACGAAGGGCAGAACTTCCAAGTGCTGCGCTCTCTGTTCGCCAGCGCCTCCACAACTTGAGTAACGAGAGAAAGTCACTCTCTTGATCGCGAAAGATCAATTGCGCAAAGTCTGCTGCGCCGCCCTGGCCAGCTGGTCGCTCGCGCGGGTCTTGAACCGAGAGTGCGGCAGCGATGACCAGTGCTTCAGCCAGCACCCCTTCGTCCACTGCTGCAAGCACGGTACGAGCAAGCCGCGGGTCAACGGGAAGTGTTGCCATGCGCTTGCCGAGCGGGGTCAAATTTCCGCGTCGGTCAACAGCGCCAAGTTCTGCCAGCGTTTCAAGACCCTCCGCAACGAGGCGCGGACTTGGTGTTTCCAGGAACGGGAATTGGGCAATTTCGCCAAGACCCAGCGACTTCATCTGCAGAATGACGTTGGCGAGATTTGTTCGCAGGAGTTCGGGCGCAGTGAATGGCTCACGCGCCAAGAAATCCTCTTCGGAATACAGTCGAATGCATACGCCCGGGCCAACGCGTCCGCAGCGTCCCTTGCGTTGATCGGCGGAAGCGCGCGCGATCGGTTCAACGGGAAGGCGCAGAACGCGGGTGCGTCCAGACCAGCGTGCAATGCGGGCGATTCCGGTATCCACCACAAAGCGAATACCCGGAACAGTCACACTGGTTTCCGCAACATTGGTCGCCAGAATGATGCGCCGCGCGCGACCGGTGTGGAATACGCGGTCTTGCTCCGCTACCGGAAGGCGCGCATAGAGCGGCAGCACTTCAACGCCGCGCGCCGCGGGCACCCGCGAGAGTGCGTCGGCCGCATCTTGAATATCACGTTCTCCACCTAAGAAGACGAGAATGTCACCAGGGCCGGAAGCAAGACATTCTTCGACGCCCTTCACCGCGCGCTCAGCTGGCGAACTGTCGGACGCCTCTTCATCAATCGGTCGCCAGCGCGTTTCAATGGGATGCAAGCGGCCATCAACCTGCACGACCGGCGCATTTCCAAAGTGCTGACTGAAACGATCTACATCGATGGTCGCTGATGCAACGATCACCTTTAGGTCTGGACGCTTTGGTAAGAGGCGCTTTAAATACCCAAGCAGGAAGTCAATATTGAGACTGCGTTCGTGCGCTTCGTCGACAATGACGGTGTCGGAGCGCAACAGCAACGGGTCGCGCTCAATCTCTGCGAGCAACACGCCGTCGGTCACCACTCGCACCAGCGATTGTTCGGAAGTGCGGTCGTCAAATCGCACTTTGAATCCCACCGTGCCGCCGAGCGCAGTTTGCAACTCTGCGGCGATGCGCGCGGCCACGCTGCGCGCTGCGATCCGGCGCGGCTGAGTCATCGTGACCATGCCGTCGACCCCGCGTCCAGCCTCAAGGCAGATCTTGGGCAGCTGGGTGGTCTTGCCCGAGCCTGTGTCGCCGCTGACGATCACCACCTGGTGGTTGTCCAGAGCCTCCCGGATCCGGTCCCGCGCCTGGGCCACCGGTAACTCGTCCGGGTAGGTCACCGCCGGAACGCGCGCCGCCCGCTCGGCCCGGCGCTCGGTACTTCGAGCAACATCCCTCTCAATGGCCGCCAAGGCCCCCGCGGAGGGCTGCTCTCGCCCGCGCCGCGTCAATCCCGCGATCCGACGCCGAAACACGGGCTGTTCCTGGGTGGGACAGCCCGCAACGAGCTCCTGAAGACGAAGGATCCTTTCGAGCACTGCGCGCGGATTGTAGGTCTGTATCCTCTCCGAATCATTGGGGCGCTTAGCTCAGTGGCAAGAGCGCTGCTTTTACACAGCAGTGGTCACTGGTTCGAATCCAGTAGCGCCCATTTAATCGCCGGATAGTCACTTTGTTTGGGATACCTGTTTGGGACACGGCCGCCGCGAAGTGCGTCGGCAGATCACGGATTGTTCTTGCCCCGCACCCCCCCGTATCACTTCACGTTCTGTATGCCCCGGCCATCGCCCTTCCACTTTCGCCGCCACCTGCCGATGATGCCCGCGCTGCGCCCGATCATGCTCGCTGCGGCGACCGCAGTCATGGTCATCACCGGATGCGCTGACATGATGGTGGAGCGTGCGGATCCTGCCCTGCAAAAGGCGGCCGTCAATCGAGACGCTGTGAATGTAGCGGCCACCGACATCGACCCCATCATGCGCGGCACGGTGGCTTCGGAAACTTCTCTGGTTGGCTTTGATCCACTGGTTGTGCGCGGCTACGGAATAGTTGTTGGGCTTCGCGACACGGGAAGTCGACAAATGCCGTCCGATGTGCGCGCGTTCCTTTCACAGGAACTCTCCAAGCGTGGATTCGGCAGCGGCGCTCCTGGGTCGCCGAAGATGACACCGCAGGAACTTCTGAACTCGAGCGACAGTGCCGTAGTGATCGTTGAGGGCGTGATTCCACCAGGTGCGCCCAAGGGTTCGCGATTTGATATTCGCGTGACCACCGCTCCGGGCACATCAACTACCAGCCTCGAGGGCGGACGTCTCTTGGTTGCCGACTTACGACCTGGCCCGCTGTTCACCGGCAGCCGGCAACCATTCCCACTGGCCGAGGGAGCCGGATCCATCGTGATCAATCCGTTCGTTGAACCCAACGCAACGCAGCGCGACACGATCAACCGAAGTAGCGGACGCATTCTCGACGGTGGCCTCCTCAGCAAGGACATGAAGCTGAAATTGCGATTGCAGACGCCGAGCCATTCACGATCCGAAAGCATTCAGAACACCATTAATACGCTGTTCCCACTTGAATCAAAGCAAAAAGATCAAACGGCGCATGGACGTTCCGGAGAAACCATCGACCTGACGGTTCCGCCCTCGTACCGCACTCGCACAGGTGAGTTTGCGGAACTAGTTCGCCACACCCCATTGAATGTTGAAAACGCGGAACAGACTGCAATGGCGATTAGGCGATCACTGCTATCGAACCCAGGCGCCGCTGGTGCTGCGAGTTGGCGCTGGCAGGCACTCGGGAAGCGCGCACTGCCCATGATTCAGGATCTGTACGAGTACCCCGAGGAGCAGCCTCGCTTTGCAGCACTGAATACCGGAGCGAAACTCAACGACATGCTTGCCGTGGCGCCGTTGTTGCAGATGGCCCACAGCAGCGATTCGATCACGTATCGCACCGAATCAATTAAATTGCTGGGGCGCATGGGCGTGAATGCTGAAATTGAACTCGGTCTTCGCGAACTTCTCGACGATCCAGATGTAGAGATCCGCCTTGCCGCATTTGAGGCGCTCGACAAGCGGCGCGATCCGCACATCATCGGCATCGAGATGGGAAAAAAGTTTGTACTCAATGTTGTGCCAAGCAAGTACAAGATGATTTACGTGTCACAGAGCGGCCAGCCGCGCGTGGTGATCTTTGGCGAAGATGTTGAAGTGAAGCGCCCGATGACGCTCTACACCTGGAGCGGTCGGTTGATCATCAAGGCGGATGAAGGCGACAAACTCCTCGAAGTGTTCTACCGCGAGCGTCCCGAGACCCCGGCTGTTGTTGACCGAGTGAAGCCGGACCTGTCCTCAATGGTTGGCTACTTTGCCCGTCGCCCCACCCCCGACCGACCGGAGTCCGGCCTCAATTTCACCTACAGCGAGACAATTAGTGCCCTCCACGAGTTGTGGCGCCTAAAATATATTTCCTGTGATTTCCGGGCTGAGCAGGATCGAATCTTGGCCGAAGTCCTCCGCGACGACAAAGGCGAGAAGGATTTGAGACCTGAATTTAAGGCAGAAGATGGAGATCCCGATTCTGAGGATGTCAGCCCGAAAAGTATTTCCGAGATCGGCGCCTCCCGAGGAAGCGATTTAGAGACAGCTTCCGTGGGATCCGGACTTGATGCCGCGAAGGCGCGGAAGGATACTGTCCCCCGTTGACTAGCCGCCCCTTGCTCAGGGCGGACGGTCTGAGCAGTCCACATGAGCCGCGCGTCCCAGGAAGGGGCGCGCGAATACCCGACAGGAGGTCTTGCCTTGCGACTTTCCCGACTCGTTCTGAGCGGCTTCAAGAGTTTTGCCGACACCACCGAATTTCGTTTCGACTCGCCGATCATCGGCGTAGTCGGCCCCAACGGCTGCGGTAAGTCCAACGTTGTTGATGCCATCAAGTGGGTGCTTGGCGAACGCAGTGCTAAGAGCCTGCGCGGCGGTGCCATGCTTGATGTCATCTTTGCCGGAAGCGCAACGCGCAAGCCGTGCGGAATGGCCAGCGTCACTCTGGTGTTTGACAATCCCGTCCTCACAGCGGAGCAACAGGCTCGACTTGCTCCAGCCCCCGCCATCGTAGACGCTGAAGTCGACCCACAAGCAGAACACGTCGATGAGGATGGCGCCGAAGGCAGTGTCACAGTGAATCGCCATGCGGTACGCCACCGCGGACTGCCGGTCGATACCGATGAAGTGGAAGTCACGCGCAGGCTCTATGCCGATGGCCGCAGTGAATACCTCATCAACGGTCGCAAGGTGCGACTGCGTGACATCAAAGAACTCTTTATGGATACAGGAATCGGCAACGATGCGTATTCCATTATTGAGCAGGGAAAGGTCGACGCCATGCTGCGCGCCGCCCCTCTTGAACGCCGGACGATTCTTGAGGAAGCCGCCGGAGTTGCCAAGTTCCGAGCGCGCAAAGTGGAAGCGCAACGCAAGCTCGAGAGCGCTGAGAAGAACCTCGTACTTGTGCGCGAACAACTTGCCAGCACCGAGCGTCGGCTGCGGATCGTGAAGGGACAGGCAGAGAAGGCTCGCCGTTTTCAAACGCTTGATCTCCGTCGCCGCGAACTGCGCCAAGCTGTGGCATTTGACCTGTATAACGAGTACCGCGAGCAACTTTCTGGCCTCACGAGCCAACTGTCGAGCCTTGAGCGTGATCGTCAGGAACTGTCGGGCGCTATCGCCCTTCTTGAAGACAGGCGCAATGAAGTTGAGGGCATCCGTCAGACTGCGCAGGACGCGCAGCGTGCCCTTGAGCAGCGGCGCATTGAGGCGCTCGGAACGGAGAAGCAGGCAGCACAACGCATCGAACTCGCGGGTCGAGGGCTCGGCGAAGTGCGCGAACAAGCCGCATCTGATTCAGTACGACTTGCTGAACTTGAACTGCGCATCAACGAACTCACATCCCAGATTGATGACACCGCCGAGCGTGTAGCCGGAGCAGCCGAGGCTGCCACCGAAGCCGAACGCACGGTGATGACCGCGTCGGATGCGCGCGCAAGAACTGCTGAAGCAGCACAGCAGACACGGCTTGCCGCCGACCGCATTCGCGAGCAGTCAGTCTCGGCGGACCGGGAAATTTCTCGAACTGCTTCGCACCTTGCGTCGGTCGATGAACGCGAGCGCGGGTTGGAAGAACAACTCGCTCGCATTGAACGTCGACGCGAACCATTCCGCATTGAATTAGACTCTCAGCGCGCCACGCGCAATCAACATGTGGTGCGCCGTATGGTGGCGCTTGACGAGGCGGCACGTCTTGAGTCGGATGTTCACATCCATATCTCTGACGTAACGTCCCTTGGCGACCGCCATGCGGGCTTGGCTCGTCGTCTCTCTGAGTTGCGCGATGAAAGGACTGCGGTCGAGAGCCGCAGCCGACTCCTTGAAGAAATGCAACGCGCCCGCGAGGGTGTCGACGAAGCTGTCCGCGAGGTAGTCGGCGACCGAACGCGCTTCCCTTCGGTGCTTGGCATCCTTGGTGACTGGATCGAAACTGAGATGGTCGACGCCGCCGCAGCCGAAGCTGCGCTCGGGCGCGATTTGGAATTGTTGGTGGTGGACAACGGAAATTCCGTGCTCGAAGTGGCCACCACATGCGCAACCGTGCGCGGACGAGTGACCATGGCCTCGGCGGAACTGCCAGCGATCAACTCGATCGTGCGCGAACCCCGCGAGGGTGTCAACCCGGTCGCTGGAATGATCCGCGTGCGAGAAGCCGCCGCCGCACTGGTGCACCGCCTTGTTGCAGACACATGGGTGGTTGCTGACCTCGCCACCGCCCTAGATGCAGCCGTGACGACCCACATCGGCGCCCGGCTCGTTACGCGAGCTGGCGAGTTGGTGGATGGGCTTGGGCGCGTCACCGTCGGAACCCCCACGGGCAACGGCGCTGGCGAAGGTTTGCTAGCTCGGCGCGCTGAATTGGCCCAACTGACGCAGCGCCTGGTGGTCCTCGGCCTTGAGATGGAGTTACTGGAAGGCGAAGCCGCAGTTCTTCTAGCACGGTCCGATGAGGCCCGCCTGCGTCACCGTGAAGTAGAAGACCGTCTGGCTAATGTCCGGCGTGGCATCATTGACGCGGAGTACCAGAGCGATCGTTGCGAGCAGATGATCCAGCGCGTCGAACACGAGCAGTCCACGCTCTCCTTGGAATCCGACGAACTGACGCGGCGTATTCGTACGCTGAGCACGGAACGGGCTGAGGTTGAGGATCGACTGGGACGCGCCCGCGCAATGCTTGAAGCACTGCTCGGACGTCACGCCGTCGCTGATGCTGACGCCACGAAGGCGATCGCGAAAGCCGAATCCGCAGCCGAAGCGCTTTCGAATGCTCGAATCGCTAGCAGTGAGCGCAATTCTGCGCTCGATGTCCTGCGCCGCGAGCGACGTACTGCGGAACTTTCCCGCGATGAACAGCAGCGACAGCGCGTGCATGCAGCCGAACAGGCTGACCGGCGCAAGCAACAGATTGACCGTTACGAGTCAACCATCGCCGAAGCTCAGACTGCCTCCGAAGCAGCGCGAACTGAGTTGGCTGGACTCGGCGAGAATTTGGAGATCGCCGCGGTTGCCGTTGCAGCAGCACAGCGCAGCACTGAGGAAGCCGCCACGGCGCTCCGCATTGCCCGCGACCAAGCGCACATCTTGGAGCGCAACTGGAACAGCGTGGAACTTGGACGCCGTGAGGTGGAAATTAAGCGCGAGGCTCTTGAGGAATCCGCTCTGAGCGATCTAGAACTTGATCTTGGAGCGGGGTACGCGAACTATGTTGCAGCACGGGCCCTGCCGGACTGGGCACAGACCGACCGCGGCGCCGCCGAGAAGGAACTGGCATCACTCAAGGATGAAATCCGCAAGCTCGGAAATGTCAACCTCGACTCCATCGAAGAAGAAGGCCAACTCGAGCAGCGCAATGAAGAGTTGGTCCGACAGGTGAGCGACATCGATTCTGCCACTACGCTGCTCGGCGAGTTGATCATTCAACTCGACGCGGTGACGCGCGTTCGATTTGAACAAGTGTTCAGCACGGTGCGCGAGAACTTTGGCGGTAACGGAGGAATGTTCCGTCGCCTCTTCGGCGGTGGCAGTGCTGACCTCTTCTTAGTACCGGACGAAGAGACTGGCGAAGTGGATATCTTGGAATCTGGCGTGGAGATTCGCGCCAAGCCCCCCGGCAAGGAGCCGCGCGTCATCAGCCAGCTCTCCGGTGGAGAGAAGACCATGACGGCCGTCGCGCTCTTGATGAGCATCTTCAAGAGTAAACCGAGCCCGTTCTGCATCCTCGATGAAGTGGATGCCGCGCTCGACGAGGCAAATGTAGAGCGATTCTGCAACGTGCTCCGCGAGTTCCTATCAGAAAGCCACTTTATCGTCATCACTCACCATAAGCGCACCATGCAGTCCTGCGATCAGCTTTACGGCATCACCATGCCGCAGCGCGGCGTCAGCAAGCGAGTCAGCGTGCGCTTTGAGCAGGTTGGCAAGGACGGCACCATTGCCAAGGAAGCCGTCGACGCAGCGCAGGCTGACGAGGCCCAGAGCGATAGTCGGCGCGGTGGCATAGAAGATGATGAGTCCAACAAGCCGTCAGACGCGCTCGCTGGAGCTTGGGAGCGCAACTAACCACGTCGGAACAGTATCAGCGGCGCTTAATCTCGTGCTCACTGGCTATCGCTCGTCGGCGAATCGACGGGTCATGTCCAATTTGAAAGCAAGACTCCCAGATCAGCACCATCGACGATGCAGTCTCCGGTGATGTCGTACACCGAACCGCAATTAACCGGACCCCATACGGCCAGGATGAATCCGAGATCAGCGCCATCAACGCGGCCGTTGCCATCAACGTCGCCGACGACAACAGGCGCCTGAACGATGGACGTCACCAGGGCATAACTCTGTGTGTCATCCGTCAACAGTGTGCTCGATACTTTGATTTCATACTGGCCGGTGGTCGGTAGCACCAGATTAGAGATAGACTCATAGCCACCCGCAGCCGTTACGTCTCGGACGATTATTGGCGTTGTGTTCGTTCCGGTATAGACCGAAAGTACAAGATTGTGCACGGCGAGCGGGAGTACAGCTGTTCCAGCACTGCATGACCCGTCGGCGTTTTGAGGACCAGACAAGTACGAGGATGGTCCCTGCGGGGTGAGTGATGCGGAGAGTGTCGATCCGGACGTTGCTGTGAACTTGAAATAGTCAACGTCGCTGTTGTCGTCGATCGCTTGGTTCGTCACCGACGTAGTTCCCGATGCGGCCAGAACACCAGAAGCTGTGGCCACCGTGTCGTTTGGCTCATTACGGTCCCCGTAGTCGCGCTGTACGGCACGAATGTCGTCCGGTTGGGGACCGTCAAATGCTGTGGTAATGAACGGCTCCATCAGCTTTGTACCGTTGTCTGGGCAAACATGCGCGATACCGAGTCCATGACCATGCTCATGCGAGCAGACATTGCGAAAGTACCGATTGTTGTTGGCGGTGGACCAATAGTTGCTATTGGATGTCACAAACACCATGTCGCCATTGTTTGGGTAGTAGGTGTATGCAAGCACTCCGGTGCTTCCGAAGGTTCGCCCGACGATGCGGATCTCTCCTCGAGTAGTACTGCCGGCCGCACCCCAAGCAGCGTTGTCATCGGCCGTCTCGATGTACGTGACACCAGACAGTTCCGACCAACGTGCAAACACTTGGCGGATCAGGCTCTTGCCCGCTTCAAGCGATCCAAATTTGGTAACAAAGGTCGCATTGAGGTTGTTGGGCGAAGCAGCACCTCCGGCGAGACCGTCCGATACGGAAAGACCGTCCGCTGGCATTGACCATGTCAAACTCACGGGGGCGCCCTGCGCTGAACTTCCGCCAAGGGCCCAACGGGTGCCGAGGTAGTACGCGGCTCCGCCATCGCCTTCACCAGCCGGCCGCTCAGCGAGATCCTGGGCCCATTGCGCAACGAGTCCCTGCGTGACCTGGTTGACTTCCTCTGCGGAAGTTCCTGGGACGAAGCAGAGCGACAACGGAACACCGGGCAACGCACCAACACACATGACGTCGAGGCCAAGCATTGATCGTGCGCCTTCGCGCTCGGGACCAGCAACTGATTCCGCCGCGGTTGGTGACTGCGTCGAAAGAGACGCCATCACTGCGGCAATCGATGCGATGAATACAAACGTTGATCCAACTTTGATCGAACGGGCGGAGGAAGGGGTCGCGATCAGATTCATAGGAGATCTTCTCAAGGTGGCGGTCTTGGGGACAATTCGGTTTCGGAAAGACTCAGACTTGGAGTCGCAAGACCGGACACCAACTCCGGTAACACAATCTGTACGCATACCTCTGCTGCGCGATCGCTAGCGGTTGAGAATTTATGAAATAAAGCGTGCCCCGGGGACCGCGTCCGGTAAACGGCGGTTCGGGGCACGCAAGACGTTCAATAGGTTTCGGGCAGAATGCGCTTACTTCTTGGCTGGAATGATGAGTTTCATTCCAGGAGCGATTGCCTTGGCATCGCCCTTCAAGTTCGCGTTAGCGTCCAAGATCCGCTTCCATTCTGTGTCAGATCCGTAGAATTTTCTGGAGAGTTCCATCAGCGTATCGCCCTTCTGAACCGTGTAGGTGTTCGGAGCAGCTGCGCTGCTGCTTGCCGCTGATGCGGTGATCTTGTCCTTACTGGAAGTTGCTCCCGGGGCTGGAATATTGATCTTCTGGCCGATCTTCAGTGCCTTTGGATCGAGTCCTGGATTTGCTGCGGTGATCAGTTGCCACTTCTGCCCATCACCCATCTGCGTACGAGCGATGCCCTCGAGGGTGTCTCCGGACTTGATGGTGTATTGGCTCGTGCTTGCGGCTGGTGGCACAGGATCGGCCTTGGCCTTGACTGGCGGCGCGACGATTGCCCCGCTTCCCGTTCCTGTGGCAGCGACGCCGGTGGCGCCAGAACCGGTTGGAGTGACCGGGCTCGCCGATCCTCCAGCCTTCATCCCAGGTGCTGTAGCTCCACTCGCAGCGGCACCCGCAACAGTTCCAGCTGCTGCTGCCGACCCAGCCTTGGCCGCTGCGGGATCGGTGGTACCTGGAACTGCAATCGTTCCACTGCCTGCGCCGAATGCTTCTGGCGCAGGCGCCCCATTGGCGTCGCCCGCACTAGCAGCGGCAGAGCCGGATAGTTCGCCGATTCCCTGAGCGGAATCCGGCGACACCAAGGCATCTACTGGCGCCTTGGGGTTCTCCGTGCGCTTCGTTGATGGGGTCATAAAGGCGAAGTAGAGGCCGATGGCGGCAACTGCCACCACCACGATCACTGCTGAGAGACGGGCTCCGTTAGACATGTCGAAAATCTCCTTCCATGGCGAATCCGATCGTGCTGCGGACGCGATGCCCGCAGCGATATTTCAATCAATGGCGACTCACGCAGTCGCCGGCGAGGCAAGGGCGCGCGTTGGCTCCCCATCCGACTCCGGCGTTCCTTCGCCGGGTACGTAAACGAGTGGTGCAGCGATGGCAACAGATGAGAATGTTCCTGCCACCAGACCGATGAAGAATGTGAATGCGAACGGCTGCATACTTGGACCACCGACAAGATAAAGCACAATCGGCGTGGCTGCCGTGCAACCTCCGGTGAGCAATGTTCGGCTGAACGTCTGGTTCAGCGACTCATTGATGATGGAACGCGAAGCGTGCGCTAATTTGCCGCGATTCTCGCGAACACGGTCCAAGATCACGATCGTGTCATTGAGCGAGTAACCGATCACCACCAAGAGTGCGGCAACCACATTGAGGTCAATGCGGAAGTCCTGCATGCGCAGGAGATGTCCGATGTGGGTGTCACCGATCCACTTGCTCATCGCCAACATTCCCAAGCAGACGGAAATATTGAAGACAACTCCGATGACAGTCGCCACCGAGTAGAGAAGCGAACCGAATCGGATCCAGATGTACACGAGCATCCCGATGCAGGACAGCAACACTGCCAGAGTTGCCTGCGACGCCAGATCGCGTGCCACCGATGGCGAAATACTCGATACCTGCTCAAGCGAAGCCTGCTGGCTGAGCGCTGAAGAGATGAGGTTCCACTCCAAGTCGGCGTAATTCTTCTGCCAAGCAATGTCAGAAAGCTGCGCGCCGGCAAGGTCCGGGTCGGCAACCACGATGGCCAAGGACCTGAATGTGCCATTGCCTGAGGAATCAAGACCCACAACGTCCACCGAACGACCGCCAGCTTCAGCAAATGCTGGACTGCTTCGGAGGCGACGAATGCGTTCAGACACATCGGCTGGAGCAAGTGGAGGATCAATTTCCGTGACCACAATAGCAACGCCACCGATGGCCGAGTCACACGGATAATCGATCGCTGGGCGCCCGATCACTTCACCAAGACCTGGTCGGTCGATCCGGTGCGAATGGCCCGCTGAAGAAGCAACCCCGAGACCGGCAAACTTCACCGGACGTCGGATGTCCATGTCATCCTTGAAGGCTTCAACAACTGCCGCCACCAGAATGTTGGCGATCGGAGTCTCTTCGGGAACGCCCGATGGATTCGGGACCTTGATTTGGAATGCCGACGATTCAAGTGCCGCGTTGGTTTCACCAACGGTGAGCACCGTTGAATTGCGGAGTTCCGAAAGCACCGGATCCGCACTATTTGCAGTACCGAGGGCATGCAGACGTTCTTCAACTGCACTGCGCGCCATGGCAAGGTGACCACCGAATGCACCCTCGCCCGCTCGTGCGGGACGGGTGGACATGGTCATCGTGGTACCTCCGCGGAACTCCGTCTCAAAGATGTCTCCGCCGCGACCAAGCGTCGCAGTGATGCAGATGATCGCCACAATAATGGCTCCACCCCAGAAGATGAAGCGGTAGCGCAACCAGTCGACAGTCGGATGCAGTGCGCGCGAGATAGCGGGCACCACGATCGGCAGCATCGGCATGGTCTTCGCCTTGAGACCGAGCGCATAGAGGCGCAGGAGAACCTGCGTCACTATCAAGCCGGCGGCAAGTGTGCTGAATACACCGATACCCATGACGAGCGCAAAGCCCTTCACTTCGGAACCAGCGAACCAGTACAGAACAACCACGACGATCAAGTGCGTCATATTGCCGTCGATGATCGCCGTTCGAGCGCGGCGCATGGCCGTGTCAATGGCGTCAAGAAGCGGCTGCTTGCGGTCAACGAGTTCTTCGCGAAGACGCTCGTAGATAAGCACATTACTATCAACTGCGATACCCAAGTTCAGCGCGATTCCGGCTAGACCGGGCAGCGTGAAACTGGCATCGACCAGTGACATTGCGTAGAAGATGATCAGCGCATTCACCAGGAGCGAGATGTTCGCGATGATTCCTGGAATGAAGTAATAGAGCGCCATGATGGCGAAGGTCGCAGGCACCGAAATCATCACGCTATTCAAACCGCGCTGCAGGTTGTCCTTACCCATTGCCGGTCCAAGCACGCTGACGGAAACTGGTTCCGGAGAGAGTCGCGCACCGAGCGAGCCCGATGCAAGGACGCGCACGAGGTAGTCAATTTCCTTCTCGCTAAAGTTGCCGCTGATCTGCCCGCGGTCATTGATCTTCGAGTTCAGGTTGGGTGCGGTGTAGACCTGGTTGTCCAGGACGATGGCCATGGGCTGACCAACACTGGCGCCAGTGAGGCGACCCATCTCGACGCCACCTGAATCATCAAGTTCGAAACTGACGGCAACGCGACCGAGTTCGTCGCTGGTGCGGCCAACGCGCTTCATCGACCATTCCTTGCCGCCCGGCTCGTGCGTCAGGCTGCGGTCTGGGGTGATCCAGAGAAGGATGTAGATGGACTTGTCCGGACCAGTTCCCGCGGTCAATCCACGGCTCGAAGCGAAGAATCCAGCTGGATTGGCTTCAAGTGCCTCGCGCTGCGCTGGCGTGCTCGCCCACTCATCAATGCTGTTGATCTTGAACCAGCGAGCCACCGGACTCTCAGCCGCGAGCGGACCACCCTGCGCAAGTTGCTTGCGGAGCTCTTCAATATTCACGCCGAGCGAATTCTGCGTGGTAACGGCGATATGGAAGTCCAACACGCCCGCGCCCTTTAAGAGGCGCTTCAAGTCTTCCGGATCGTCAAGCACGGTGCGCAGCGCGGCGTACGCGTCATGGCTCACCAGAGCAGCGTCGATCTCCGTCGCGGCGGATGGGAATTCAGTCTTGAGTTGCGCAACAGCAGTGGCGCGATCGCCACCCTTCTTAGCCAACTCTGGGAGCGCAACAATGCGTGTCCAGCGACTGGATGTCAACGCGCCGGTTTGCACCTTGGCACGCTGCGCGTCGTAGGCGACCTCGGCCGTCGCTGCGGTTTCTGCGAGCACATCAAGATCAGCGCCCTGCTTACCCGCAGCAATGGCCGCGTCGTAGGCGGCGCGCCCGTCACGTGCTGCAGTCCACATCGCCTGAAGCTTGGTGAGTTCCGCAGCGCGAGCTGCATCGCCCTTCGCCAAATCAACAGCCTTGCCATCAGCAAGCGCGGCGTTGAGTTCGCGCGGCGTCAGGCGCGCCTTGGCAAGCAATGCATCGAGCGCATCCGTATACGCCTTCTGTGAAACACGGACTTCGTCGCCCGGAAGTGGCATGACCACTTCGATGCGGTCCTCGCCCTGTGGCGTCATGGTCAAGTCGAGAACACCCTGCGGATTTACGCGGTTTTTCAGCGTCTTAATTGTCTGCTTGAGCAGTTCTGACTTCGTTGCAGAATCTGATCCAGCCGGCATATTTACCGAGTAAATCAAGCTCACGCCGCCGCGCAGATCGCGACCGAGTTTGATTTTCTGAGCTGGCGGCATGATGGCCAACACCATGACGACGCATGTTGCCGCAATGACGACAACGTCAAGAATTGTGCGCTTGAGTGGCGCAAATGCCTTGCGAACTCCGGCAATGTAAATGACAAGAAGTAGCGGAAGGATCAGCGTGTGGAAGAGCAGGTGCATCGTGTTCTCAGTGGTGCCGCAAAGTGGGCGAAGTTCAATAACGGTGAAGTGTCAGTCAGGCCGCAGAGTCCATTGGGAGCACTTGCGAGATTGAACTCTTGGTGAATGTGATACGTGTGTTTGATGTCTCGTCGACCTTCAAGATCAGCGCGTCATCCTTGAGTTCAACTACGGTTCCAACGATGCCGCCAATGGTCAACACCTTGTCGTGCTTCTTGATGTTGCCCAAGAGGTCGGAACGCTTCTTCTTCTCGCGACGTGCGTTCACGAAGGAGAACAGGATCATCGCTCCAAGGAGCACCACCATCATGATCATGAATCCGCTGCCGCCTGATGTCGAGGGCGCGGCAGTTGCAGCGGCGTCCGTTGCAGCGCTTGTGGCTGCCGGGGCGGGGGCTCCGGGGAGGGACGGGCCGTCGGTGGTCTGTGCGAGGAGTGTCAGTGCGCTAAAGGTCGGGGTAATCATATTTGCTCGTCAGTACTCGAATGCGCCTCGCCGGAGCCGATACACGGCCATGCGACGAGGAGCGAAGACCACGCATCTTCACGGATCGCAGTTCGGATGTCCAGCATAAGCCGCTGGAAGTGCCGGATGTTATGGGTACTCACCAATGTTGGCCCAAGCATTTCCTCGGCCATAAAGAGGTGCCGGAGGTAGGCCCGGCTGAACCCCCCGGCGCACGCTTCGCAGTCGCAGGAGGGGTCAATTCGCAAGGAATCTTCAGCAAATCGGGCGTTTCGTAGGCGAATCGTGCCCTGGGTGGTGAATGCGTTGGCGTTCCGGCCGTTGCGGGTAGGCAGGACGCAATCGAACATATCCACCCCGGCGGCCACCGCCATGGCGATATCTCTTTCGTACCCGACCCCCATTAAATATCTGGGGCGATTGTCGGGAAGTAGCGGCGTGGTGAATTCCACCACCGTTCGGATGGCATCGGTGCCCTCCCCAACCGCCACGCCTCCGATGGCATATCCGGGAAGATCATGAGCGCACACGCCTTCCACCGAACGGCGGCGCAGGTCAAGATTGGTAGCGCCCTGCACGATTCCAAAGAGCGCCTGATCCTGGCTTCGTGCATGAGATCGAACGCAGCGGTCGAGCCAACGAAGAGTTCGCTCGTGCGCTTCTTCCATGCGCAGCGCGTGATCTACAACGCCGCGAGTGCGGGCGGCGCGCCGTTCATCGGTGTCAGCAGCAGGGAGCGCCGCGGGTGCGCAGTCGTCGAAGGCCATGATGATGTCGGCACCAATCTGGTTCTGAACGCGCATGCTTGACTCTGGTCCAAGATGCACTTTCGAGCCATCAATGAAACTGCGGAAGGTGACGCCCTCTTCACTCAAGACGGCGGTGTCACTCATGCTGTACGCCTGGTAACCGCCGCTATCGGTGAGGATGGGGCCGTTCCAGCGCATCATGCGATGTGTGCCGCCAAGGCGCTCAATGCGATCTCCGCCCGGACGAAGAAAGAGGTGGTAGGCGTTGTTGAGAATGATCTGGCTGCCGGTGCCGCGAATCTGCGCGGGAGTCAGGCCCTTCATCGCTGCCGCTGTGGCTACAGGCATGAATGCCGGTGTGTCGAACGATCCGTGCGGAGTCGTGACGCGTCCGAGGCGTGCGTGATTCGCCTTTGATCGTGCAAGAATCTCAAACTGAAGCGCACTCACCGCGGCTTCCGACTCGCATCGCGCAGCACGCGCTTCTCGCTTTCAGAGAGGGAGTGCAAGCCCCGCGCAGAAATCTTGTCAAGAATGCGATTCACTTCAGTGCTCGTAGCAGAGCCCTGCACGCTGCCGCGCTTTACTGCAACGCGGGCGCGGGCGACCTTGCTGGTGGGGTCGTACTGGCCGAGGAAGTCGAAGAAGCCGTGCAAGTGATTGGGGTTGCGCACAAGCCAGAAACCCGCCAGCGCGCCGCCGATGTGCGCCGCTTCACCACCAGCATTGGCCCAGCCAAAGATCACGGCGAGCAGCGCGAAAGCAAGCAGTCCATAGGCCAAGACGCCTAGGCGCATGGGGATGACAAAGAAGAGCAACACCGTTGCATTTGGCGCCAAATATGCAGCCGCCATGATGACGCCGAAGACGCCCGCAGACGCTCCAACCAGCATGGTGTTTGGGTCATTGAAGAGTAGCCCCGGCAGATGGAACGATGGACCAAATGCGGCTTGACCGCCGATCGCAAGACCATTGAGGAGCAGGTACATCAGTCCGCCCGAAACACCGCACAGAAGATAGAACGCCACGTAACGCTTCTTGCCGAGGAAATTCTCAACCATCCCTCCAAAGAAGAACAGCGTCATCATGTTGAAGAGAACATGATTGAGGTTGGCATGCAAGAATTGGAATGTGACGAATCGCCATACTTGAAAACCAGAGACACCCAGCACCGGATCTGATGCATAGACGGCGCGTGCGGTGGAGAAGTAGCCAAGGCGCGTGAGTGGCCGTTCCTTGCGGTACTCCACCTCGGCAACCACGTTGTCGCGGCCAAGTACCGCGTAGCCGCGCGCCACGCCCGGGGCAACATCGACGGGCTTGGTGAGCGCAAACTCGCTGCGGTCGATCAGGCGAATCTGCCCCGCAGAGGCGCCGGGCACCAGCTGACTTGCAACGGGCTCGTTCGTCCATGGGAGGAATCCGTCGATCACGAACACCGCGACGCAGATGGCGATGATCCACGTTGTCGCTGACCAGCCCGATGCGCGCGCGTATGCGGGGGGCGTAGAAGCGTCGGGTCGGTAGTACGGTCGGTCCTGGATGCCCATAGGTAGAACGCGAGAAGATATAGGAAAGACGGCGTTCGCCGCGGCGCTTAGCTCTGCGATCTGCCGCGACGACGCTCCGTTGCGCGCGCAAGCGTTGCGCGCTCAGTAGCCGAGAGCCGATCGGCCCCCTCGCGAGCGATCTTCTCGAGGATGGCATCAACGGCGCGGTCTTCGACAGCAAGCGCCTGCCGTTC
>CANJHD010000012.1 GCA_947474065.1 Planctomycetaceae bacterium
GCGCAGGGCATCACCACGCGCCTGCAATTTGCGCGCGCGTGGAAGCGCGTCGTGTGGATGCTTGTCTTCGGTGGGCCAGCCATCGCCGTGGGCGTCACGCTTGCACTCATGGTGCGCAGCGGGCCAAACGGCGGACCGGAACTGAGGGCGCAACGCGATTATTACGTGGGCAACGCATCGACGTGGAAGGATGTGCCGCAACCGGAGCTCATGAAGGTCGATCTTGATCTCAACCTTGATCCCGCTGCTAACAGTATTGCGGTCAAGGGCAGTTACGGTCTGCGCAACTCCACCGATAAGCCGATGCGCCGCATCGCAGTCACGCCGGACAGCACGTTCGAAGGCGTGAAGTTCACGTTCGAAGGAAAGACTTGGGATCCCGAGGAAGCAACCAAGGAACGCAAGGCAAACCCGCGGCATCCAATCTGCGAAAATAGTTCCGGGCTCTGGATCTTCACGCCCAAGGAACCACTGGCACCCGGCGCAGAAGTCACACTGGGCTTCGAACATGTGGCGCACGTCCCCGCTGGCACGCGCAAAAATCCGGCGGGAGCAAGTGAGTTCATCTTGCCTGCAGGCACCGTGCTCAACAGCTTTGGTGTCTCGTTCATGCCGATGCTCGGCTATGTAGATGGCGTCGGCATGGATCCCGAACGCACCCCCGAGGCGAAGCGCCCTGAGCCTGATGATTGGAAGAAGGTCACCAAGACCGCCTTCGGTACCGGTGGCCACACGCAAATGACCGCGCGCGTGCAACTCCCCGCCGAATACCGCGCCAACATGCCAGGCGTGTGCACTTCTGACACCGTCGACGGCGCCACCCGCACCATGGAATGGAAGAGCGATCATCCAATCATGGCTGTCAACCTGGTGGCCGGAAAGTGGCAGGAATCAAAGGGCAAACGCACCGCTATCTGGCACCTGCCCGCGCACTCATTCAACATTCCCGCCATGCTGGAAGCGCTTGATGGCGCGCATGAGTGGTATTCGAAATGGTTCTGGCCGTACCCGTGGAAGGAGCTTCGCATCAGCGAGTTCCCCGGCCTGGCCGGCTACGCGCAGGGCTTCCCTTCCAACATCGTCTTCAGCGAGTCCATTGGATTCCTTTCCAAGCCGAGTGCTGAGCAAGACGCACCGTTCATGATCGTGGCCCACGAAACCGCGCACCAATGGTGGGGCAACATCCTTCCCCCAGGCGACGCACCTGGTGGCAACATCTTGAGTGAAGGAATGGCGCACTTCTCTACAGCGCGTCTCTTCCGGCAGCTCCGTGGCGACCGCGCGCGGCAGGCATTCATGCGCGAAATTGAGTTCAGCTACGCCAACCAACGAAGCGTGGATGAAGAGCGTCCGATGACAGAAATTGACGGCAACCGCCGCGGCGACACCACCGTCACCTACGACAAGGGTGGCTGGGTCTTCTGGATGCTCATGGAGCATCTCGGCGATGACAAGATGGACGAAGGCCTGCGCGCGTTCATCGGCAAGTTCAAGGACGGTCCTGACTACGCATTGCTGCAGGATTTCATAGTCGCCATGCGACCGTTCGCCAAGGATCCCGCCGCCTACGACGCGTTCGTCGACCAATGGTTCCTGAGCGTTGCAATTCCAGAAATCAAGGTTGAATCAGCACAATTCACAGCACCCGCCAAGGAGGGCGATCCGTGGCGAACGGTGGTGACCGTGCGCAACGCTGGCACCGGAACTGTTCCAATCGAAATTGCTGTGACGAACGGCGAGGAGCGTTGGCCGCAGGCGTCTCTCCCCCGTACTGCCGAGGAGCGCGCTGCTGCAGCAAAGCAGCGCGATGAGTACAAAGACGCCCGCGGCATACACACGATCGCGGCGGCCGCAACCGCGGAGTACGTGATCGAATCACCGTTCGAACCAAAGAAGGTAATCGCCGATCCCGATGTTCACACCCTGATGATTGGTCGAAAGACTGCAGAAGCGGACGTTACCGAAGCAGCGGCGGCTTCATCATCAATCGGTCAAGCAACAGTCATCGCTCCGCACGATCCTTAACGACTCGTACTGAACGAATCGGAGTTGTCGTAGCACTCGAAGCCTGTGCACTTTGCACGGGGGTGGAATGAAGCTGCCCCGCCTCGATTGCTTCTGCAAAGGCGGTGCGGGCGAGTGCTACGAGTTGACCATCGGTGGGGTGATCCACCGTACGAACACCAATGATGTGTTTCGACATGGCGCCTGGATGATTGCGCTCAAGGTGGCTTACAAACTCGTTCTTTGTTGATCCTGGTCCAACCACCAATACCTTGCCGCAACGAAGAACTACGTGTGACAATTTTGCAAAGAGTGGTGTCTCGTCTGGATGACTCCGACCAAATCCACCAACAAGCGAGTTGTCGCGGACGCGAAACTTGTTGTGTAAAGCGTCGATATCTAAATGGGCAGCTGTGACTGCCGCAAGGTCCGGTCCGTCAAGGAATCGGACGCGTGCGCCTTGGTGATCAACAAATATCACAGCGGCATCGTGGTTTACGTCGAGATCAGCGCCAGTGACATAGAGAATTGTTGGTTCTGTGGGCATGGTTCAAATCTACGAACCATGACAACGAACTTCTACCATTGTGCAAGCCTTGGAGCCTTATTGGGGGATATTCGACCAACAACGCAAGGGAACTTCCCTAGAGTCAAGTGCTAGCCGCCGCGCGCTTTCGTTCTGCAGCTTTCTGAGCAGAAAGTACGAGCCCTGCACCGACGATCGCAACAACTCCAGCCCCCCATTGCTTGCCCGAGAGCACTTCGCCAAAAAACACCGCGCTGAACGCACTCACGATAAATGGCTGTAATTGCAGCACTCCGGCAGTGGTAGCTACTCCCATCCGGTCGATCGCGGTGTAGTAGAGGACGTGTCCAATCGCAATTCCAAAGAAGGCGCTGAGTCCGAGCGACCACAGCTCGTTTGAGCCAAGGTCAAACACCTCCGCGCCATGCCCGCGCCCGAATGCCAGCATGCCCACCACCAACGTTCCGCCCGTATAGAGCGCGATCACACCGAACGCAAAGACTGGGTGGTAGCCGTACATGAACTTGCGGACTGCAAGCCCATACATGCCGTATCCAAATCCAGCGAATACCGCGAGCAGCACACCAATAGCGGAGGTGCCATCCAGAATGTTGCCGCCGCCGAGCAGCACGCCCGCCACGCCGCAGATCAGTAGGCCAAGCCCGCCGAGGTATCGCGCGGAGGCGATCGTGGCGCGCTCCGCAGGAAAGAGCAAGTATGCACCGATCGCCACGGCAACTAACTGCATGCGGAGACCGAATGTGAGCAGCCCTGGATTCACGTAACTGTGTGCCGCAGTGAATGCCACCTGCGCCACCGTATTCGCTACTGCAGGAATCAATGCTGCGCGCCAGATGGTGCGCGGCAATATCCCGCGCGAAAGCGCCCACACGACGGCCGGAAGCCAGAACAAAGCACTCGCGCCATAGCGCCATCCATTGTTCGTCCAATGATCGATGTAACCGGCAAGATGCCTGACAAAGAGCGGGACTGTCGACCAGCAAACTAGCGTGGCCACCAACACCAATACGCCCTCGGAGCGCTTCATATGACGCACCGTGAAGCTCGAAGCCGCTGCAGGAATCACAGTCATTCGACGGAGCACACTCATCCGAGCGCCAATCGTCCGCCATCAACCGGAAGATTCACGCCAGTCAGGTACGAGGCGGCGGGCGATGCCAAGAACACCGCCACCGCAGCAATTTCTTCCGGCGTGCCAAGGCGACCCATGGGTACGGTTCGAAGTGCATCCGCTTCCACTTCTTGCGCCGAAGTGCCTGCGCGATGTGCGCGTCCTTCAAAGAGCGAAGCCAACCGAGCTGTGCGTGTAAAGCCTGGAAGAATGGTGTTCACAGTGATCCCGAACGGCGCGAGTTCCACTGCCAGTGATCGACCCCAGTTCGCCACCGCAGCGCGGATGGTGTTGGAGACGCCCAAGCCGCGGATCGGCGTGACGACGCTCGTAGATGCAATGTTGATGACGCGTCCGTAGCCGGCTTCGCGCATTCCCGGCGCGAAGGCCTGAACAAGCGCGTGGTTCGCCAAGAGATGCATCTCAAACGCCTTCGTGAAGTCCTCTGGCTTGGCTTCGATCGCCGCGCCCGCTGCAGGGCCACCGGTGTTGTTGACCAAGACATGTACCGGGCCAGCACTCGCAAGGTGAGTGCGCGCCGCAAAGTCCACATCCTTGGCGCTGCTGAAGTCCACCTCAACGCTCCAGTGCTTCTGACCGGCAGGCTTCGGCAATTCCTCAAGGGTCCGCACCAAGCCCTGGTCATTACGACCGCAAACCGTCACCGTGGCGCCAGCCGCCGCCATGGCGATCGCGGTTGCCTTGCCGATCCCTTGCGTGGCGCCGCAGACAAATGCGTGCCGACCAAAGAGCGGGAGATGTGCGGGTACAGGAGCGGGTGCCGGGGCGATGGTCATTGGCGCAGCGTATCGAACCCCGAGTAGCGGTAGAACACGGCAGATGACGATCGCCACACTGGCTGCTATTGCGATGCTTGCCCAGGCGGGTTCGGCCACGGCGCCTGCCCACGATGTCGCACTCACCCCAACCACCATTCCCGGTCGGTGGGAGGGAAACGGGCTTCCCGACAACACCGACGGCGTTGCGTGGTACGTGGGCGAAATCACCCTCGACGACCGCGACTGCGCCACCGACATGGTCTTCACGCCCGGCAACATTGATGATGCCGACGAATCATGGTTCAACGGCACGCGCATTGGAAACACCGACGGTTGGCAAACCGAGCGCGCATACACCGTTCCTAAATCCATCTTGCGAACCGGCGTGAATCGCATTGCGATCCGCGTGACCGACACCGGTGGCAACGGTGGTTGGGTTGGAACGCCAAAGGTCACACCGAAACTCGAAGGCGAAGCGTGCGCGTTCGACCTTTCCGGAACATGGTGGATCAGTGCTGGCGATCATCCAGAACTTGCGTCGTTTGATCCAGTGATGGACCCCGACCTCCACGCGCGCATGGTGCCGATTCCGGTCGGCACGCGTCGCATGAAGTTGACGCCAATGGAAACGGTCACCGGAAAACTTCCCGACCTGTGGTACACGAACCCCGCCAACGCATGGACCGACGCGCTCCCTGTTGGTAATGGCAGAATGGGCGCGATGGTCTTCGGTGGCGTTCACCACGAACGCCTGCAACTCAACGAAGCAAGTGTCTGGGAAGGAAACGCCGAAGATCGCACCGCACCTGAATCGAGCGAGTATTTCCGCTCCGCACGCGCGCTTTCTCTTGCTGGAAAGGTGCTCGAAGCGCAGCAAATCATTCAGCAGCATTGCATGTTGCCAGGCGACACGATGCCGCGCAGCCACCAGACCCTTGGCGATCTGACCATTGACATGATTGATGCACCGCGCGCCGCTTCGGAATATCGGCGGTCACTGACGTTGCGTAGTGGAATTGCTGCAACACAATTTAAAGTCAACGGTGTTTCAATAGTGCGCGAAGTGCTTGCCAGTGCACCTGATGAACTGCTGCTCATCAATACACATGTCGAAGGCGAAGGCGTTCTTCCAGATGTGCGTGTTCGCATGCATCGCGATGACTTTGAGACTGATATCCCCGCGCACGCCGCCATCCCAACGCGACAAGGCGTTCGGTTGTCATTCACTGGACACACTGGCCAAGGTGGCGTGAAATATGCGGCGACTGCAGATCTCCGCACGGATGGCGGAACCGTCACCATAGAAGCAGGTGATGCTGTAGTTCGTGGTGCGCGATCACTCACCATATCGATCGCGGCGCGCACGGACTACTTCGGAAGCGACCCAAGTCTCCAGTGTGAGAACGATCTACGCAGCGCGACGTCCGGTTGGTCTGCACTCAGTGATCGCGCCAGCGCGTGGTTCGCAAAGACCATGGACCGCGTCTCGCTCGACCTCGGCGGCGCTGCACCCGAAGCGAGTGTGATTCCAGAACTCCTGTCCACACCCGCGCGGCTGGATCGCTTCCGCAGCAAGCCCGAATGGGATAACGACCTTATTTCCCTGTATTTCCAGTACGGGCGCTATCTACTTCTTTCCTCAAGCAGAGAAGGAAGTTTGCCAGCCAACTTGCAAGGCATATGGAACGATCACTTCCGCGCGCCATGGAACGCTGACTTCCATACAAACATCAACGTGCAGATGAACTACTGGCCGGCAGGTCCATGCGCACTTGCCGAGACGGAACTTCCGCTCATTGACTTGCTCGACAAGATCCGCGTGCGCGGCGTTCGAACTGCGCAGGATGTCTATGGCGCGCGCGGTTGGTGTTGTCATCACATCACTGACGCGTGGGCCATGACGGGGCCGGAAGGCCAGACCGTATGGGGCATGTACCCGCTCGGTGGCGCGTGGCTTGTGCGCCATGCGTGGGAGCACTACGAATACACCAACGACACCGCGTTTCTGCGCGACCGCGCATGGCCAGCACTTGACGGTGCTGTGCGATTCCTTCTTGACTATCTCGTGAAAGACCCCGCCACTGGCATGCTTGTCAGCGGTCCAAGCACGAGCCCAGAAAATTCGTTCATACTTCCCGATGGTTCACATGCGAATCTCAGCATGGGAACGTCGATGGACCAGTGGATCGCTCGAGACTTGTTGGTGAATTATCTTGATGCTGCGCGCATCCTTGGGCGCAGCAACGAAGCGCTTCCCACCGAAGCCACCGAAGCGCTCAAGCACCTAGCGATGCCTGCGGTGGGAGCCGATGGTCGACTCATGGAGTGGTCAAAGCCGTACGGCGAAACAGAGCCGGGGCATCGACACATGAGTCACTTGTACGGCCTGCACCCTGCTAATTTCATCACGGCGGACGGCACCCCAGCGCTTGCTGCCGCAGCACGCGCAAGCCTGGAATTCCGCCTAAAGAACGGCGGCGGGCACACCGGATGGAGCCGCGCCTGGCTTATCAATTTCTGGGCCCGACTTCATGATGGCGAGCACGCGTGGGCAGACATCTGCGCGCTACTCGCAAAGTCAACGCTCCCGAATCTCTTTGACGACCACCCACCATTCCAAATCGATGGAAATTTCGGTGGCACTGCCGGCATTGCAGAGATGCTGATGCAGAGCCATATTCGCACTTGGAGCGCTGGCCATCTTGTGCATCGTATTGATCTCCTCCCGGCTCTCCCACACGCATGGAGCGCTGGTCGCGTGCGCGGATTAATTGCGCGCGGAAATATTGCAGTCGATATTCAATGGAAACACGGCGCCATTGCCCGCGCCCAATTAGACTCGCCCGACGCGCGCGAATTACGCATCAAGATGCCTGCTGGTATTACGCGCGCGCATGTTGCGGTGGCTGGCCAAGCACCAATTGATCTACCGATCCCTGACGGGATCGTCATCATTCCGCGCGCGGCGGCGTCAACACCACGCAGTGTGGTCATTCTGCCGTAACCGCAAGCACAACCGTGCTGCCATCACTCCTTTGACTTGGCAGCGCGCAGTGTGACATCAAGTTCAATGTCCTTGCCGTCGCGCCAGATCTTCACCTTGGCAACATCGCCCGGCTTGTGAGCACGGAGCTTTGTCATCATGGCGCCAGCCCCTTCGAGTTCTTCGCCATTCCAGGCAACCAAGATGTCGCCTTTCAAGATGCCCGCCTCGCTCGCTGATGTATCGGTGCTCACGCCGTCAACCAGCACGCCCTTTGTAGGAGCACCCGGGGCGCGATCGTCATTATTCATGGATGGCATCACGCCCAAGCGCACGGCTGCGTATCCGCGGTCTGCTGTTCGCCCGCCATCTTGCTGGAATTCCAGGCGCTCCGGGCGCGTGGCCACGGTCGATGTGATGTCGGTTGCCAACGCAACCACCTTGGCGGCACCCTCGGGATTCAGGGTGTAGCCCTTGTCCTTCGGCGTGTGATAGATGTCATGATTCCCCGTGTACATAAAGACCACAGGGATGCCCGCTCCGTAGAAACTAGCGTGATCACTCGGTCCGCGACCCGACGGGTCAGCGTGCACCGTGAGACCACTGCGCTCAAAGATTGGGCGCATCACGTCAATCATTCCCTTTGCGGAATTCATGCCGCCAACGCTCAGGTCATCTGAACGCAAGCGACCCACCATGTCCATGTTCACCATCAGTGACATCTTGTCGCCAGCAATTGTTGGATGTTCCACATACCAACGGGAGCCGCGCAGGCCGCTTTCCTCGCCAGTGAAGCCCAGGAACAGAATGCTGCGCGCGTCCTTCGGCGCATCTTTGCCGCCGTAAATGTCAGCCATCGCCTGCGCAACGCAAAGCATTGCTGACGATCCGCTGGCATTGTCATCAGCGCCAGGGTGCAGCTGACCGGTGTACTGCGGACTCGTGCCGAAATAGCCGTAGCCGACATGGTCGAAATGTGCGCCAACGACCACCCACTCATCTGCGAGCGAGCCTTTACCGCGCAGCACTCCGCCAACATTCTGCGTCGGGGTCCCGCCGCTCGATAGTTTCGTTTGAATGGAAACCTTTGAGCCATCGCCAAGAGCAACCGTCTTCACTTCGCCAGTATCAGCGCGCTTGCGCCAATCCAACAGTGAACCTTTGTCTGGTGCTCCGGCCTTGAGGATTTGCTCTGCCACTTCGTTGGTGACCTGCACCATCGGAATATCAAGCGGTCGGCCCCACCGGCTGGTGGAAACATCTTCGAGCGCAACCTTTCCATCGCGCGCCCCTGGGGGCGAAACCAAAATGATCCCTGCCGCGCCGCGTTCAACAAGCGCGTCAATCTTGGTGGTCATTGCCGAAAATTCACTAAAGCGGCGCGATGACCACTTGGAACGACCGCGCTCATCAAGTGGCTCGTAGCGGAAGACCAGCGCGATGCGTCCCTTGAGGTCCGCGCCCTCTTCAAAGCTCGTGTAGTCCGCCTCGCCCTTCTTGATGCCGTAACCAACGAAGGTGACGGGGGCCTCCACCTTTCCGTTGCCGGAGATTCCGAGCACCGAGAAGTCTTTGCCGCGCTCGCGATCTGCTCCGCCTGCCTTCAATGATCCGTCTTCCACCTTCGCAGCGCCGCCAGTGAGCGAAAATTTCTGCTGGTAACTCTTCCACGGCCCGTCCTTCGGAGTCACGCCATCTGCGCCGACAGCCGGGAACGCAACTTCAAGACCCGCGTCCTTCATCCAGAATTCCAGATACTCAGCCGCCAGGTCATTGCCACGGAGACCAGGCGCGCGGCCTTCAAACCACGGATTCGAAAGCGTGATGGCGTGTTGGTACCAACGGGTTGCTACTGGTCCAAGATCAACAAAGACCTTGGCAAGATCAATATCCTTGGCATCAACGGCCTTCGCGCTATCGGCGGGTGCCCAACTATAAACATTGATCGGACCCTCGATCACCTTGCTTGGTTCTGCAGGAGCCGGCGCCGCGGACTTCGAGGATTCATCCTGCTTCGCGCTCTGCTTCGGGGCGGGCGCATCGCGCGTGATGACGACTTGCTTCGGCGGCTCGGCAGCCGGTGCGCCCTGTTTCGGTGCATCTTGCCCGGCGTTGGCGAGCGCACAACATGTGCTAGCAACAGTGAGTGCGAATGGGCCTGAGCGCAAGATGGATCCGAGCATGAAGTGCCTTTCGAAGCCGGAAGTGTAAGGGTTTACGCAATGCTCCCCATCGCAAAAAGCACGCGAGGGTCGCCGAGTGGCGACCCTCGCGGAAAGAATCAGGTCAGTAACGGCATTCGGTGACTTACACCGAGCAGCAAATCAGTCTCCGATACGGAGCATGTCACGGCCCAAGATGCCGTCGACCGTCAAGACGCCTGCGTTGCATGCGCCAGCGCCGGTGGTGAGCATGTCGTAAGCAGCTGAGTTGAAATACCCATTTGCGCCGCCGGAGCAGACGAACCACAAACTACCGCTTGAGGCCGCCGTACCGGTTGAGGCTGCCGCCTGGGAGATCGACAAGTCACAGTCTTGCTGAATGCCAGCGATCGAAACAACCTGTGTGTGACTGTCAAAGAAAAGTACTGCTGGCGCACTGTTGTAGCCCTGGTTAAAGAACCACGGAGTTGGCGTAGAGAACGCTGGGTTCACTTCGGCACGCACCATGTTCTGGAGCCATTGATGCTCCCACATGCGCCACTTGAGCGATGGGTACTGAGCCATACCTGCAGTAGGACTCTTGAAAGCACCTGGCATGGTGGCCTTGGTCGGCTTTGCACCAAAGATTGCACTAGAACCGTTGCCAGTCTTGCGTGCCCACGCCATCACATCCGGTGACCACATGGCAGCCGGACTCCAGCAATAGGTCGGGGTTTCAAAGTCACCGTTCGTGTAGTTGAACTCCACGGGAGTAGAGAAGTACTTGTCAACCTTGGCGAGCGTGATCTTGTCCTTCGGGGCCCAGAAGACCTTGTCGTAGAACTTGCCACCAACATAACTGTTGAACGCCTTGCAATTAGTCAGACGCCATGCGCCTTCCCAACGCGCGGAAGCTCCCCAGAAATCGCAGGCCTGATAGGTCACAAAGTTGCCGCAGTTTCCTGGCCATCCAGCGCAGCGCGCAGGACCGCCAGCAATCCAGTAGCCCCACAGGCCACCACCGGAGTCCCAGCCAAGAATCATCTGTGGAATGCACTGCGTAGCAACGATGCCCGTGCATGCGCCAACGATGGCGTCGCCGTACATGCCGGCCTCGTCAGGCACAGCTGTGTACTGCCGGTCGTTGTAGTCGGCACCGTACGCATTACACGCAGCACTCAGGTTGCGGAGATTGCCCAAACTCTGCGTGACAAGCGCAGCGTCTCGAGCCTTACCAATCGCAGGCAACAGGATCGCAATGAGCAGCGCGATGATCGAAACGACCACCAACAACTCAACGATCGTGAAGCCCTTCTTAATGAGGCGGTTCATATACCTACCTCGCCTTTCTGCAGCCCGCAGGCATGCATGAAGAGTCCAAACCAAGATGTGACCGGCACCGAAGTTCACCGAGGCTTCAAGGATCGGTGTTCCAGACCGGCGGGCTGGACTCGAACAGGTGCGGACCTTTGGCGGCAGGTCCGCGAAGCCGTTTCAGAAATCCAGATGCACCTGAGGGGTGTACTGGGGTTGTATGGAACGATATCCGTACCAACAGACATACGGACAGCCCTACCGCCTGAGATTCAGAAGATCATTGGGATTGTCGTAGGTCAAATTGCCACCTAAGGGCCCTGATGTCCCAATAATGACTTTATGAGCCCAAATGGCGGCGCGGACCGTCCGCCTTTACCCTTCGCCCATGAAGCTTTACACACGCACTGGCGACGATGGAACTACCGGCCTCTTCAGTGGTGCCCGTGTTTCCAAGGACCATCCGCGCATCGAGGCGTACGGAACGATTGATGAATTGAATGCGGTCCTTGGCCTAGTGCTCAGCGCCTGCGATCCCGCGCATCCGTTTGAGAAGCGCCTGCACGCGATCGTTGGATCTATTCAATCGCGCCTCTTTGACATTGGAGCAGACCTCGCAACGCCCGAGGGTGCCAAGCAGCAATCCAAGATTCACCGCATCAACGAAGCTGACGTATTGGAGTCAGAGAAGTGGATCGATGAAGTTGATTCCGCAAATCCGGCGCTCGCAACATTTGTTATGCCCGCAGGAACAGAATTAGCTGCGCGCCTACATCTCGCACGCACGGTGTGCCGCCGCGCGGAACGCACGATCATTTCATTGGGAAGCATTGAACCTGTGGGCGAACCGCTCATGCGCTATGTCAATCGATTGAGCGATCTGTTCTTTGCCATGGCGCGCCGCGCAAATCATGAACGCGGACACCCTGATGTTCCATGGGTGCCTAAGTAATTCACTTGGTGATTCACTTGGTAATAGGTGGTTTGCCTACTAATTCACCCAGTAATTCACTAAGCGGTAACACAAGCGCTTCTTACACTTCAATCGTGCCAAACACGCGATCACCCGCATCGCCAAGCCCTGGGCGAATGTAAGCGTTGCTATCAAGTTCACGGTCAAGTGCTGCAGCGTGAACCATGACATCGGGATGTTCGTTATGCACGCGACGAACGCCCTCTGGGGCGACAACCAAGCAAACCATCTGAATGTCACGACAGCCGGCTTCCTTCAAGTAACGAATCGCTGCGCATGCACTTCCACCAGTGGCGAGCATTGGGTCAATGACGATCGCGTAACCATCGCCGACGTCATGCGGAAGCTTTGCGTAATAGGTGACTGGTCGATGTGTTGTCTCGTCGCGGCGAATTCCAATATGCCCAACGCGAGCCTCTGGGAAGAGCTGCATCACGCCATCGGTCATGCTCAAACCTGCGCGCAGTATTGGAACAAGCGTCACCGGACGGCTCAATTGATGACCAATTGTCTCCTCGAGCGGGGTCTGAACGGTGATAGTGCGGGTGTCAAATCGGCGGGAGACCTCATAGGTCATCAGACCGGCGATCTCGTTGAGTAAACGGCGAAAGTCCGCGGAATGAGTGCCTTGATCGCGTGCGATCGCCAACTTATGCCGAATGAGCGGGTGATCGAAGACCTTGAGATTGAATAATGAGTCGGAATGCGTCGGCATGAAAGTGCTCCTTTCGGTCAAGCGTAGACTGCCCCGTCGCGCCGCGAACCCTGCGGCCGGAGGAGAATCACCTTGAAAGCCACCGCGAACGAATCCCCGCGCAATAACGGCGTGCTGCTGAATGGCGCACGAAACACCACCACGCAACGTCGCGACACTGTTCGCAGTGGTTCCTTTATGTTGGGAGCTGCCGCCCTTGGTGGTGCGGCTCTTGCCATTCTCTTAGGCGCAGCGTTCGCCCAGACGCCGGCCGCTAGTCGGCCAGCCGGGCGAGTGAAGCCAAGCCCAGAGCAGATCACGCAAGAGACGCGTGCAGCAATGGAAGTGCTCAACCAATTCGTTGGTCGCTGGGATATCAATGGTCAATCATTTGATGAGAACGACAAGCCGGTAGGAACGTTTACTGGCAGCGCGCATTACACATTCGTAATGGCGAACAATTTCTTGATGGGCGAAACCACCCTGACGGCCGGCAACTATTTGCTTGATCAGACCGATTACTTTGGATATTCGCCAGGCCTCAATAAGTACACGCACGTCATGCTCACGGAACTCGACAAGTCGATGATCTATCAGCAAGGCGAGTGGATGGCGGAAGTCGGCTCGTTCGTGTTCGCTGTTGCAGCGCCGCTCGACTCACCAAAGGGAACGCCACGCAGTGTTGGACTTGAATACGGATTCAGCAACGCGGGCATTGCCGTCACTATGAGTATGCAGAATGGCGTAAAGCCAATGCGCAAAGTGCGCATGCTGCTCACCAAATCAACTCAGCCCGCTGCACCAACGGGCGCAGATGGCATGCCAGCCGGTGGCAATGTGCAGTATCAACAGGGCGATCCAGCCAAGATGCGCGCGCAGATGCAACAAACGGTTGGACAGATGACCGCACAAAAACAAGCCATGCAGCAATATATTCAAGGCATGAATATGGGCATGGACAGCCAGATGGACAAGATGATGGATCAACAGATGGACCAAGGCGTGACCGATCAAACCCGCGAACTGCTCCGGGGCCCTGAGTAATGTCATTACCCCGCCTCGCAATCATTGGTCGACCAAATGTCGGCAAGTCCAGCTTGTTTAATCGACTCGCTGGTCGTCGCATTTCTATTGTTGATCCGACTCCTGGTGTGACTCGCGATCGCGTTACCACCATCCTTGAACTTAATCCGCCGCCGGATCGCTCTGATGAGCAGCCGCGATTTGTGGAAATCATGGATACCGGTGGATACGGGATCTACGCCGCCGAGGGCGGACAAATCGATGACGCCGGTAAGGACTTGGCGCTATTGACACCTGACATCGAAGCGCAGATTTACAAAGCTGCACATGATGCGGAATTGATTCTCTTTGTGATCGATGCGCGCGATGGCGTCATGCCGCTTGATGAGCGTGTTGCGAAGTTGATTCGCAGTGCGGGACTCTCGCAGAAGGTTGTTCCGATTGCCAATAAGGTCGACGATCCAAGTTGGGATGCTGATGGCTTCGAGGCTGCAGCGCTTGGCTTTGGACAACCACTCTTGGTGAGTGCCACGTCTGGCTACGGTTCCAAGCGACTCCTAGAAACCGTGTGGGAACGTCTTGAAAAGTCCACGGTTGGTGAGCAGCCAGAAGTTCCGGAAGTTCGCTTTGCGATCGTTGGGCGCCGTAATGCTGGCAAGAGTTCGTTGGTAAATACGCTCGCCGGCGAACCGCGCGTGATTGTCAGTGAGATCGCGGGGACCACGCGCGACGCCGTTGATGTCCGCTTTGAAATCGATGGCAAGGTGTTGGTCGCTATTGACACCGCCGGCGTGCGCAAGCGAAAGAGTTGGGCGGACGACGTTGAGTTCTATTCGAATGCCCGCACCGACAATGCGATCGAGCGCGCCGATGTGTGCGTGTTGCTCTTGGACGCAACTGAGAAGTGTTCGCAGATTGAGAAGCGCCTTGCAAGCCAGCTTGAAGAGAAGTACAAACCAACGGTCATTGCTGTTAATAAGTGGGACCTGGTCTCTGGCAAGCTTTCGCCAAAGGACTACACCGAATATCTGACGCAGGAATTCCCTGGTCTTGAATTCGCGCCAATCGTCTTCATCAGTGCCAAGGATGCAAGCGGAATGAAAGAACTTCTTGGCATGATCGCGAACCTCGATCAACAGACCAAGCACCGCGAGGGAACTGGCCGAATCAACAACGCCGTGCGTGAGATTCTTGAAGCACGCGGGCCCAGTTCCGCGCTTGGAACCCGTGCCAAGGTCTTCTATGTGGCGCAAATTGATGTGCAGCCACCGACCATCGCTATGGTGGTTAATAAGCCCGACCTCTTTAAGGGCACCTATGAGCGGTACTTCAAGAATCAATTGCGCGAGCACTTGCCGTTCAGTGAAGTGCCGATCAAGTTGATCTTTAGCGAGCGCAAGCGCGAAGAGCGCAGACACTGAGATCGACACGATCGCTGTTAGCCGAAGATCACCCAGGCCGAACTGCCCAGGTGATGACGAACGCCACCGTGGCGAGTGCGCCAACAATTCCTGTGCCGATGGCAGTTGCTGCGAATGCATCGAGCGTTGCCATGCGGAATGCAGAGCGAGCAAGAAGTGCGGAAGCCACCGCAAAGGTCAAGCCATCGAAGGCGAGCTTGACCATCGGTTGATCAATGGGGACGAAATTGGTGAGCGCCGCTACGGCAACACATGCAAATGATCGGCTCGTGATGTCGAGGGCCGATCCGGGCGGACGACCACGGACGAGCGAGATAGCGGCAAATGCGGCCGCGCCAGCACCGGTACAAAGAAGTAGCCACACCACCAATGCGCCGGCCGCAGAGAGGCGTTGAATCGCAGTGGGAACGACCACCTCGGCGGGAAGAAGTGCTGGCAAGCCTGCCAAGCAACCAATGACCGAAGCGAGCAACGCGACAACACCTATGCCACCCCAAAATCGGAAGTCACCCTCTGGGCACAAGGGGAGATCATGAGCGCGGTCGTTCATCCGACGCTCATCGTAACCCGCGCCGTGGGATATCCTTGGGCCCGCCATGGATATTCAGATCCGCGACCCCAGCCGCCAGCCCGTTGGCGTGGCACAGGTGGATCCAACCGCTCGACCAATGCTGGTGCGCGTGGTCAGTCCGAATGGTTTAGAACAAGAAATCTACCTCGACTGGGAACATGCGCTCGACGATGCCGGGCAACTGCGGTCCTGTGTTGTGTGTGGATGCCAACGCTTGTACCGACGACGAACGCTTCCGAGGTTTGCGCCATTTGCCTTGGTGCTTGCAGGAGCGGGTGTTGTAGCCGGTGTACTTGGGTATTCGAGCGACCCGATAGTTCTTACTGCACTCGTTGCGCTGGTATTTCTTGACGGTGCCGTACTAGTGTTGGCCCGAGTGCAATTGGTCTGCTATCGCTGCGGGACCGCGTATGGGAGCGCACCGATCGCGCGCTACCACCAGACATGGGACGCGCGTATCGCCGTGGATCCCGACAGCCTGCCCGCTGCCGTTGGTACCACCCGCAACCGTAACGATAGAGACGAGCCATCGCTACCATCAAACCAATGACTGCCCCGGAGATTGTGCCAACGACTGCTGACACCTCGTGGATTCGTTCACTCGGTGGTTGCTTCATTGTGTTTGACGGTCCTGATGGCAGCGGTAAGAGCACGCAATTCCGTCGCTTCGCAGACGTAGCACGTGCTGCAGGAGTTGATGTCGTAGAGGTGCGCGAACCTGGTGGCACCGCCATTGGTGAGAAGGTACGAGCCATCTTGCTCGACCCTGCCAACGCTGAGATGACTACACGCAGCGAGATGCTCCTATACATGGCGAGCCGCGCACAGTTGTATGAACAACGCATTGCGCCTGCAATAGCAACGGGCGCATTAGTGCTTGCTGACCGGTTCATCTCGAGCACGCTCGCCTATCAAGGAACCGCTGGCGGTATCGATGAAGAAGAGATTCTCGCTGTTGGCAAGGTAGCCACTGGAAACCACTGGCCAGATCTCACTGTTGTATTCGATGTTGACACCGCTGTTGCAATGAATCGTCTCTCGCCGCTACTTGATCGCATGGAACAAAAAGGCTTTGACTTCCATGCGCGTGTACGCAGTGGATATCTCGCTCAAGCAGAACGATGGTCGCATCGCTATGCGGTGGTTAATTCCAGTGTTGCTCCAGATGCCGTGACGAATGGACTACTTGGTGCAATTCAGACATGGATGTCAAAGCAGCGCCTGCCGCGCAGTTAAGTAACTACGGGTGCGTTAGTAATTAGCCTGATGAAGCACACTCATGCGCTACCCGTGATCGCATCAATAGTCGACGCGCTTCATGATGATCGCACAAACCGCGTATTGAATTGTTCACACAAGTAGTCCACCACGCTCCCACATTGCAATGAAAGTTCGTAAATAGTGACGAACTTCCGCACGTGTTGTTCTGTTCCGCCGAAACAGCGTGCATACTCCTCGGCGTGTGTGGACAGCACGCGGGGCACTGGCTGAACCGCAGATCGTGTGGGGACATGAATCCGAATGTTGCGCGTCGTGACCGGTTAAGCCGGTTCGTAGATCTAGCGCGCGTTTATCGTGGTTGGAGCCGGCAAGAGCTGGCCTCCAACCTTGGACGAGACCTTTCCAAAGTTGTTCCTGACAGTGGCAATCCGAAGCTTGATTTGGTTATTGCGCTTGCGGATGCGCTTGATTGGAGTGTTGGTGATGTAGCGCAGTGTGTTTGGGAGTCACCACCGCTCGTGCTGGTGCCTGGTGAAGACTTTGCTGCACTCGATGCACAGGCGATCGAGTCGCACCGTGCTGGTGATTGGCGAGGCCTAATTGCAGGTGGACGGCGCTTGTTGGCGTCTGCGAACACGCCAGCGGAGCGAGCACGTGCGCTCAATCGGCTCTCTGGTGGCCACGATGGCCTTGGGCGATACTCCAAGAGCCTTGAGTGCCTGCGCGACGCGCTTTCACTCAGACCATTGACGCCGCAGTTGGAGTTGATGCTGCGCGTCAACCTTGTGGGTGCACACTATGCGCTTTGGCATGTCATTGAGGCACGGGCCACAGCACGTGAACTCGTTGATCGCTTTGAAATGCGCCCACCTAATGGTCGTGTTGAACGGGTTGCACAGGCATTTTCACTCATGTACCGCGGTCACTGCTCGCGCCGTGCGATTGCTACATGCAGCGAGGATGCAACTTGCAACGCCAGGGATGCGGCCACAGATTTGGAACGGTCGGGCACATTGTTCTCTGTTCTTGCCCGCGAGTTCGGCGACGATAGTTACGGTGGCGTTGCCAACACTTGCCGGGGTGCGTTACTTGAGGTTCATTGCACGCTTGGGCTTCTTGATCCCCTCGACGCAGTGTCGACAATTACAGAGGCTCTTGGTGGCGTTGAGGACCCTTTACTAGCTCCGCCCGGCGACTGGTTAGAAAGTTACGGTTGGTGGTGCATCTTTGGATGCAATGTGGCAATTCGTCATTTGGATGACCCGCACTTCCATCGAGCAATGGCCATATTTACCAACAAGGCGATTGAAATTGCGGACCGACTAGGAAACTGGTCGCTACGAGAGCGTGCCTTCAGTCTTGAGCAAATGAGGCGGGAACGTCTTGAAAAATCTACTGGGTTTGAAGCCGAGTGGATTCTTGATGAAGAAGATGTCCGCACGATTGCTGGAACGATGGGAAGGTTTCCGTCGTTCCGTGAAACCGGCTGGCGAATCCTTGCTGATGCCCGCATTGTTGAAAAAGTATGAAAGGAGGAATACACCATGAACATGCATATTGAATTTCGTAACAACTCATTGGTTCGACCTCCGGGTCGCCTGACCATCACTTCACTTGCGATGATTCTGCTCTCTGCATCTGCAACGCTTGTTCCGTGCTCACAAGTGGTACACGCGGAGGGCCGTTCGGCGACCCCGTTCGAAGCCGAACGCGTCACCGTCGAACGGCGGCGCTGGTGGCTCGACCAATGGGCCCATTCGATGCAGGAAACGTGCTTCATCAACTGGATGAATGTCCAGTTCGGAAGTGCCACCTGGCAATTGGTTATGACCGTCGAGCAGGTCAACACCATTTATCTGACATGGATGATGATTTCAGAAACGAGGTTCCCGCTGGATTGACGTACGTCTACCCGGAACTACCCGTAAAGCCACGCGGTTAGAGCCACCGGCTATTTGGATTAGTCCGGGTATTTAAGGCTGCTTCGCGATCGGGCGGAGTCTCATCTAGACTCCGCCCGATGGGCGCCAGTGGACATGCAGCAAACAATCACGCTTCGACACAGCAGAGCGCTCACGAGCATCATTCTGGGTTGCTGCTTCTCATCTGTGGGCCATCAGGCGTTGGGAAGACCACCATCGTCCATGAACTGATCCGCAGGTTCGGTGGACTATTTTCTATCAGCGCTACTACGAGGCAGAAGTCGCCGCAGGAACGGGACGGAGTCGATTATTTCTTTCTTGATGAATCTACATTTCAGAAGTGGATCGACGAGAATCGTTTCCTAGAACACGCACAGGTGTTTGGCCGCTCGTGGTACGGGACGCCCGAAGCTGCCGTGCGCGCGGAACTGGCAAAGGGGCATATGGTGGTGCTCGATATTGACGTGCAGGGAGCAGACAACGTGCGCAAGCACATGCCGGATGCGCTTGCGGTCTTCATTCTTCCACCGGACGAGCACGAACTACTTAAGCGCCTGCGCGCCCGTGGACGCGAGGATGAGGCCGCTATTCAGCGGCGGTTCGCAGAGAGCAAACTTGAGATCGCGCGCGCTACGCATGGCAACACTTTCGATGCATTTGTAGTGAATGACACACTACCGCGTGCTACGGATGAAGTCTCCGCAATTGTCGCGGCGCGAATTGCTAAACGCTCCTAATGCCGCTCGTTTATTCATAAACAGTGCCTGAATTCCTGCGAATTCTGTCAGCCAATAGCCTATTGATGGCGGAATCCACGGATCAGCACTCCTAATTTCGGAATCCACTTTGAGACCGCGACGTATCGACAAGCTAAAGTAGTGCTACTGAGTGCACCCGCACTACCCCGGCGACGGCGCCCGCAATATTGAGGCTAATGTTGAGTACAGCACCGATTTCACTCCCGCGTCCGCCCGCCACCAATCCAATTGAATTGTTGGTCCGTTACACAGTGCCGATTGTCACTGTTCACTTACTAGCGTTGTTGGTGTTTGTGCCAGCATTCTTCTCATGGACCGGTGTGATCCTTTGTGTTGCCGGAATCCATGTGTTTGGGCAAACCATCACCATGGGCTATCACCGCCTGCTCGCACACCGCAGCTTTAATACCCCACGCTGGTTTGAACACACGCTTGTCCTTGGTGCACTCTGCTGCCTTGAGGATTCGCCAGCGCGTTGGACCGCTACGCATCGCATGCATCATGCGCACAGCGACGAGCCTGAAGACCCACACAGTCCACTAGTGACCTTCCTTTGGGGCCATGTTTGGTGGGTGATGGTGCGCAACCGAGACCTGCACCACCGCACTAACTATGACAAGTATGCCCGTGACATCTTGCGAGATCCGTTCTATATGTGGATCGAGAAGAATGCATGGAGCCCGCTGTGGTTCTATTTGGCGCAATGTGCGATCTACGTTGCTATTGGATTCGGTGTCGCGCTCACGTGGACCGATTTCACTGGAGCCGCACTCTTTGCAGCGAGTGTCCTTATTTGGGGCGTATTCCTGCGCACTGTGATCGTCTGGCACATCACATGGAGCGTCAATAGCCTCACGCATATGTTTGGATATCGCAACCATGACACCGAGGAACACAGCCAGAACAATTGGTTCGTGGCTCTTGTGGCTGCTGGTGAGGGTTGGCATAACAACCACCACGCCGACCCTGCGTGTTGCACCAACCAGCACCGCTGGTGGGAATTGGATGTGACCTACTGGGAACTGCGAGCGATGTCTTTGGTCGGACTGACCAGCCAGTTGTCGCCGCGCCGCGAGGTGCGTGCTGCAGAGGCTATTGCTGCGGCCGCTGCGCGAGCAAAGTTAAAGGCGAGCGATACGGTCGCGACTGCTGGCACAGGAGCCGGATCGCAACAAGTCGTTGGTGCGGCGAAAGCCAGTGCATCGAGCGCTGCGAGCACTGCATAAATCCCCGCTCAAATCGCTTAGGACTCGGCAGATTCCTCGGTTACCTGGGGCGGTCCAATGACGGCACTGCCCACTCGAACCATGTTTGATCCGCACTGGACCGCGATTTCGAAGTCAGAAGTCATACCCATCGAGAGAACGTCGAAGCGTTCGCCGCCGGCGCCAACCTGACGAATATCCTCGTAGAGCTCGCGGCAGCGTTCAAATGTGGCGCGTGCGGCATCGGCTCCGCCCGTCAGTGGCGCCATGCACATCAGGCCTCGCGGTCGAACATTAACCATTGTGTCGATCTGCGCAACAAGGTGACGCGCGGCGCCTGGGGCAACGCCCTGCTTCGACGACTCGCCGCTCACATTCACTTCAATCAGCACCTCGATGGGAGTTTCGCGGCGTGTTGCGGCGATCTGGATTTCTTCTGCAAGGCGCAAGCTATCGACCGAGTGAATCAAGCGCGTTGCTTCAACGGCCTTCTTCACCTTGTTGCGCTGCATTGTGCCAATCATGTGCCAGCGCACCACGGGCGCTGTGCCGCCGAGTTCAGCGTGACGCGCGCGCCACTCATCAATCTGAGCGGTGCGCTGCAACAATTGCTGCACACGATTTTCTGCGAAGTCCACTTGACCCAACTGCATAAGCTCGCGAATCTGCTCTACCGACCCACTCTTAGATACCACCACCAGCATGATGTCTTCTGATCGGCGACCCGCCGACTTTGCGGCGGTCGCGATACGGGATTGCACATCCATGTAGCGCTGCTTGAGGGTCGTTCCGTTCGCGTCCTGCGTTCCGGTGGTCATATGGGAAGGATACGGCGCACGGCAGGATGGTGATGAGGGGTGCCACGGATGGGTACTCGGGAGGGTTCCGCGGATGTGATGTGGCGAATTCGCCGCCATGCGGTGCGTTGCGATGGTGGCGTGGCGCTACGGTGCGTCTCATTCGTATCCTCAGCACTGATGAGCGCCAATCAGACCAACGCGAAGCCAAGTAATTCCCCTTGCATCTTGATTATCCGGGATGGCTGGGGAATCAATCCGCATCCAGAGGAGCGCGCGACGGACGGCACCAGGCTTGCGAAGGCGCCCGTATGCGACCAATTGGAGCGCGAATGGCCACACACGCTCATCAAGACTTCTGGCGAAGACGTTGGTCTACCAATCGAGAATGGTGAACCAGTGATGGGCAACAGTGAGGTTGGGCACCAGAACATCGGTGCTGGTCGAATTGTTGACCAAGAGCTCATGCGGATCACGCGCGCAGTGCGAAGTGGAGAATTTGCGCGCAACGAAGGCTTGGTTGCGGCGTGCGCGCACGCGAAGGGAATGACTGATGATGGTCAAGCGCGGGCGCTGCACATCATGGGACTTGTGAGCGGTGGCAAGGTGCACAGCGACTTTGCACACCTTGAGGCGCTCGTGCGTCTTGCAAACGCGCAAGGCGTACCGGCCGATCGCGTGTTCGTGCATGTCTTTACCGATGGTCGCGATACGGCTCAGCAGAGCGGACTTCCCGTTGTCGAGCGGCTCGAGGTGTTGCTTGCCGAGGCTGGTGGTCGTATTGCAACGGTGATCGGTCGCTATTGGGCGATGGATCGCGATTTCCGCTGGGACCGCGTAGAACGGGCGTGGAACGCAATCATGGGGCGCCCGGGAACAGTGTCAGGGGCAAGCGCCGCGCAAGTCATGCGCGACTATTACGCAAAGCCAATATCAGCAAACATGTCAGGCGATGAGTTCATTCCGCCCACGCGAATTCTTCTTGACGCTGGTATCCCGAAAGACGGCGACGCAGTGGTGTTCTTTAACTTCCGCGGTGATCGACCGCGCGAACTCACTATGGCATTCGTTCTACCGGATGAAGCATGGGCAAACGTGAAGTCGGGCGGATTTTCCCGCGATCCGCGCCCGCATGGTCTGCACTTTGTAACCATGACGGGATACGAGCAAGGACTGCCTGTGCGAGTGGCGTTCGAGCGCCCAGCGAAGATGGTGCACATCATGGGCGAGTGGATTTCAAGCTTGGGGCTCACGCAGTTTCGCTGTGCGGAGACAGAAAAATTCCCGCACGTCACATTCTTCTTCAATGACTATCGCGAAGAACCGTTTCCGGGAGAGCGCCGCATACTGATCCCAAGTCCGAAGAACGTGGAAACCTACGATCAGAAGCCTGAAATGAGCGCATATGGGGTTCGGGATGCGGTGCTCGAACGAATTGCGGCGCCGGATTGTGAACCATTCATTGTGGTGAACTTTGCCAACCCAGACATGGTTGGTCACACAGGGAACCTAGCGGCCGTGATCAAGGCGTGCGAGGTGGTTGATGAATGTGTTGGCCAAATTATGGCTGCGACACTCAAGCGTGGCGGCAGCTTGTTGATCACTGCGGATCACGGCAACGCAGAGCAGATGAAGGACCCAAAGACTGGTGAGCCACAGACTGCGCACACAAATTTCACGGTAGAAATGTTCGTGGTCGGGGAAGCATTCCGCGGAAAGAGGCTCCGCGAGGGAGGCCGCCTAGCGGACATCGCGCCAACAATGCTGGCGATGATGGGGCTGCTCAAGCCCGCGGAGATGAGCGGCAAGAGCCTCCTCTAAATTGTGTCCGGGGTATCCCTGCACCTATTTATTCGGCCCTTCCGGCTGCTGCCTTTTCTCGCTAAATCCAATATATGTCGAATTGGACGGGATGATGATCGCATGCCCAGACGGCGCCGGCAGATCATTCCAGGTGTTGAGCACCATGTCACGCAACGAGCCTCCCACGGGAGGTTCATCCTGCGCGACAACAGGTGCAAGGCGATGCTCATGTCGCTGCTGATCAATTGGTCGAAAAGGCTCGGCGTCCGGATCGCAGGTCACGTGCTGATGGATAACCACTTCCATCTCAGCGCACTTCCGCCGGACGATAGTTCGCTGAGCCTCATGATGGCCCGCGTCACCGCGGACTTCTCAAGGTGGTTCAACACGGGTCTTAGCGATGTCGGTCCTAACTGGCAAGGGCCGTTCTACGCTGCTCCGATGGACGATCGGCATGCCGTCATGGCGCTGCGATACATCGAGCGTAATCCTGTCGAGGCAGGAATATGCGATCTGCCGTGGGAATACGAATGGTCGAGCGCGGCTCACCATTGCGGAATGGGTCCCCGACCCAACATCATCACGCACGACACTCGGCCTGCCGGCGTCGATGCGCGTAATTGGCGCGAGTTCGTGCTCGAACGCCCGGACGATGACGAGGTCCGCCGGCTGAATGATTGTTCCGTCCGTGGAATTCCCTTTGCCGATGAGCAATGGATCGAGCACGTTGAAGCGGCAGTCGGCCGGAGCATTCGCCCGCGCCCCGTCGGCCGCCCACGCAACAAGTGAAACCTAGGGGAGAGTTCGTCTAGCGACAGACGCCAACCGGATAAATAGGTGCGGGGATACCCTGGACACAATTTTAGCCGTGAATCATGCGCCCTTCAGCACCAAGGGCTGCTTCGTGCACACTCTCGGCCATCGTTGGGTGGGCGTGCATCGTGGCGATGATGTCATCGACCGTTCCTTCGAGCGCCTTCGCAACGCAGATCTCGTGGATCAACTCACTGGCGTTCTCGCCGATGATGTGGCCTCCAAGAATTTCGCCGTACTTCTTGCTGACAATCAGCTTTACCATTCCCTCAGCAGCGCCGTCAGCGATCGCCTTGCCGTGGCTCTTTAGGCTGTACTTGCCGACGCGATATTCAATGCCCTTCTCCTTCGCCGCGCGCTCCGTCAAGCCAACGCTTGCAACTTGTGGGTTGCAGTACGTAGCCCCAGGAATCGCGTCGTAGTGGACGCCGGTCGATGCGTGGCCATACATGCGCTCCACTGCCACAATCCCTTCTTCGCTCGAAACATGCGCAAGCCACGGACCACCAATCACATCGCCGATGGCGTAAATGCCCGGCACGCTTGTTGCATACGTGGCCTTGTCCTTCTTGTCCATGTAATCGGTTGAGATGTTGCCCTTGTCGGTCTTCAGGCCAAGCGATTGGTCAAATAGGCCTTCAAATCGGCCCGCAACGCCGATCGCTACAAGCACCTTCTCCGCATCAATAGTCTCAATCTTCTTGGTCGCCTGGTCTTCGATCGTGACCTTGGCGCCCTTGGCGGTCTTCTCCACGCCCTTGGTCATGCAGCCAAGTTTGAAATCAATCCCCTGCTTACTGAAGATCTTCAGCGCTTCCTTGGAGATCTCATCATCCTCAACCGGCATGATGCGATCAAGCATTTCCACAACCGTCACCTTGGTTCCGAAGGCGTTATAAAAGTACGCAAATTCCATGCCGATCGCGCCACTTCCCACAATCACCATCGACTCTGGACGGGTGGGCAGGCTCATAGCTTCATAGCTCGAGATGATCGTCTTCCCATCCTTTGGTGCGAATGGCAACTCGCGCGGCGCTGCACCGGTGGCGATCAAAATTTTGTCTGCAGTGATGACCACGTCGTCCTTCGAAACCGCACCGGTTCCTCGGTAGTAATCCTCGTCTGCTTTGGAAACCTGAACCTTGCACGGACCACTTGCTGTCTTGCCAGCGATGATCTTGGCGTGTCCTTGGATGTGCTCGATCTTGTTCTTCTTAAAGAGGAATCCAATACCGCCGTTCAGTGTGCCAGCAACATTGCGCGAACGACCAATGACCTTGGACCAATCCAGTTTGACGTTCTTTGGATCCACCTCGAAGCCCATGTCCGCGCCGTGCTTGAAGGCCTCGGTGTAAACGCTGGCTGCGTGCAGCAAAGCCTTGGTCGGAATGCAGCCCCAGTTCAGGCATACGCCGCCGAGCTTGGCGCGCTCAATGCAGGCAACTTTCTTGCCAAGTTGGGCCGCGCGAATTGCTCCGACATAGCCGCCGGGTCCGCCGCCAATCACGATGAGGTCATAATGCTTTGCGTCTGCCATGGGTCAATTCCTCGCGTAGGTGGGTACAGGTGAAGGGTGCACATCGTAGGGATCTCCGGCGCGGCGCGGCCGGCGCGGTGTCCCGGTACCGGCACGGCACCTCCCCGAAACCCCATCCCGTGCCAATCGAGCGGAAATTTGCCTTTTTGCTAGCATCCGACCGCTTCAGGACCCCCTTTGCGAACCGCCATCATTAGCGACATCCACTCGAACCTATCCGCCCTCGAAGCGGTGTTGGCTGACATTGATCAGCGCAAAGTTCAGCGCATCATTTGCCTTGGTGACTTGATTGGCTACGGACCAGATCCAGTGGCCTGCGCCGACCTTGTTGCCGAACGCTGCGAGTGGTCGCTCCTTGGAAATCACGACTTCGGCGTCCTCTACGAACCAACGAATTTCAATTCCGCTGCCGAGCAGGCCGCCTATTGGACTCGTCGACAGTTCGAGGCAGCAGCCAAGGAAGACACCATCGCCGGTGAGCGCCGCTGGAACTTCTTGGGCCACCTCAAGGTGCGCGTCAACGACAATAACTATCTCTGCGTTCACGGATCACCACGGCGCCCCATCAACGAATACCTCTTCCCTGACGATGCGATTAACAATCCGCATAAGTTGGAGAGCATCTTTGGTCGTTTCGACCGCATGTGCTTAGTTGGCCACACCCATCATCCTGGTGTGTTCACTGAGGATCAAGAGTTCTGGAAGCCTGAAGAACTGCCGGAAAGCACCTTTATTGTTGACCCATTGCAGAAGGGGATCATCAATCCGGGATCTGTTGGACAGCCCCGCGACGGCGATCCGCGCGCGTCATATGCCATCCTCGATACCGATGCCGGCGAGGACAAGCACCGCATCGAATTTCACCGACTTCCTTACGACATTGACATAACCGTTGCCAAGATCCATGCGATCCCCGAGCTCCATGACTGGCTTGGCGACCGACTTCTTGAAGGGCGCTGAGGCCCGGCTGTATGGCCGGCATCGCATCCCGATCAACGCGCCGAGCGCGTTACCGAATTGAACACTATGAACAGTAATTCTCCGGCCTCCCGGAAGCCATCCGTCTTCAACATTCGACGATTCCTACTGACCGCGGCGCTGGTTTCCGTGGTCGCTGGCATTGCAGGAATCATCATCACCGGACGCAACGGAGGTAGTGGACCGGTCGCCGCGCCAGTTGCCGATGTGAAGGCGCCAGTAGCCGCATCCACAACAGCAACACAGAGTGCAGGATCCACACCGGTGGCTGCAGCATCGGCAGCGAGCACTGCGGCGCAAGCACCGAAGCCTGCCAACGATGAACTTCCGTGGGTCGCTGCTGCGCCCGGATCGCCTACCGAGAAAGCCACGCCGGTCGGATCGCTTGATCCGAAGGTCGCGCAGTTTCAACTTGATCTCACCGCGCGTGGTGCAGGAATTTCTGAAATCATCTTCAGTGGCCTCTGGCGAACCGCGAGTGATGCCGCGAGTGCACGCACTGGTCACGCACCTGCCGAAGGCCAATATGTCCTGAGCGCACCTGGCAAACTGCAGGGCTTCACCGTTCCACTGCTTTCAGCACGTGTTCTTGATGTCGACGGGCGACAGATCCGCATCGATGGCAATGTTTGGCGAGAAACCGCACCCGGCACGTTTGTTACCGAAATCTCTGATGGCACCGGTGCACTGCAATTGCGCGCCACCCGGCACTGGGTGGTTGAGACTGGTTCGTATGACCTCCGCTGCGAACAGCGTGTCGAGAATCTTTCAGCAACACCACACTCGATTCGTTGGATTCAGTTTGGACCAACAAATCTCACGCGCGATCAGAATGATTCTGTTGACCCGCGGCGCTTCCAGTCTGGTTACCTGATGTCCAAGGAACGGGATCCAGGCCAACAGACGGTCATTGTGCATGACGCCACAATTGATCAATCGAAGTTAGTAACACAAGTCGAAGGCGGCAATGTTTCGGTTTGGCCGAATGACCACCAGAAACAAGAGCGTTATGGACTCTCGTGGTTTGGAGCAACCAATCGCTATTTCGCGCTTGCGGTTCATGCGCCATACTCGGCGGCGGGCTCAACGTCGAAGACCATTGCGCCAGCAATCGCCTCTATCGCCGCACAGGTTGGTGATGGCATCCACAATGGCACGCCAGAGAAAGTCATCTTCACCACCTGCTCCAGTGATGCAGTGACGGTGGCGCCTGGTGCGAGTGCAAGTTTCGATATCGGCGTCTTTGCTGGTCCACTCGAACGATCACTCTTGACTGGCATGCAGCCCTACGCGGCGCTCAATATGCAGGGATTGATCCTGTATCTCATGAGTGGTTGCTGCAGTTTCTGCACATTCTCTTGGCTCGCTGACTTCTTGGTGTGGTTCTTGGCGTTCCTTCACAACTACGTGGTCTTTGACTGGGGCCTCGCAATCATCGCCCTGGTAGTTGTTGTGCGCGGTTTGCTTCATCCGCTCACGCGGCGTTCGCAGATTTCTATGCAGCGCGTGACCAAGCAGATGGCGTCGATCAAGCCGGAAATCGACCTGCTCCAGAAGCGCTACAAAGAAGACCCGAAGAGACTCCAAGAAGAAACTATCCGCCTCTATCGCGAGAAGGGTGTAAATCCACTCGGCTGCGCTGGTGGCATGGTTCCAACCTTCCTGCAGATGCCGATCTGGATCGCGCTGTACGCAGTCTTGTACTTCGCGTTCGAACTACGGCAACAGCCAGCGTTCTTTGGCGTGTTTCAGAAGATGGGCGGCTGGCCGTTCCTGAGTGACCTCAGTGCGCAAGACCATTTCATCTCACTGCCATTCGAGGTGAACCTGTACATCGCCAAGGTCACTTCCATCAACCTGATTCCGATCTTGATGGGTGTTGTCTTCTTCATTCAACAGAAGTACATGAGCCCGCCACCCACGGCGACACAGACGCCCGAGCAGGAGCAGCAGCAGAAGATGATGAAGTGGATGATGGTCATCCTCTTCCCGGTCATGCTCTACACCGCGCCAAGTGGACTCACTTTGTACATCGCCACCAGCACGCTGATTGGTATCTATGAGAGCAAGCGCGTGAAAGCTGAGGTGGCAAAGATGGACTTTAGTAAGCCAAATACCGCAAAGAACGGTTGGCTGCAGAAGGCCTACAGCAGCGCCATGAAACGCGCGCAAGATGTGCAACAGAAGGCACAGAAGCGCTCGCAGGCGAATGTCACCAAGGCACCAAGCAAGAAGTTCCGCGACAAGTGATCTGATATCGGCATGGACAACCAGAGCGTCATCCTCGCAGTCGCAAACCCCCCGGGAAGCGCGACGCGCGGGATTGTTCGTGCCAGTGGTACTGATGCTTGCCGGGTGTTGGCTGACGCGATGGACTCGTCATGTCACGGGGCGAATGATGTACGTGCGCGCCGACGCGGGGTACATGTGGTGAGTTTGCTTGCTCCATCTATACATGCATTGGCGATTGTGATGCCCGGCCCAGCCAGCGCTACTGGTGAAGACTGCGCAGAGATTCATACCGTTGGCAATCCATATGTACTTGAACGGATCATTGAAGCAGTCATCACCCGATCAGGTGGCGCCGCACGGCGCGCATACCCAGGTGAATTCAGTGTGCGTGCTGTTATGTCTGGGCGCATTGGAATTGCCTCCGCGGAGCGCGTAGCCGCGAACATCATGGCTGAAACTGACGCAGATTTGGCTGCTGCGTCAATGTTGCAAACAGGCGCAGTGGAGCAATCAACGGCACGCGATGCGGACGAGATTGCCACGCTTTTAGCGCTTGTTGAAGCCGGGATTGACTTTACTGACCAAGATGATGTCGTCGCTATTCCCCAACCAGAACTCCGGCGCCGCGTATGTTCGGTACGCGATGGGATCCGCGCACGCTGCGCAGTTGCGGCTGGTGCCGAGTCGGCACAGCGGGCTGCACGTGTTGTACTGACTGGCAAACCAAACACCGGAAAGAGTTCGCTGTTCAATGCACTCTTAGGACAAACACGCACGGTAGAGAGCGCGCAAAGCGGAACGACGCGTGACGCCATCGAGCATGCATGCACGCTGCCGGGCGGAACCGAGGTGATCATGGTTGATGCGCCCGGAATTGAAGATGCCGTGCATGAAGTGGATGTCCTTATGCAGGCGCGTGCGCACGAGGCGATCAACCGCGCAGATGTGATCATCCGGTGTAGCGCTGCTGAAGACAACGATCCGAGCACGATGGTTGACACCCACTCAATCACAACCACACAAGCGACGACCATCTATGTTCGAACGAAATGCGACATAGTGAATGTGTCGACTACGACAAATTCTCACGCCATCACTGCCACGAGCGCTCACACCGGCGCTGGAATTTTTGACCTTCGGAACGCAATTGCGCGCGCCGTTTCCAAGCGTGGGCCACGGAACTCTCATGAATTCACGCTTGGTGTTGCACGATTGGCGCTCCTAAAGGAGGCCGCAAATGCACTTGACGAAGTAGTGATTATCGATGCCCCGGAACTAGTAGCCGCAGCGCTACGCACCGCCCTTGATCGACTTGGTGAAGTTGCTGGAGCGATCCCACCCGACGATGTTCTGGGCCGATTGTTCTCGAGTTTCTGTATTGGAAAGTGAGTGCGTTGCGCCCGCCGCCAAACGTCCACAAAGTAACCTTCCCCGCGTGCAAGGCTCCATCGACATCCGTGTCCGTTACTGCGAGTGCGATCCGATGGGCGTTGTCCATCACACCGTCTATCCGGTGTGGTTTGAGATGGGACGAACCGAACTTCTGCGCTCTACTGGCCGCACATACCGCGACATGGAAGCGCAAAACATGCTGCTGGCTGTTGTCAAACTGGAAGTCACCTACAAGCAACCGGCTCGCTATGACGAAGTAGTGCAACTGCGAACCACCCTTGTTCGTGTTGGTGCCGTCAAGGTGGAACACACTTACGAAATCTGGCGCGACGACGTGCTGTTGGTGGCGGGCGCAACAACGCTCGCGTGTATTGATCGCAATGGTCGTGCCCAGGCCATTCCCGAAGGCTTGCTTACTACCCCCGCGGACTAACCGCGGTCGGTGATTGCCCCAACCGGATCTTGACGCGTAGGCCAGGTACTTGAAGTACGCGGCGTAATTCTGCGAGCACCCCAGCACGGAGTGCGCGGTCAACCGCGAACGACGCCGGTGAATTGCTGACGCCAATCACAATCTGCATCGCACTCACCGACTCGATCCATGTTTCATCTATCAATTGCGCTGGCATTGCGGCCCGCCACGCCTCGGCGGCGCTACCGCTACGTTCGACATCGCGCTTTGCTTGTCGCGCAATATCCCCAACCATTCGGCTGATGGAAACATCTTTGTCGCGGAACGCGCGCCGCTCGCACATGCGTTGAGCACGCAGGATTGTTGGGTCAAGCGGCGCGGCTGTCTTGATCGAATCCGCCGGAGCCTTGCTAACACGGGTAGGCGATGCCTCTTTTGGGGCACCCGCAGTATCCCCTGAATTGGTCGTCCGCTTCGCCATGGATTCACATCGTAGTTCGTAGGTGCGCGTTTCCAAGTGGGTATCGTGCTCGCTCCGTGATTTCCGTAACTCTCGAGAATCTCCGCAAGGCCTATGGACAGACAATTGCTGTCGATGGCGTGACGTTGGAGGCTCCAAAGGGCGGCCTAACATTCTTGCTTGGTCCGTCAGGATGTGGCAAAACCACAATCCTGCGCATGATTGCGGGGTTCCTTGAGCCGAGCGCCGGAATCATTCGCTTTGGCGACCGAGATGTCACGAGCCTCTCTGCCGAAAGGCGCGACTGTGGCATGGTGTTCCAAAGTTATGCACTGTGGCCACACATGACGGTCGCGCAGAATGTTGCGTTTGGTCTTGAGGTGCGCAAAGTTCCCGCTGCAGAAATGCGTAAGCGGGTCGGCGAAGCCTTAGAAATGGTGCGCATGGGCACGTATGCCGAACGCAAGCCAAATCAATTGTCTGGTGGGCAACAACAACGCGTCGCGCTTGCACGAGCGATTGTTTACCGACCGGACGTGTTACTGCTTGATGAGCCACTCTCGAACCTTGACGCAAAATTGCGCTTAGAAATGCGCGGTGAAATCCGTCGCATTGTTGATGATCTGCGCGTGACTGCGATCTATGTGACGCATGATCAGAAGGAAAGTTTGAGCCTTGCTGACAAGATGGTGGTTCTTCGCGATGGTCGCATTGAGCAGGTTGGCGGTCCGCGCGAGCTTTACGAGCGCCCATGCAATCGTTTCGTAGCGGAGTTCTTGGGGGAAACGAATTTCCTTGCAGCGACCATTGATGTCGGCGCTCACGGCTCGATTTCGTCCAGCCCGCGCCTCGTGAAGACCAGCGCGGGAATCCTTGAGACAACCACTGCGGGTGATCGCGCCACCTCAGAGAGTCTGGTTGCCAGCGTGCGTCCAGAATCACTGCGAATGCATCCGGAACACAGCGTTGCGGCTGACCGCCCTGCGCTCCGTGGTGTGGTTGCAGAGAGCACCTACCTCGGCGAGGTCGCTCAGCACCGGGTTGATTGCAAGGGCACGCAAATCAAGGTATTTGAGCTAAATCCACGCCACCTTTCGCGACGCGGTGAACCGGTTGCCCTCACGGTGGACGCTGACCAAGTGGTGATGCTGGACAGATAAACCTGTCTGTCTGAACCCCTCTGGCTCCTATCTATCGCTCCGTTCTTGGGTGATTTGGCTGCCCTATCCTGCGTCCATGCGCACATCGATCGCCGCGGCCTCGGCCGCCCTCGTCCTTGGTTCCATGCTCGCCGCCTCGTCTGCCGTCAATGTGCCGCCGACGGGTCTCAAGGAGACACCTGCCGAACGAAACGAGCGGATGTCGTGGTGGCGGTCAGCGCGGTTTGGGATGTTCATTCATTTCGGTTTGTATTCCACACCCGCTGGTACGTGGGATGGCAAGGAAGTGGGCGGCGCGGGTGAATGGCTGCTGCAAACTGGGAAAATCGATCCGATCGTCTATGAGAAGACGCTTGTGCCGCAATTCAATCCGGTTAAATTTGATGCCAAGCAATGGGCAGACATTGCTCGCGATGCTGGCATGCAATATGTAGTCATCACCACCAAACACCACGATGGTTTCGCGCTGTGGAATAGCGCGGTGAGTGATTACGACGTCATGGCGACGCCATTCAAGCGCGACATCATGAAGGAACTCTCCGAAGCCGTACGCGCTGATGGCATGCAAATGTGCTGGTACCACTCAATCATGGACTGGCATCATCCTGATTACCTACCGCGCCGCCCATGGGATAAGCGTCCAGAAGATCCGCAGAGCTATCCGCGCTATGTGAATTACATGCAGGCGCAGCTCAAGGAAATCCTCACGAATTACGGCAAGATCGGTGTCGTGTGGTTCGATGGCGAATGGGAAGACACCTGGAACCACACGTGGGGTAAAAACACTGACGACTTTGTCCGGGGCATCCAGCCGCAAATCATTGTCAACAACCGCGTCGATAGCGGGCGCGCTGGCATGGATGGATTCTCAAAGGACGAAGCATCACGTGGTGACTACGGGACGCCCGAGCAAACCATTCCACCCAACGGAATGCCCGGGAAGGATTGGGAAACATGCATGACGATGAATGACACGTGGGGATTCAAGACTTCCGATCAAAATTGGAAGAGTCCACAGGAGCTCATTCGCATGTTGTGTGACATCGCATCGAAGGGTGGCAACTTCCTATTGAATGTTGGACCGCGCGGCGATGGCACCATTCCGCCAGAGAGTATTGAGCGCTTGAAGCGCATGGGCGAGTGGATGAAGGTCAATGGAACCGCGATCCATAACACCGAAGCAACGCCGTTCCCTCGTAAATTCCAATGGGGGCGCATCACCCAGGGTGTTGGCCCACTGAGCGGGCGCGAGAGCACCACGCTCAATCTCATGGTCTTTCACTGGCCGGCTGATGGAACAATCCGGTTGACGGGTATCAAAAACGAGCCGATTTCAGCCAAGATTCTTGGCGCAGCCGACCGATCGCCCAAAGCGGTCCACCAAGATGATGGGATTCTCATCACTGGGCTCGGTGCCACGCCCGTAGATGCCGATGCGACGGTTGTCCAGATTGCAATTCTCGGCAAACCAATAGTTGAGCCATTCATCATCAAGCCCGATGGAAGCGGAGTCATCACCTGCGCAGCCGCTGATGCGATCGTGACTGGCAGCATTCAGTACGAGAATCGATTTGAAAATCTCGGCTGGTGGCGCGACACCGCGAGCACCGCCTCTTGGACGATCAAGGTGCCGGCTGCTGGAAAGTATCGCGTAGCCGTTGCCTATGCGTGCAACGTCACCTGTGGTGGCGACTTTCAGGTCTCGGTCATTCATCCCGGCGACCCCGATGGTGGCGCCACACAGACAATCACCAGCAACCTCCCGCCGCGTTCTGATTGGGGCGATTTCATAAATCTCACGGTTGGCGACATTGAACTCACTGCTGGTACCCGCGTTATCTCTGTAAAGGCCGCCACCAAGCCTGGCGAATCCTTCATCAATCTGCGTAATCTCACCTTGATACCGGTGAAGTAAACTGTGCGCCCCATGCCGACTTTCACACTCAACGGAACCGCGATTGAACTTGTGCCCCAGCCACGGGAGTCGTTTGCGTGGCTTGCTGGGCAGGTCTACCGCCGCCTACACGAAGGTCCGCCACTTCCAGCCATCCTGACCGTCTTTGCGCACGAAGGCACCACAACCCAAGGGCTGCCAACGACCGATGGTCGCATCCAGGCAATCCTCTGGACCCTGTGGCAGATTGGAATTGCATCAGCGCGCATTGAGGGTGAAGGCGAAAAGCGCGAGGTGAAGTGGGACAAGGGTGAACATCTCAATATAGATGCCCGTCCCATCATTGAACACTTCACGGAAGAAGGAATTGCTGAAGGTCGGGCACTAGCCGCTGCATTGGTAGTGGTTGCCGGACGCCATATCAAAGTAAACGGCATTGAAATGCACGTGAAGATCAACAACTTCGAGCTCATCAAGGCGCAAGCCGCTGAGATGGAGAAGCGCCGCATTGATCCAAAGAATGACCCAGCCATGGCTGCCGCGAGCTATGTGGCAGAATTGCTTTCACAGGGTGCAGACCAGAATGACCTACGGTTGCGTGCTGCAGTTGAACTCGCTGCTGACCTTGGTATTCGTTCAATGTTTGTTGATGCCGCGACGCGCCAGTTGCGCATCGAAGGATTCAATGAGCAGGCCGCACTCGCAGCCGCATATTTCCAGGGTGCGCCGGTTGAACAGTTTCAGTCTGCCATCAATCGGGCGCAGGCGCTTAATAAGATGGCACTTGAAAGTGCACAGAAGTCCGGACGCGCGCCGGCTTCTAGTACGGATGTCGTTCGGGGTTCGGCCGGATCGCCAGACTTGGTCGGTCTGGCAGGAAAGTCTGGAAATCAAGGTCAACAGGCGCCGTTTAAGCGCCGCCGGCGCTAATCCGAACTGACCAGTGACTATTACCAGCAATGTGCGAGCGGCCTGTCCAAACGGACTCCGTGAGTAATTGTGCGCATATTTCCCTCACAGAATCCTTGACCTTGTACCCATGGAACCGACCGTTGCAGTGACCCTGCGTGGCGATTCAGTGTGGATCGTCACGCGGGGATCAGGAATTTGAGGAGGGAATGCAATGCGTGACCGAACCGATAGCGATCCGAAGTTGTTCGGCAAATTCGCATCCCCTGCCCCCGCACCACGGCCGCTACGGATTGAACTCCGCACGTCGGCTGCCGCAAACGCTGCCATCTATCGCGCACTACTCGGGGACCTACCTGGGTTGAAGGTCGTCAGTGGGCCGCTCCTGGATGGGTGTATTGCAGACGCAGTGATCGCGCCGACGAATAGCTTCGGCTATCTCGATGCGGGTATCGATAGCGCGTTCGCGCGCCGGTTCGGTCCGCGTCTGCAACGTGCTCTCCAGGAGCGAATCGGATGTGAATTCGATGCTGAACTTCCGGTCGGTCAGGCGATTATTGTTCCAACTGGTGACTTCACCATGCCGTTCATGGTGGCTGCTCCGGCAACGCAGTTTCCGGGCTACATCTCAGGAGAGCCGCTGGTGTACAGCGCACTTCACGCTGCGCTGCGCGCCATTCATGCGTGGAACATCGCGGATGAATGGCCACCGATTGAGTCGATTGTGCTTCCGGATATGGCGAGTGCAGCCCATGGATGGCATGCAGACGCCTTGGTTCTCCAGGTACGCGAAGCACTCGAAGCATGGAATCGCGAGATTTCTCCACCCGGCCAACAATCCCGCGCAGCATGAGTCGCATCAAGCCGCTGCCGCGATAAGTGGCATTGGTGCGCCGATGGCGGCACAAATCGCTCGTAGCAATTCTGCCTCGTCCACTGTGGTCTGTCCATCTGCGGCAACACAGGCGACGCACGCATCTACAAGTTTCCGCTTGCTATCTGGTGGAGCACCGCACAAATTTCGAAGTGATTCGTCGAGTGCATCGAGCGTGCACAAATCTGCGGCGATCTGCGCCGTTGGTAGCGAAGCATCTGATCCGCGCGCAGCTCGCCATGCGCGTGTCGCCAAAGCCTTATTGGTTGCTCCAGACCACGCCAAGACACTGACTACAAGTGCTGCATCGGCAGTCGTTGCACGCGCGCCTGGTTTCGGTTCTGAACCCTTACCTTCGATTGCGCTACGCAGGATCACCCGCACTGTCCACTCCAACCGATCAACCTGCGAATCGGTTGAGATCAAGCGCGTCAGCACGGAGCGAAACTGCTCATATTGCGCAGGCGAAAGCAGCGTAAGAGTTGCAGCGCACAGCTCAATGACCGGCAATCTCTGGCGCGGCGAAATGTTGGCGCTGCGTGCCAGTACATCGGTCGCACTTGCGAGCGCCGTGTCAGTTGAGGCAATCGTTGCAATTTGCAGATCACGTTCGTGACCATTCTTGGAAAGTAATAACGAACAAATCACAGCGCGCGCACTGAACGGATTTCGCGCTGCATCAACAACCGTCGCTGGCAATCCAGCCAAGACGTCGCGCGCAATATTGAGATCCGTAGGGTTAAACGAACCCATACCGCGCCGCGCCCCGCGTATCGCCGTTGCGGAAACATCATGAAATGCAGCCACTTGAAGTACATCTGCTGACTGTGTCTGTTGAATTGTCGGCACCGCGGTAACACCAGCAGCCATCATGTGTGTGCCACGGATACGGGCGATGCGCTCTTCGATCGGCGGATGGGTCGAGAAGAACGACGCGATTCCGTTTGCAAAGAAGAAGTGGCTAAATTCGGCTGCCGCGGGTGCGCTTAACTGACTGCCAGCCCCGCGTGCGATCTTCTCCAGAGCCCCTGCAATTCCCTCTGGATTACGCGTGTACTGCACTGCGCTTGCGTCGGCCAAAAACTCTCGCTGTCGACTCACTGCCGACTGAATGATGCGCCCGAAGAAGTAACCAACGATGCCGATCAAAAAGAGCGCGATGCCAATTCCAAGACCGATAGCAGCGCCATTGTTCTTATCGCGCGACGAGCGGGAATACATCTGCGAGCGAATCAGAATCCGGCCAACCATCGAAATTGCGAAGATTCCGCCAAGCCATGCCACTAATCGCATATTAAGCCGGGTGTCGCGATGAAATATGTGACTGAATTCATGTGCCATCACTCCCTGCAACTCATCGCGAGACAATGCGTGAATGCAGCCGCGCGTTACACCAATCACTGAGTCTTTCTCAGAATTTCCAGCTGCAAACGCGTTGATTGTCTCATCTTCCATGATGTAGACCGGCGGTACTCGAACGCCGCTCGCGATCGCCATCTCTTCCACCACATTCAGAATGCGCCGCTCATCTGGATCGCTCGACCCGGGATCCACCTGCCTGCCACCCATGGCTTGTGCAACCGCTGAGCCGCCGTGCGACATCTGTATAAATTTCACGGCAGTTCCTACACCAACAACCGCTAGCACCGAGCCAACTGAAAGCGCGAACATAGACGGGTCAAAGATCTTCCCCTTGGCGATAGTGAGCGACAGCAAGACATGCACACTTGCGACCGTCGCAATGACGCCGATGAAAAATAGCGCGACAAGCCAACTTGTATTTCGCTTTGCCCGTTCTTGGCTTTCAAAGAAATCCATTGCGAGCCTCCGTGTATTTACATGCCAGGCGTTGTGGCACTATTCGGGCCCGGTCCATTGAATTCAACACTTGGTAGTGCGCGGGCGGATTCCTCTGCCTCAAAGAGCGCGGCCGATGCAAACGAAAATAATCGAGCCACTACTACATCGGGAAAGACCGCTAGTTTGGTGTTGTATGTCATCACTGCATCGTTGTACGCCTGACGCGCAAACGCTATTCGGTTCTCGGTACTGACCAACTCTTCTTGAAGTTGCAGCGCATTATTGTTGGCCTTGAGATCCGGATACCGCTCCATGAGAATCATCAATTGACCCAACATGGCTTGCAATGCGCCCTCTGCGTTCGCAAGTGCAAGTGTCGCCATGGCATCACCCGGCGCCGCGGTGACACGGCCGCGCGCTGTGATAGCCGCGGTGCGAGCCAGCGTCACCGCCTCAAGCGTTGACCGCTCGTGCTGCATATAACCCTTCACCGTTGCAACTAGATTTGGCACAAGGTCGTGCCGGCGGCGCAGTTGCACATCAATTTGGGAGAACCCATTTTGCACTCGCACTCGGCGCGAAACCAGCCCGTTGTAGACCGCCATCAGCCAGATGGCAACAATGGCAATAGCCGTTCCGGCGGCGATACCCGCCACAAGGACAGGAGATACGGCGAGAATGGCGGGAGCGGAAAGCACGAACATGTGCGTAGTTCTAGCATCGGGAACCATGATTGGCATTCCACGCATCTTGGTAACCGGATTTGAGCCATTCGGAGGCAGCCTATTGAACCCCGCGGCACTCATTGCCGAAGGATTGGCCGCCGAGGGGGTCAATGGAGTGATGATCCGGGCCGAAATTCTTCCAGTGGTAGGGGGTGTGGCGCCTGGTTCTGCACGGGCAGCGCTTGATGCTGTACTTGCAGAATTTCAGGCTGATGCCGCAATTCACTTCGGTGAGGCACACACCCGCAGTGAGTTCAGTGTTGAGCGTGTTGCAATCAATCTTCGTGACTATCGCATTGCGGATAACGCGGGCGTTTGTGCCGAAGATACGCCTGTTATTCACGGTGCTCCAAGCGCTCACTTCACCACGCTTCCCGTACGGGGAATTGTTGATGCTGTTCGTGTCGCAGGCATTCCGGCTGGGACTTCGCTTACAGCTGGTACCTACATATGTAATGAAGTCATGTTCCATTCACTTGAACGGAGCGCGGCGACTGGCTGGCCGGCGATTTCTGGGTTCATTCATGTCCCGCAACTTGAAGAGCAATTTGCAATTCGCCCCAACGAGGCGCGTCCAATGTCTGCCCACGATCTGATGATTGCTAGCCGCGCCGCCATCGGTGCAGTCATTCTTCATCTTCGAACTATGCCGCGCGGAACAATGCCTGACCGACATCGCCGCCGACTTGGGTAAATCAAACGGCACCGCCGCCAACTCGCATGGCCGCGAGTGAGACGGTGTCGTGTGGGGTACCGTTTATAAAGGCGCATGTCGTTGGCACGTTGCCAAGACATGCGCCCCACCCTGATGTGTGGACTACAGGGTGCTTTGCCGAAGGATGTGCGGTGACACCCCTCAACACCTTTGTTACGATCAGCCCGCGGTGTGGTTCAGCACTATTCCGCTAATTTTCATACAAATTTCTCAGTCCGTCGGTTTGTAATGCTCGCACGAAGTACTTGCCATCATCGCTGCTTTGAAATTACGCTCGCTGATCCGACTCGTCGAAACGCGTTGGGTGCCGCTATGTTCTCTGCACTCAATGAACGATTGATGGTCGCTGCACTCGCCGCTGATGATCGACTCACCACGCATGATGGCACTCGCGTTGGGGCTGATGTCTTAGTAATTCGCGGTGAAGGACATTCATTCTCATCTGGCTTTGACTTGGGTGCGTGTGTTGCTCATCCAGAGCACCTGCGTACCTTGGTGCTCGAACTCTCGCGGACCGTGCAAGCCATTCGAACACTTCCTATCCCAGTGGTGTGTGAAGTCCGCGGCGCGGCACTCGCGGGTGGCTGTGCACTCCTCGCAGGGGCAGACTTTGTGATTGTTTCGCCCGATGCACAGGTTGGCTATCCGGTACACCGCATTGGCGTGAGCCCGGCGGTCACACTTCCAGTGCTATTGGCAAATGCAGGTCCCGGAACAACGCGCGGCGTAACAATGGGTGGTTCCATCCATGATGGCCTATCGGCGGTTCGTGCTGGGCTTGCAACCCACTGCGCCGCAAGTCCAGAATCACTTGCGCATGAGTGCAACATTTTGGTTGCTAGTCTCTTGACTAAGGGACCACTGGCTATGCGTGCAACCAAGCACTGGATCACTGAACTTGATGGATCGACCGACGAAGCACGGTGTCATCACGCGTCTGAAGCCTCCGCGGCCGCCGCAGAGGGAGATGAGTTTGCGGAGATGCTTCGCGATTTCTGGCAAAGGCGCCAGTCATCGCCCCCGATCACGCCTCAGTAATGTCGTAGGCCGCCATGTACCCGCCGCCCTGCATGCGCAAGATCTGGCGAGCGAGATCGTTCGCGAGCGCACTGGCTCCGAAGCGAAACAGATGTGGTGTCAGCCACTCATCGCCAAGAGTTTCTTTGACCATGACAAGGTATGAAATCGCTTGCTTCGCTGTGCGAATTCCGCCGGCTGGCTTCATTCCTATACGGATTCCAGTCGCCAGGAAGTGATCTCGAATTGCCTCAAGCATCACCAATGTCACTGGCATAGTCGCAGCCGGCTGCACCTTGCCAGTTGATGTCTTTATGAACACCTCGCCATCCTTCGGAGCAGCGATCCCTGGCACCGTGCAAGCGGCTTCAATCGCTAGGTCACTGGCGCGACGCACGTTATCGAGGGTTTCAAGTTCACCAGTCTCAAGAATGATCTTGAGATGAGCCGGGCGGCCCTTCGGTGGCTGGGCGCACAAGGCGCGGGTCTCACGAATCTCTCGGCTGATCTCGTCGAAACGACCCGCCAGAAACAAGCCGCGGCTGATGACCATGTCAATCTCATCCGCACCCGCGGCAATCGCCTCAACGCAATCACGAAGACGGACATCGAGCGGGTACTGACCACTCGGAAATCCAGTAGCGACAGCTGCCACATTCACGCCCGAACCAGCGAGTGCCTCCTTGGCGGCTGGAACAAGCATTGGATAGACACAGACCGCTGCCACGTGTGGCACCGGCAATTCAAGCGCTGGTCGACCAGCAGGAATATCGACTGGTTGGATCGCCTTGCGGCACAGCGCGCGAACCTTCTCTGGCGTGTCCTTGCCTTCAAGGGTGGTCAGATCCAACATAGAAACAGCACACCGAAGGGCGTGCTGTTTCGAGGAAGCCTTGATTGAGCGCTTCGTGAACGATTCCGCGCGACGCGCGGCCATGATGGCATCGACGCCGCGCATGGTGGATCAGCCACCTCGCGCAGTGCGGAACAATTCCGGAACCGGAATTGCTTGGCGCAGAAGAAGTGCCTTTTCGCCTGCGTTTGCGTTCTCAACGTAGTAAATGAAGAGCATCTCGCCGCGACCATCGAGCACCCACAGTGCTTCGTATGGACGCTCGGCAGGCCCAAGGCCAGTGCTTTGTGTGACAACGCTCATGCCCTGACCGCCCTGGTTAGCAGCAGCGGCATACGCGGTATTGATCGGAAGGCGAGCAGCCTGAATGATGGTGAGTGCGGTGAGCAGAAATGCACTGGCCCACAAGAGGGCTGCTGGCATATTCATCTGTTGGGCGCGACGCTTCTTGCCGCAGCCGCAACCGTTGGCACTGCATGTTGATGTTTCGTTTGAGTGTTCCATAGTGAGTCCTAGTGAAAGGCCTTTGATGAGAAAGGCGATGTTGGGTGATGGAATTTGTTAACCAGTGTGAATCAGCGCGTCTTCGCAGCTTGAACCGCATCAGCAGTCATATTGCGATAGCCAAGACCAACCAATCGCTTGGTGTTCTCATACCAACTGATTGCAACAACTTCATTGGTGGTTTCGTCGGTGATGTAGACGACGCCCTGAACAATGCCGTTCACGGAACCGCCGACCATGGTGTAGGTGGAACGCGGGCGAAGCTGCGCGGCTGCCGATGGCATCAGCGTCACTGCGGCAAGTGCTGCCAAAAGTCCAGCGTTGAGGAAGATGAGTGGACGAAGCGATGTGCGCGACATGTGAATCTCCAGGGCTGCTGCGAGGTGCGCCGCAAGGGCGCACGTCCTGTTAACCACACGGCTAAACAGGTCGAGCGCAGGATACAAGGTTCCGCGCAGGGTTCGCCGTCCATGCTGTGTCGTGGGCGGGCTCAAGAGGGCGCCCCCCAGCCAACAGTGCCCTCAATTGGTGGTGCGAATACCGCGCTGCACCACACAGTCGCCGGGCTCGTGATCGAGAACGAGCCTCCAGTGCTCCCGATCCGCGTCATCCAGCATGGCCCGCTTTGTCAGCATGGTTTGATATGGAAGCATGTCATATCCAAGGCTTGATGCGGGGTGTGAGTGATGAATAGTGGGCATTGTGTCGCCGGCGAAGCAAATTGTGCCCTCGTGATCCTTCCAGATGACCATCTGATGACCCCACGTGTGGCCGGGCGCAGAACGCACACATATTCCAGGAATTGGTTCCACATCACCATCGTGCAGTACAACGCTATTTGCTATTGGCTCTAGATTTGCAGGTAAATAGGTGCGCGACATCGTGCTCTTATTTGCAAGCGCATCAAGCCACTCTTGGCGCTGCACATGAACTTGTGCATTTGGAAACACCAATTCCAATGCGCCACCAACACCAAACCGTGTCAAACCTCCGGCGTGATCAAAGTGGAGATGTGTGAGAACCACATGTTTAATTGAAGCTGGATCAACTCCGATTTCCCTGAGTGCGTGCTCCACCGTGCGAACACGACCGTCCACCCCACGCTCAAAGAGGTAGACCGCTTCTTCCTTTGCGGTCCACTTACCACCAGCGCCAGACTCCACCAATATGCGCTCTATCCCGCCACCAAGTGTTGGCCGCTCTAGGAGAACACAGTTCATGGAAAGCCAAATGCGATTCTCCGCATCGGGCTCAATCCACTTTGACCACATGGACTTGGGGATCAGCCCAAACACGCCACCCCCATCAAGACGAAATCCCCCTGTTCGGAGGATTCGCCATGAAAACACAGGGCTTTCAGCGGTCAAACGGACCTTTCGTCACGCCTTCACCACACGTGCCTTGCCGGTACCGGCAGGAACAGTGGCCATGGCGTTGCGGGTGTCCACCACCAACTTGGCGTTCTTGGCAAGGTTGGTGTAGTCGACAGCATCGTGGTCTGTGAGGATAAGCACACAGTCGCTTGCCTTGAGGTTGGCTTCATTCAGCTCAACACTCTTGAGATCGATCCGATACTTGCGCATGGACGGATAGGAAGGAATGTGCGGATCGTGGTATGTCACTTCGGCGCCCTTGTCACGAAGAAGCTCAATGATCTCTGCACTTGGGCTCTCGCGCGAGTCATCGATGTTCTTCTTGTATGCAACACCGATCACTAGAACCTTGGATCCCTTGATGCTCTTGCAGTCATCGTTGAGCGCGCTCTGGGTGCGCTCCAAGACGTAGTGCGGCATAGCGGTATTGATTTCACCGGCAAGCTCAATGAAGCGGGTGATGCGGCCAACTTCCTTCGCCTTCCACGTGAGATAGAAGGGGTCGATCGGAATGCAGTGGCCACCAAGCCCTGGACCTGGATAGAACGGCATGAATCCGAAGGGTTTGGTGCCGGCGGCGGCAACCACCTCCCAGACATCAATGTTCATGTCCGTCAGCACGGTCTTCATTTCATTGACAAGCGCAATGTTGACCGCGCGGAAGATGTTCTCAAGAAGTTTGGCTGTTTCAGCCACTTCGGCGCTGGAAACAAAGTGCGCCTTGCTGACAACGCGGCTGTACAGGGCGTATGCCAACTTGCCGGACACTTCATCAGTGCCACCAACAAGCTTCGGAATCACCGAGGCGGAGAAGTTTGGGTTGCCCGGATCTTCGCGCTCTGGGCTGTACGCCAAGAAGAAGTCTTCATTGCGCTTCAGTCCAGTGGCGTCCAGAATTGGACCCATCTCATCGCGCGTGGTGCCTGGGTAGGTGGTGCTCTCCAGCACAACCAATTGTCCCTTGCGGAGCACCTTGGCAACAAGCTTGGTGGAGTCAAGAACGAACGAGAGGTCTGGCTCTTTGTGATGGCCAAGCGGTGTTGGCACGCAGATCAAGATTGCGTCGGCCTTCTGCAAGTCCATAGGATCCGTGGTGCCCAGGAACCCCGCGCTGGACTTGATGTAATCAAAGAAGTCCTGCCCAAGGTGGTGGATGTACGGCTTTCCCGCTTTGATGCTGTCAATCTTGCGCTGGTCGATGTCGAAGCCGACCACCTTGAAGCCTGCCTTCAGGCAGGCGTGCGAGAGTGGAAGTCCAACGTAGCCGAGGCCGACGATGCCGACGGTGGCGGTCTTGGATTCGATCTTCTTTAGGAGTTCGGTAGCGATGGTGTTCATGGTTAATTCCTGGCCGGATTCAGTGGGGTTCTGTAGCGTTTAACGATATCCAGACACTATTCATCGGCCGTCACTACAGCCGAAGTGAGCAACTCAGACAAGATTTTCGGGATTCTCCAGCAGCCCAACCACCGTATTCAGGAAGCGAGCGCCCTCTGCCCCGTCCACCACGCGGTGATCGCAACTGAGGGACAGTGGAAGCGAGAGACCGGCATAGAAACGGCCGTCTTTCACCATCACCCGCTCTTTGGCGCGCCCGGCGGCCAGGATGGCTACTTCTGGGTAGTTAATGATCGGCGTAGCAAACATGCCGCCATAACTACCGACGTTGGAAATGGTGAAAGTGCCGCCCATCGACTCTTCGCGCTTGATGGATCGATCCTTGCACGCACCGGCAAGACGCTTGATCTCGTTGGCAAGTTCAACAGGTGACTTCTTCTCTGCGTCCTTGATCACTGGAACCATCAGCCCCGCATCGGTGTCAACAGCACAACCAAGATTCACTGAACCCTTAATCAGGATCTCGCTATTTGCATCATCAGTGATGGCATTGAGCGTTGGGTGCTTCTTCAGCGCCTTGCAAATCGCTGCCATGATGAACGGCAGCATGCTCAGCTTCTGCCCAGTGACGCGGCTGTATTCCTTGCGCTTCTGGTCAAGTTGGGTGATGTCCGCTTCGTCAACAACCGTGAAGTGCACTGTGGTCCGCACACTGCGATCAAGGCTCTCCGCGATCTTGCGACGCACGCCGCGGAACGGCACGCGCTGGGTGACACCGTTCTGATCAATGAACACCGATCCTGCTGCAATTGCCGTGGAACGCGGCGCAAAGCCGGCGCTTGGCGCGGTGCTCACCGCTGCAGCGCCATTACCGTTACCGGCAAAGGACTCAATATCCGAAGCCGTCACGCGCCCACCACGGCCACTGCCGGGAATGCGTTGAATGTCGACGCCAAGTTCACGCGCAATACGGCGCACCGCCGGTGTTGCAAGTGCCTTACCCTCGCGGGAAACCACGGCCACTTCCGAAGCACGACGCGCAAAGCGATCGCTCACGGTCAGTGTTCCACTCATGGTTCCAACGACAGTTCCCTGATCATCCGCGGCCACAGGGGCGCCAGCCGCTACTTGCGCAGATACGCACGACGACGCGGTCTGGGCACTGCCATTGCTACTTGCACTCGCCACTGGCTTCGCAGCCGCACCGCTCGAACCGCTTGAACTTGGCGCACTCTTCGCCACCGCGCCAACCGGCACGTAACGCACAAGCACCGCGCCCACCTTGATGATGTCGCCAGCCTTGCCACAGATCTCTGTCAGCGTGCCGGCCCATGGCGAGGGAACCTCAACCAATGCCTTGTCCGTCTGCATCTCGGCGAGCGTCTGGCTCTCCTTGACGGTGTCGCCAGCCTTGACCTTCCAATCGATGAGTTCAGCCTCAGCGAGGCCCTCACCCAGGTCAGGAAGGAGGAAGTGGCTCTTGTCGCTCGGTTGCTTGATTCC